>QHQE01000130.1 GCA_003219265.1 Verrucomicrobiota bacterium
GTGGAAAACCGTTTCGAGAAACGCGCGGTCGCCTTGGCCGGTTTGTTTCCGCTCGATTTGAAAAATGCGCCACGCCGCCCAGGCCAGCACCGGCGGATTGACGTCTCCGAAATTCCATTCGTAAGCCGGCACTTGTCCGTTCGGATGCTGGTACCATTCGCGCACGATCATATCGAGCTGCTCCTTGGCGAAGTTTGCAAGGAGCAGCTCGATATGATCGTGCGCGATTCGTTAGGCGGCATCGTGAATTTGTAATGGGCCGCCGCTTTCGTTCCCACCTGGTTCGAATTCACAATCTCGGGTCTGTCCTGCACGACAGCGTCGTTGATTGAGTCTTTCACGAACGGCGTTGGGTTCGGCACGCCCCAAAGCCGCGCGAGATTGCTTTCGTTTTCGGTGAAGAGGAGTTTCTCCGGGCGTTCACAACACAATCGATATTTACCGAGGTCCTCGTGGGTCGCCTCGATAATCTCGATGTTCGAATCGCTTCGCGTGCGCTCTTGCAAAATCGGTTTTCGTTCGTCGCGTCCCCAACTCCAGGTATTGCGAAACCAAATCGTCGGCAGGAGGTGCAACGTCGCGGGATGGGGCCCGCAATTCGTCGCGGTAGCTCGAATCAAAATATCGTTGGGCTCCGCTTTCGCGTACTCGATCTCGATGTCGAAGAAACGATTGTCCGCGAGCGCATTCGTGTCCCAAAGTTCAAACTCGGGATCGAATTTTCCGCGGTTCGCATTCTGCCTAACGAGTTCCTCGTACGGGAACGCAGTCTGCGGATAGCGGTACAACATCGACATGTAACTGTGGGTCGGCGTCGCGTCGCTGTAGAAATAAACTTCCTTCACATCCTCGCCGTGATTTCCCTGCGGGCCGGTCACGCCGAAAAGTCGTTCTTTCAAAAACGGATCGCGCTCATTCCAAAACGCGAAAGCGAAACAAAGCCGGCCTTTGAAGTCTGAGATTCCCGCGATGCCGTCCTCGTTCCAGCGATAGGCGCGCGAACGTGCGTGATCGTGCGGAAAATAATTCCAAGCATCGCCATTCGCGCTGTAATCCTCTCGCACCGTTCCCCAGGCGCGCTCCGCGAGATACGGCCCCCAAAAATGCCATGGCCTTTCGGGCGAATTGTTTTCCTGAAGACGAGCTTGCTCGGCGTTCATGCCAACCGAAGGCATAATGAAGCAGTATCACCGTGTCGAACAGGAAACGTTGTCGCGCCGGTGATTTGTAGGGCGTTTCTGTGAGACGCCATTGCAGAATCGGAGTCTGACACAGACGCCCTACAATAGATGCTTCTGCTCACCGACGGCGTACGCTTCTGTGAGCCAGCGCGCGACGTCGCTATCGAGTTCGTCTTCACAATGGACAGGCAAGTAATAGCCATAGCGTCGTGGGTTGGTCGCCGCACTTCGGGCTTTCCAGAGTGGTCGCGGCTTTTCTGGAGCGGCGCTTTCTGCAATCTGCGATCCGAAATCCGCAATTCTCTGACCTCTGGCTTCTGACCTCTGTTTGCTGAACTATTCCCACTCGATCGTGCTGGGTGGTTTGCTCGAGATATCGTAACAGACGCGGTTGACGCCCTTAACTTCGTTGCTGATCCGGCTCGAGATGCGCGCCAGCAATTCGTAAGGCAGCCGAACCCAATCGGCCGTCATGCCGTCCTGACTTTCGACAATGCGAAGGACGATGGTGTTTTCGTAAGTGCGTTGATCGCCCATCACGCCGACGGAGCGAACAGGCAAAAGCACGGCGAACGACTGCCAGACGCGGTAGTACCAATCGGAGGATTCCATTTCACTGACGACGATGGTGTCCGCTTCGCGCAAGATCGACAATCGCTCGGGCGTGACTTCGCCGAGGATACGCACGGCCAGCCCAGGTCCGGGGAAAGGCTGGCGATAAACAATTTCTTTGGGCAATCCGAGCTGCAATCCGAGCTGTCGCACTTCGTCTTTGAATAACTGACGCACCGGTTCGACGAGCGCGAAGTGCATTTTCTCCGGCAAGCCACCCACGTTGTGGTGGCTCTTGATCACTTGCGCGGGATTGCCTTCGATCGACACGCTCTCGATCACATCCGGATAAAGGGTGCCTTGCGCGAGAAACTTGTAGCCGCCGTGTTTACGCGCGCCGTTTCTGCGATCTTCTTCAAGCAATTCCTCAGTCGCGCGTTGAAATACTTCAATGAATTCGTTGCCGATGATTTTTCGTTTCTGCTCGGGATCGGTTACGCCTTTGAGCAAACTGAGGAATCGCTGGCTGGCATCGACATATTTGAGCCGCACATGAAAGTTTTCGCCGAAGACACGCTGCACCATCTCTTCCTCACGCGAACGCAGTAGTCCATTGTTCACAAAAATGCAGGTGAGCTGGTCGCCGATCGCTTTGTGCAAAAGCGCGGCCGTGACGGATGAATCGACGCCGCCGCTCAAGCCGAGCACGACCTTTTGATCGGCCACCTGCTCGCGAATGCGCGCGCAAGCTTCCTCGATGAACGAGCCCATCGTCCAATCCATCACGCAGTGACAGATGTGATATACAAAGTTTTGTAGAATCTCTTTGCCGCGCGGCGTGTGGGAAACCTCGGGATGAAATTGGAGCGCGTACAGCTCCCGCTTCGGATCTTCGATTGCGGCGAACTTGGAATTCTCCGTGCGCGCGGCGGCGCGGAAACCGGCGGGCAAGGCAGCCACTTTATCGCCGTGGCTGTTCCAGATATCAAGTTGGTCGCCGATTCCGCCGAACAATGGCGAACCGTTGGTCACGTGCAGGATGCCGGGGCCGTACTCGCGCCGCGCACTGAATTCCACCTCGCCGCCCAGATGATGGGCCATCAATTGCATTCCGTAGCAAATGCCCAACACCGGAATGCCTAACGAAAAGATTTGCGGATCAACCTGCGGCGCGCCTTTGTCGTAAACGCTGGCCGGTCCGCCGGAGAGAATGATTCCGTTTGCTTTCAACTTCGCAATTTCAGCGGCCGCAAGGTCGAAGCGAACAATCTCGGAATAAACTTGCAGCTCGCGGACGCGCCGCGCGATCACTTGCGTGTACTGCGAACCGAAATCGAGGATGAAGATTTTCGAATGGGTTGGCGACGTGACCATTTTCAAGGGCGCGGCGGATATTCGGGCGGCGTTTCCGACGCGGATGGACGACCGGGCTGGTTGTTCTCTGAATCATTCGGCACCAAATGTCCCTGGCCGGAGACGCCGCGCTGAAAATGCTCCTGCACATCCTGAACAGTTGTTTGCTCGAGCGGATCGGCGCAGCCGCCCAAGATCAGGGCGCACACCGTCGCGAACAGGATCGAGATGGGCTTCATCCGCTTATATTAAAAAGCAGAGTGCCCATTGCAAGAATGACAATTGGCCGCGACAACGCGAACTTTTCTCGATGATTGAGCCGGAACTTTTGCTGCAAGGCTATCGGCTCGGTGTTTTCCCGATGGCGATGGAAGAAGACGCAATCGAATGGTTTTCTCCTGACCCGCGCGCGATTTTGCCCCTCGAAGAATTTCACGTGCCGCACGCGCTGCGCCGCGTCATGCGGAAAGGAGTTTTTGAGATTAAGATCGACAATCGCTTTTCGGAAGTGATCCGCGCCTGCGCCAAGCGCGAAGACACCTGGATCAATCGCGAAATTATCGAGAGTTACATGCGGTTGCACGAGCTTGGTCACGCGCATTCGGTCGAAGCGTGGAGTAAAAGCAAGCTGACCGGCGGCCTTTACGGCGTCGCCATCGGTGGCGCGTTTTTTGGTGAATCGATGTTTCATCGGGTGAGGGACGCATCCAAGATCGCGCTGGTTGGGTTGGTCGAACATTTGCGGGCGAGAAAATTCGCCTTGCTCGACACGCAATGGATCACGCCGCACTTGCAACAATTCGGCGCGATCGAAATTTCGCGGGAGCATTATCTGCGTCTCTTGCGTAGAGCCGCGGAGTTGCCGCGAAAATTTTTGTAGCGGCGCTCTATGAGCGTCGGACGAATGATGCGATGGCCACAGACCGCCGCTACAATTCGGAGTGCTTGCCCTGCAGTCACAAATTTTGCATAGTGAGCACCCGGCTTTCGTCTGCGATTGTCGCGATTGTCGTTCTTCAACGGCTGGGTAGCTCAGTTGGCAGAGCAGAGGACTGAAAATCCTCGTGTCGGCGGTTCGATTCCGCCCCCAGCCACGGTTGCGAGTCGAAGAGCGATAGCCATGCCTGATTGTTCGAGATAGACTTTCAATCTGATGAAATACGATTGGAAGGATGCCGGAGAAGAATGGTCGGAGCCCTGGGGCAATTCTGCCGGGCAATGGTTCGGCGCAATTCTTCCCCGTGTGGGGGAGTGTCTTCCTGCCCGCATTATTCTTGAAATCGGTGCGGGCTTTGGGCGGTGGACACACTACTTAAGGGATCACTGCGAGCATCTACTCGCCCTCGATCGCAAGGAGGAATGCATCGATGCGTGTCGGCAGCGGTTCGCCGGGGATTCCCGGCTGAGCTACTACGTCAACGATGGGCGGTCACTTTCTATGCTCGGCGATGACTCGATCGATTTTGTGTTCAGCTTTGATTCCCTGGTCCACCCCGCTCGTGACGTACTCGAAGACTACCTAAGCGAGTTAGGAAGAAAGTTGAAGATCGGCGCCAAGGGTTTCGTTCATCATTCAAATCTTGGCCAGTACGCAAACTCCATGCGCGAACGCTTGCCCCGGCCAATGAGAAAACTGCTGAGAAAGGCCAGGATCCTAGACTGGGAGCACAATCGCAATCCGACCATGAGTGCCAGTCTGTTTCGCGAGTTCTGTGGGTGGTCCGGTCTGCATTGTCTCCGGCAGGAGCTGGTTAATTGGCGCGGCCGGCGGTTGATCGATTGTTTCTCTTTGTTCGAACGGAATCCTTCAAACGAGCAAGCCGCCACCGAAATCGTGCGAAACCCGAATTTCATGCGCGAAGCGGCGCAAATTCGCCGGCAATCGCAAAGGGGGATTGACTGGCGAAGTTGGCGATGAACATCCGACCTTGAAGAGATGGGACGTGATTATCATTCCGGCCGAGGTAAGACATCGCTTCACGAATCGGGCTGCGAAGCCGGCCGTGACTCTTAATGTTTATTCGCCTCCGGAATACCCGGCAGGAACGAAGAGCAAGCCGATACTTTTATGAATCCGGCTCTGGAAAACTGTTTCGCACTGATGCAGGTCTTGGTGGAATACCGCGGTCATCCTATTAACAACGAGTTGCAGAAAATGCGGCGCAAACACTCGATGCTGCATCTGGATGTGCTGACCGCGATCTATCATTTCGCGAAGATAGGCTCGGGACATATTCTGGAGATCGGTCCCTATCTGGGCGGTTCCGCAATCGCGGCGGCCTACGGTGTCCGCGATTCTGGTCAGCCGAAGACAATCATCACGATCGAGCCGGGCGGCCGATGTGATCATCCGACGCTGCCTACGAAAAATATTCTCAAAGACTTGAAGAAAAATCTGGCCAAATTTGGTGTCGCTCATCTGATCACGCTAATCGAGGGATACTCGTGGAAGGAGGAGACAATTGCGGCAGTCCGGCAGCGATTGCGACCAGGCAGCGTCGGGTTGCTGGTGATCGACGCCGACGGCAACGTGAAACGTGATCTCGATCTATTCCACGATCTGCTTGCGGACGGCTGTTGGATTGTAATCGACGATTACTACATGCCCGGCGCCAAAAGTAAGGAGGTCCTGACCAAGCCGCAGGTAAACGCGCTGGTCAGCGCCGGGCAATTGGAACCGCTCGGTCTCTACGGTTGGGGCACGTGGATCGGACGTTGGCCAGGAGGAAGACCCGCGACCGTCCCTTAGCGCGCGATAAATTAGAGCGCCTGGGCGCTCTTCATTATCTCGTTAAAAGAATGATAAAGTCCCTGATGCAGCGCGACTCCGTGTCGCAGGACCGGTTGAAAATTGGCGAGGTCGGCGATGTTAATGATGTGATCGACACTATGGGCGAATGCGCTCACGGCATCATTCGTGGCAAAGGCATGGCTGAGCAGCACCACGTAATGTTCGCGCCGCTGCACGTCCGGTTCCTGGATCATTTCGCGCAAAATCGGATTCGTCTGTAAGGTCGAGCCTTTGAAGTTTTCGTAGATGACGACCACGTCGTAGTTGTAGGTCTACTTTGTAAGTCATATCGATGAGCTGCGGGACGACGACCTTCTGGTATTGCTGGTGATCGACACAAACCAGCGCGGTGTTGTCGCCGATGTCAATAAAACTGGAGTCTGCTTGCTGGTCCATGGCGGGCTCTAGTGGAAGGCGTTTTCAGGAAGATCGAGGCGCAAACCGGAATCCAGATCGACATCCAAGCCGCGCGCCTTTTTGATCAAATCGATGCCCTGGGTGACACGCGGTTTGCGCGAGGCGAAGAGTTTGGCCGTCTCTTCGGTGATGAGATCGTTTTCATAAGCGGCGAGGATCGATTGGTCGAAAGTCATCCAGCCAAAGGGTGCACTGGCCTCGATGATCTCGTAAAAATTGCGTTGTTCATCTTCACCCAGCACGATGGTTTCTTCCGTGCGCAAATTGTGGCCGAGGATTTCCATGAGCAATTGCCGGGCACCGCCCACTTTAGGCGCGAGGCGCTGGCTGATGACGTAACGCAACGTGTCGGCGAGGCGAATGCGCAGTTGCTTCTCTTCGCCGGGAGAGAACAGGCCGAGGATACGGTTGATGGATTGGCCGGCATCGACTGTGTGCAGGGTGGCAAGGACCAGGTGACCCGTCTCCGCGGCCGTGAGCGCGACTTCGACCGTAGCGCGATCGCGCATTTCGCCCACCAGGATGACCTTGGGCGCTTGACGCAGGGCAGCCCGCAGCCCGTTTGGATAATTGTTAAAGTCGTGTCCGAGCTCGCGCTGATTAAAGGTGGCTTTAAGTTTCGGGTGAACGAACTCGATCGGGTCCTCAAGGGTGACAACATGAACCGATTGCGTCTCGTTAATCTCGTTGAGAATGGCGGCGAGGGTGGTTGTCTTTCCGCTGCCTGTGGCGCCGGTTACTAGGACCAATCCATTTTTTTCATGGGCGATTTCCTTGAAAATCGGCGTTAACATGAGCGTATCGATGGTGGGCACTTCTGCTTGCAACTTTCGCAGAACAATCGAAAAGTGTCCTTGCTGGCGAAAAATATTAACGCGGAAGCGGCATTCCTGATCGAGTGAGTAACTGCAATCGCACGAGCCGGCAGTCAGGTAATCGTAAATCAAACGGCGATTTCCTCGCAGGA
>QHQE01000131.1 GCA_003219265.1 Verrucomicrobiota bacterium
AAGGGCAGGGCCCGGAACATTCCAGCGGCCGGCTCGAGCGCTTCCTGCAGCTTTGCGCCGAAGACAATATCCAGGTCTGCAATCTGACCACTTCAGCCCAGTATTTTCACGTTTTGCGTCGGCAAATGAAACGCGATTTCATCAAACCGCTCGTGATCATGACGCCGAAAAGTCTGTTGCGCGCTGAGTTCGCTTCGTCGCGCGCGGAAGAATTTACGAGCGGGCGGTTTGAAGAAATTCTTGGCGGGCCGGACGTGGGTCCGGTCGATAAAACCAAGCGGATCATTTTTTGCTCGGGTAAAGTCTATTATGACCTGCTCAATTACCGGACCGACCGGAAGATCGACAATGCAGCGATCATTCGCATCGAGCAGCTTTATCCCTTCGCCGAAAAACGCCTGCGGGAAATGATGAAAGGATTTCCCCAAGGCGTGAAGCTCGTCTGGTGTCAGGAAGAACCGGAGAACATGGGGGCGTGGACATTCATGGAGCCGCGATTGCGGACCATGTTTTGCCGCGAAATCGCCTATGCCGGCCGTCGCGCCAGCGCCAGTCCCGCCGTCGGGTCGCTCGTTTTGCATAAACGCGAACAGGCCCGTCTCGTCGCGGCCGCGTTTTCGATTTAGCTGATTAAGGGAGCCTGGTGCGCGTCAATGTTTGATTCGACCAGCGGATTTTTCTGCGCTTAGTTAGGCGCAGATGGCGATCGAAGTAAAAATTCCTGCCGTCGGCGAATCGATCTCGAGCGGCGTTGTTTCCGTCTGGCACAAAAAATCCGGCGACTTCGTCAACGCCGGCGACGCGCTCTTCACTCTCGAAACCGACAAAGTTTCTACCGAAATCACTGCCGAAACGCCCGGTGTGCTCGACACGATGGTGCCCGAAGGCCAGGAGGTGAAGATCGGCGAAGTCGTTGCGACCATCGACGATTCAAAGACCGCGCCCGCCAAATCCGAACCACCGGAGAGAAAAGCTGCGCCAAAAAAAACAGAGCAAAAGCCAGCTGCAGCGTCGAAGGAAAAATCGCCCACCGCGCTTTCACCGGCGGTTCGCCGGATTGTTGAAGAAGAACGTGTCGAGACGGAAAAGATTTCAGGAACCGGAAAGGACGGTCGCCTGACGAAAGGCGATGTTCTAGCTGCCGCGCAAAATCGAAAGTCTGTAGGGGAAGCTAGCTTCCCTGGGACGGCAACGCCGTCCCTTACGGCGGCCGAAGATCGACAGTCGGCCGATGGTCGATTCACGCGCAAAAAGATGTCGCCGTTGCGGCGGAAAATCGCCGCGCAGCTCGTCATGGCTCAGCACACGGCGGCGATCCTCACGACTTTCAACGAGTGCGACATGACCGCCGTCCAGGAATTGCGCGCGAAATCGCAGGAGGCGTTCATGAAAAAGAACAGCGTGAAGCTCGGATTCATGTCGTTCTTCATCAAAGCAAGCGTTGAAGCACTTAAAACTGTCCCCCCAGTCAATGGCCGCATCGAGGACGAAGATTTTATTCAGAACAATTTTTACGACATCGGCGTCGCGGTTGGGACTGACCGCGGCCTCGTCGTGCCCGTCGTTCGCGACGCGGACAAGAAAAGTTTCGCCGATCTCGAGCTCGACATTGCCGGCTTCGCGACAAAAGCGCGCGAAGGAAAATTGAAGATCGAAGATTTGCAGGGCGGCACGTTTACGATTTCAAACGGCGGCGTTTACGGCTCGCTCTTGAGCACGCCCATTTTGAATCCGCCGCAAAGCGGAATTCTTGGCATGCACAAAATCATGGAGCGACCCGCCGCAGTGAACGGCAAAGTGGAGGTGCGCCCGATGATGTATCTTGCGCTCAGTTACGATCACCGCGCCATCGATGGCAAAGAAGCCGTCGGTTTCTTGATCAAAGTGAAGGAATGCATCGAGGACCCGAAAAAACTCCTGCTCGATTTTTGAGGTAGGACGCGACGCTGTCTTTCACACATCGAGCAAACCTTCTGTCATGTCGAGTGGAGTCTCCCGCTGTTGCGGGATTATTATTAGTCTGAGGCATGTCACATGAATATAACTTCTGGGTTTACATTGTTACGAACCGCAATCATTCAGTTCTCTACATTGGCGTAACCAATTAGTTTGTCTCGGCGAACTTGGGAACACCGTGAACGAATTGGGGCATCGTTTCCTTCCGATTACCGATGCAAGAAGCTAATTAAATACGAGTATTACCGGGACATTCGCGATGCAATTGCGCGGGAGACCCAAATGAAAAAGTGGTCGCGCGCAAAGAAAGTTGCCTTGATCGGTCGCGTTAACCCAAGCTGGCTCGACTTGGGCGTGGAAGTGCTGCAAGATAGATAACAGTAAGAGATTCCTCCACTTCGGTCGGAATGACAGAATAGCAGCATGGAAAAATTTGACGTCGTTATCATCGGTTCGGGGCCTGGCGGTTACATCGCCGCGATCCGTGCCGGCCAGCTCGGGTTGAAGACGGCCATTGTCGAAAAAGACAAAGATCTAGGCGGCACCTGTCTCAACATTGGCTGCATCCCGAGCAAGGCGCTGCTCACTTCGAGCGATCATTTCGTGTTCGCAAAAAAGGAAGCCGGGAAGCACGGCATTATCATCGAAAACGCAAGTGTCGATCTTGCGAAGATGCAGCAGCGCAAAGACAAGGTCGTAAGAACGATGAACAGCGGCGTCCGCGCGCTCATGAAAACGAACAAGGTGGCGACGTTCGAGGGATTCGGGACAATTACCGCCCCTGGAAAAATTTCGGTCAAATCATCCAACGGCGAGGAGCAGGAGATCGAGACGAAAAATATCGTCATCGCTACCGGCAGCGCCGCGATCGAGCTGCCGTTCGCGAAGTTTGACGGCAAAACAATTGTCAGCAGCACCGAAGCGCTCACTTTTGTGGAAGCGCCGCCCAAATTTCTGGTCGTCGGCGCCGGCGCAATCGGTCTGGAGCTCGGATCAGTTTGGGCCCGACTCGGATCGGAAGTAACGATTCTCGAATTTCTGCCGCGGATCGCCGTCGGCTTCGACCTGGAGCTGTCGAACATGCTCCAACGCTCGCTCACCGCACAGGGGATCACGTTTCATCTCGAAACTAAAGTGAGCGGGGTCACGATCGACAACGGCCGCGCGACTGCGACCGCGACCAAAGGAAAAGAAGAACTCAAGTTCGATGCCGACAAAGTCCTTGTTTCGGTCGGGCGCCGTCCGTTTTCCGAAGGACTCGGCGCGGAAAAAGTTGGCGTTGAGTTCGACGAAAAGAAACGGATCAAAGTGGACAAACATTTCCGCACAAATGTGGAAGGGATCTACGCGATCGGCGACGTGATCGCGGGGCAGATGCTGGCGCACAAAGCGTCAGACGAAGGCATCGCGTGCGTAGAGACGATTGCCGGGAAACCCGGGCACGTGAATTACGACGCGATTGCTGGAATCATATACACGAATCCGGAGCTCGCGGGTGTCGGGCTAACTGAAGAACAGGCGAAAGAAAAGGGGATCGATTATCGCGTGGGCAAATTTCCGTTTCGCGCCACCGGTCGCGCGGTGGCGAACGAAGATCTCGATGGAATAGTTAAGTTCATCGCCGACGCGAAGACGGACCGGATTCTCGGCGCGCATATTTTGCAACACTCGGCCTCCGAGCTAATCGCCGAAGCCGTTTCGGTGATTGAATTTGGTGGCAGCTCGGAAGATCTCGGCCGGACCACTCATTCACATCCGACCCTGAGCGAAGCGGTCAAAGAAGCCGCGCTTAATGTCGAGAAGCGCGCGCTCCATATCATGAATCGTTAGGTCAGAAGTGAGAGGTCAGCGATTGGAAGCGGTTTTTGCGCAACTTCAGGTGGATCGAGCAGTCGGTTTCTCGGATGCCAAACAACCGGCAAAGCCGCATTTGTTTTCACGCGCTCGGTGAAACGCCGCGCTTTTAATCCAGTTTGCGGCTGCGCCGCTGGGATTAGCATCGGCCGACGGAGCGGTCGATCCACCTCGCGCCCCAGCGAAATTCGCGCTAACAATGAAATCTTGTTGCGCAAAAGGAAGTTCAGCGATACCAGCCTCATTGTCTCGTGGTGCACCGAATCGCTCGGCTGCATTCAAACCGTCGCGAAAGGGGCGCGACGCGCCAAAAGTCCGTTTGCCGGCAGATTGGATTTGTTTTTCGAAGCGGAAATTCAGATCGCGCCGAGCCGTAAATCGAATCTGCACACACTCACCGAGGTTGCTCTGCGCAAGACTTTCGGCGGTATTCGAACGAATTATCTGCGCATGCAGACAGCGGCTTATTTTGTGGAGCTGATTGAGATTTGCACCGAGCGGGATCATCGCGAGCCCGAACTCTTTGCCTTGCTCCGCCGCGCCTTCGGGTATCTCGATGCCAACAATCCAAATGCGCGCGCAGTCGCACATTTCGAGACCGAGCTGGCGCGCATCGCCGGTGTGCACGACGTCAGGAGATTGAAAGCCAATCCGGCTTTTGCGCTCGGAAATTTATTTGGGAGATTACCGCTGTCGCGCACGCCCCTGCTTAAAGCGTTGGTGCCCAACAAAGAGACGAAACCAAAATTGCGAACGGAAGCTTAATATGAAGATGCGAACACGTTTCGTCGCGAGTCTGATTTTGTCAGCAGCGCTTAGTTCGGCTGCGCTGGCGAATGAAACTTACAAATTCGACCAATCGCACTCAACGATTGGATTCAAAGTCCACCAGTTCCTCGGAACAACCAACGGCAGGTTTACGAAATTTAGCGGCGAGATCGACATCGACCGCGAGCATCCCGAGAAATCGTCGGTCGTGGCCAGAATTGATGTCCGCAGCATCGATACCAGGATCCAAAAGCGCGACGATCATCTGCGCAGCGCGGAGTTTTTCAACGTGGCGAAATTTCCCGATATCACATTTAAGAGCCGCAGCGTCACGCGAACGGGGCCGCAAAGCGGCGACATTCTCGGCGATCTTACCATGCACGGCGTCACCAAACCGATTACGCTGCATGTGAAATTGCTCACCCCGATTTCGAACGAGGTGAAACAAACACGATGGGCAGTCACCACCGAGCCACTCAAGCGCCGGGACTTCAATCTAATGTTCAGCCAGGGCGCGGAAGCTGTCTCCGGGATTAGCCAGACGGTCGCGATCAACATCGAGGTCGAAGCGACGCGGGCGCAATAATATGAGCATGTTTGCACTCACTTGGATTGGTCTGGGCTGCTGGTGTGTCTGTTTTTGGTGGATGCATCGCATCTCAGCGCGCCAGGAAGCCATGTTGAAAGAACTGCACGAAATGACAACGCGGATCGAACGGCTTTCCCAGGCCGAACATGACTTGATCCGTGATGTGCATCCGAAAGTGCACGAGATCAAAGAGCACGTGGAAAATGTTGCTGAAGCCGTTTCGCTTCAAAATTCGGCGGCCAAAGATGCCTCATCCTGAAAAAAGGCGGAGCGAAGATCAACATCTTCGCTCGAACCAAGTCTGAAGCTTGATGGAAATTGCGCCGCTCGGAGATTCCGCGCTCATCGTGCGGGTTCGCAATCAATTCGAAGACGCGCCTGAGCAGACCTCGAATGAAGTTCTCCGCGCGCTCCGGCGGATTGAGGACGCGCGTATTCCTGGCGTGATCGGACTCGCACCCGCTTACACGACGGTCGCAGTTTTTTTTGATCCGCTTCGCGTGATGAACGATGCCGCCAGAGCCAATCATGTCATTGAGTCGCTCACACAAAAAATCCACGAAGCGCTCTCGCGCGGCGGGCGTCGCAAGCAGAGAGACACGAGCGCGCGCCTGGTCGAGATACCGGTTTGTTACGAGGCGGAGTTTGCTCTCGATCTCGAGCAAGTTTCCCGGGAGTCGCAGATCCATCCAATTGAAGTTATCGATCTTCACCGCGCCGCTCAGTACCGCGTCAGCTGCATCGGGTTCACACCGGGCTTTCCCTTCCTGAGCGGGTTGCCTAAACGACTTGCCACACGGCGTCGCTCAATTCCGCGTAAAGAAATCCCCGCCGGCTCGGTTGCGATCGCTGGAGCGCAGACCGGAATTTATCCGATGAAATCACCAGGAGGCTGGAACATCATCGGTCGCACGCCGCTGCATCTATTTGATCCACGAAAAGATCCGCCCGCACTCCTCCGCCCTGGCGATCGCGTCCGTTTCCGCGCCATCACACGCGAGGAATTTGATCGCGCTGCCAATTGAAAATCGACATCACTCGCGCGGGGTTTTTAACGAGCGTGCAAGACCTCGGGCGACTTGGATTTCGGCAGTTTGGCGTTTCAGTTGGCGGCGCGCTCGATTCGCACGCGTTGCGCGTCGCGAATCTTCTCGTTGGCAACGACGAATCGGCTGCCGGACTTGAAATCACTCTTGGCGGTTTACGATTGCGTTTCGTCGATGATCGAATCGTAGCCTGGTGCGGAGGCGGATTCGATGTGCGCCTCGGATCGACGTCTGTGGCAGCGGGCCACGCCGCGCTCGTGCGATCGGGGCAAGAGTTGATGTTCAATCAGCCAAAAGTTGGATGTCGATGTTGGCTCGGAATTTCCGGCGAAATCGACGTGCCGATTGTGCTCGGCAGTCGCTCCACCGATTTACGGACAAATTTTGGCGGCTTCGATGGTCGCGCGTTGCGCGACGGCGACGAAATTGCGCTCGGGAGAAATTCCAAGCACGCTCAATCACTTGTCGATCTTTTGCGCGAGCAGCGAATTTCCCCCTGGAGTCCACCGCACGATTGGTCGAGCCCCGCGCAACGCGAGCCCATTTTGCGCGTGATGCGCGGCTCTGATTGGAACCGATTCAACGATGTAACGATTCAACGATTCACGAATGAAGTATTCATCGTCTCGCCAGATTCGGACCGGATGGGCGTGCGTCTCGAAGGTATAGAGTTGAAGCGAAATCATGATATCGATCTTATCTCCGAAGCGGTTGTGCCAGGAACGATTCAGGTTCCGCCTGGCGGCAAACCAATTGTCTTACTGGGAGATTGCCAAACCATTGGCGGTTATCCCAAAATCGCGCACGTGATCAGTGTCGATCTTCCAATCGCGGCCCAGCTTCGCGTCGGCGATCGCGTCCGCTTTCACGAAGTCTCTCTCACGGAGGCGCATCAACTTCTTGCCGAGCGGGAGCGCGATCTCGCAGAATTCCGAGTTGGAATCAAACTCCACGTGCGATGACTTTGCAGGTCGATCTTAATGCCGACCTCGGCGAAGGCGCCGGACACGATGAAGAACTGCTCGCGCTCGTCACTTCGGCAAACATTGCGTGCGGGTTTCATGCCGGCGACGCGAACACCATGCGCGAATCAATCAAGGCCGCTCGCCATCACGGCGTTGCGGTCGGCGCCCATCCGAGCCTTTTCGATCGCGAAAACTTTGGCCGAAAAGAATTGCCGGTCACATCCGATGAAGTTTTTGATGCAGTGACTTATCAACTCGGCGTTTTTCAAGCGATCGCCGAAGCCGCTGGTGTTCGGCGAAATCATGTAAAACCGCATGGCGCTCTATATAATATGGCGGCGCGCGATGCTGGTCTTGCCAAGGCGGTGGCACGCGCGATTGTGGTGGCCGATCCAACGCTGATTCTTTTCGCACCAGGGAAGAGCGCGCTCGCTTCCGCTGGTCAAGCGAATGGATTAAGAATCGCACCCGAAGTTTTTGCCGACCGCAATTATCTGAGCGACGGGGCGCTGGTTCCGCGCTCGCGACCGGATGCCCTGCTGCACGATCCCGAAGAAGCTGCCGTACGTGTTCTGCGAATGCTGCGCGAAGGCAGGGTTCGATCCGTCGATGGAGTAGATGTCGATGTCCGGGCGGAGACAATTTGCGTGCACGGCGATACGCCAGGCGCCGTGGACTTTGCGTGCGCGCTGCGATCGCAGCTTGAAAAAGAAGGTGTAACAATTCGCGCGCCAGAAAGCTCTTCATGAAATCTGAATGACGAAGCACGAATGCCGAATGACGAAATAAACCCGAGTGACGAAGCTCGAAAAGGGCGCGGTGCTGGCTGAGGGAACATTTCGTCATTCGAGTTTCGTCATTCGGATTCCGTCATTTTGCATTGCTCTGCCGGCGGCGAGCGCTACAACCGGCCACTGATTGCATGAGTGAGAAGATCGACAACCGCCAGGAGACGAGCTTGGTTCGCGCCCTCGGTCCGATCGACGCCACGATGATCGTGATGGGCTCGATGATCGGCTCCGGAATTTTTATCACCTCGGCGGAATCGGCGCGATTGATCGGGGCGCCTGGTTGGTTGTTGCTGGCCTGGGCCGTGGCGGGTTTGATGACAATCACGGGCGCGCTTTGTTGCGCCGAGCTCGCGACGATGATGCCACGTGCCGGCGGCGTTTACGTTTTTCTGCGTGAAGCTTATGGCGCCCCGTTGGGCTTCTTATTTGGCTGGACGCTGTTTCTTGTCGTGCAGACGGGAACAATCGCGGCCGTGGCAATTGCGTTCGGAAAATTTCTCGGCGTTTTCATTCCCGCGGTCGCGCCGGACAATTACCTCATTGCCCCAATCTCGTTAAGCCGCGGCTATGCCATCAGTTTGTCGATGGAACAAGTCGTCGCCATTGGATTGATTGCGTTGCTGACATGGACGAACACCCGCGGACTGCAAATAGGAAAGCTGGTGCAAAACACATTCACGTTTGCAAAGACAGCGGCGCTCGCTGCCGTCGTGGTAGTTGGACTTGCGCTGGGATGGAGCGCGAACAGCGCGGCCCGCTCAGCCGAGTGGTGGAACTCGTGGGCCAACGGTTGGAGTCCGCAGATTGCGCAGCCCGGATTTACCATTGTTGGCGGATTCGCGCTCGCGCTGTTGTTTGGCAAAGCCATGATCGGTCCGCTCTTCGCTCAGACCGCCTGGACGAACGTGACGTTTATTGGCAGCGAAGTGCGCGAACCGGAAAAAAATCTCTCTCGCGCATTGCTGGTCGGTTGCGGCATCGTCGTCGTCCTCTACGTGCTCGCTAACGTCGCTTACCTCGCGGTCTTGCCGTTTCCGGAAATTCAACACGCGCCGCAGAATCGCGTCGCCGTGGCGATGATGAACGGCAGCGGCGATCATGATTTCGACTTTCGGCTGCGACAACGGACTCATCCTGGCCGGCGCGCGCGTTTATTATGCGATGGGGTGCGACGGCCTGTTTTTCAAAAAAATCGCCACGACCAACGCGCGTCATGTGCCGGCGGCAGCGCTGGTCGTGCAAGGAATTTGGACGGCATTTTTGACTCTGCCGCGCACGATGATTACCGATTCAGCAGGGAAGATCGCCTACGGAAACGTTTACACGCAACTGCTCGAGTACATTGTTTCGGCCGATCTTCTTTTTTATCTGTTGCTCGTTGGCGCCGTCATTGTTTTGCGAAACAAATCTCCGCAGGCCGAGCGGCCGTATCGGACATGGGGTTATCCGATCGTCCCGCTCATCTCGATCTTGCTCGCCGGCTTGTTGATTGTCGATCTTGCCTGGCTCGCGCCGGCCACGTCGGGAATCGGAATCGCAATCGTGCTTACCGGTTTGCCGGTTTATCTTTTCTGGGAAACATTTGTATGCCTGCACGATCAAAGAAACAACAAATGGCCGCTGGGGCCGCGCTCGCCGCGAAACGCGGAAAGCGCTCCAAGAAATCGCTCAAAGGCGCTTCAAGAGGAATGTACAAGTCGATGAGCAAAAAGCAGCTGCGCGACATCGCGAAAACAAAACGCAAGAAGTTGCCGACGAAAAAGAGGAAAAGGCGTTAAGCTGCGGCCGGTTTTTCGACGTTAATCGAGACCGGACGATTCGGCGCGATTCATGCGGAAGCTCGCCGTTCTTTGATCGACATCAAAATGTCGGCGATGACTTCAGCGCGTGGTTTTGCGCCGAGGTTGCCTTTGCCGTGAACGCGAACGCTGACGGCGTTTGCGTCCATGTCGCGTTTTCCGACGACGAACATGGTGTGGACTTTCATTTGCTCGGCGCGTTGGATTTTGCCGTTGATGTTGTCGGTGCTCTTGTCGATCTCGGCGCGGACTTGATGACCGCGCAGTTCGTTTAAGATCGACGTCGAATATTCGAGCAGTTTCGATTCATCGCCGATTGGCAGAATGCGAACTTGTTCAGGTGATAACCAGAGCGGGAAGTTGCCGGCGTAATGCTCGATAAGGAATCCGATGAAACGCTCGTGCGTGCCGAGCGGGGCGCGATGGATGCAGAGAGGAATTTTGTCGATGTTATCGCGATCTTTGTAGCGCAGGTCGAACCGGCGCGGCTGCGCGAAATCGACTTGGTTGGTCGCGATGGAAAACTCGCGGCCGATCGCGCTCCAGGCTTGCACGTCAATCTTCGGTCCGTAAAAGGCCGCTTCGTTCGGTACTTCGACATAATCGATCCCGGAATTTTTCAGCACGTTTCTTGTCATCACTTCGGTTTGTTTCCAAAGCTCCGGTTCATCGACAAATTTTTGGCCGAGCTTGGATGGATCGTGCGTCGAAAAACGCATCAGATATTTCTCGATCCCAAAGAGCTTGAAATATTTCAGATACATCTCGTTTACAGCGTTAAACTCCGATTCAAACTGCTCCGGCGTCATGTAGAGATGTGCATCATTCATCTGCATCGAGCGCACCCGCATGAGTCCGAACAACTCACCGCTCTGCTCGTAGCGGTAACACGTCCCGTACTCCGCCAGCCGCAGCGGCAGATCGCGATAACTGCGCGGCACTGCCGCAAACAACTTGTGATGATGCGGGCAGTTCATCGCTTTGAGGTAGTAACGATCTGGTTCTGGCAACTGTGCCCACTTACTCTTCGAAAAAATTGAAGCGATCGCCGACTTTTCGAGCAGAATTTGGCTCTGTTTCGGTTGC
>QHQE01000104.1 GCA_003219265.1 Verrucomicrobiota bacterium
AACGAAGCGCACGGGATCACGCCGCAAACCGTCCGCCGCGCCGTGCAGGAGAGTTTGCACACAATTCTGCGCGGGCGCGAAATCGAATCGTCCGTCATTCGCGAAGCGGGTGGCGATTTCAACGTCACGGAGCTGCTGCGAGAGCTCGAAGATGAAATGCAGCGCGCCTCGGCCAATTTGGAATTCGAGCACGCCGCGCTTCTGCGCGATCAAATCATGGAAGTGAAAAGCGGCGCCGGCATTACCAAAATCGAGCCGAAACGAAGGCCCGTGAAATACACCCGCAACGCCGGGCGCCGTCGCTCGCGCGTGTAGGGCGGACGTCTGGGGAGCGCGGGCTGCTAGCCTGCAGTCGTCGGCAGCTTGCCGACGACACGAACGTGACTGAAGAGCTTTTCGGCAGGCTGCCGAAAAGAACAGGCTGGCAGCCTGTGCTCCCCAGAAGCAGAACATCCCGCGCTCGCACGCAATTAGCTTTCATGAGCACCGATGCGCTTCATGTTGATCTTTACGATCTCGATCTTGTGCCTCGTCACCGGCAATGCACAAATTAACGAATCGAGCTCGTTGCCCGAGATTGAGTTTTCGCAGCTAAGCCAGCGCGATCCCAATCCGCTCGGGGAAAAAGCCCTGGCAATTCACTCGGAACAATGGAAACACGGCGAGACCGAGCATTTCATCTATCATTTCGTTCACACTTACGTCGCCACGCCCATTTCGATCGAAGCGGAGTTTCACTACCGCGTGGTGGCCAGGGAACTGGAGCGCGATCAGCCCGCCACCGACACCAAATCGCACATTTACATTTTCGAGCAGCCGCAAGATTGGCAACAGTTTCAAATGTTTGGTCAGCTCGAAAAGTGGACTGGCGGGATTCATTCAGCCGGAAGCCTCTTCATCGTGCGTAATCCAGCCTACAAATTCACCGACAACAGCCTCGGACACGAAATCGTTCATCTCGTTCTTCATCGATTTTACCCAGACGGCATTCCTTGTTGGTTGGATGAGGGACTTGCGCAGTATGTTTCCAAGGGGGCGCACGCCAGTTACCAGCGCGCTCGCGGTTACATTGCCAAACCGCACTCGCCGGCGATCGCTGCGCAAGATTTTATTCCGCTCCCCACGCTGGTGGCCATGACCCATCCGCCCTCCGATCGGGTCGAAACTTTTTACGACGAATCGGAGCGTCTCGTGCGCTTCCTTGTCTTGACGGACAAGGCGAGCTTCCTCGCGGTGCTGGACGCGCTCGGCCGCCATCAACCCTTCGACACCGCGCTCCTTCGCACTTACGCCGGAAAATTCCCGAATCCGACTGCTCTCGAAGAAAAATTCCGCGACTATGCTTCGAAAGATTTCGGAACTTCTTTGCAACAAGTGGACGACTGAAACGTCAGATTCGAAAATTTCCGCTGCTGATGCGAGATGCCTGGGTAGCGCACGCGTCTCGCGTGCTGGCGATCGCGTCCCGCGATCGCGAACTTTCCTCTGCTTTTGTGCAGGGGAGTGGTCGGTAGCAATCCAAGATTGTTTCGGCGAGACGCCGAAACCAGCACGCGAGACGCCTGCGCTACCCCGAGCGGCGGAGCGCTCAATCCCACTCTTCTTGTGATTGGCCAGCGTGTATGCGAGAAACTTCGAGTGGCAAAGACGAAAACGACAGCCGCCTCCGCAAATATTTACGCTGTCGTCGGTTCGGATGAGAGCGAAGTGAAACGCATGGCCGCGGACCTGGCTGCCAAAGTAACTCCGCCGGACGCTGGCGATTTCGGTTTAGAAGTGATCGATGGCGTCGTGGACAACGCGGAGCAGGCGGCTTCGCGGATACGATTGACAATCGAAGCGTTGCAAACGCTGCCGTTCTTTGGAGGAAAATTAGTCTGGTTGAAGAACGCAAATTTCCTCGGCGACACCGCAATTGGCCGCGCCGCCAGCGTTCAGTCTGCGCTTGACGAACTTGCGGAAATAATCAAAGGCGATTTCGGCGCGACCGTCACGCTTCTGCTCAGCGCTACGGAAGTGGACAAGCGCCGATCATTTTACAAAGCGCTCGCAAATCGCGCCGAGTTACAAATCTTCGATCGTCTCGATTCCAGTCGCAGCGGTTGGGAGGAGGAAGCAACCGAAATCGTCCGCGCACGCGCGACAAAGCGAAAACTGCAATTCGACGACGAAGCGCTCGATCTTTTTGTGCTGTTGACCGGCGGAGACACACGCCAGATCGACAGCGAACTGGAAAAGATCGACATCTTTCTCGGCAAAGAGAGGCGAGTGAATGTCGATCTTGTGCGCGAGCTCGTCCCGCTTTCTCGCGCCGGCGTAATTTTCGAATTAGGCAACGCGCTGGCGGAACGCGATCTCGAGCGCGCGCTCACACTCGTTAGGCGATTGCTCGATCAGGGCGAGAGCGCGATCGGCATCTTGCTAGTCGCCACTTTGCCGACCATCCGGAATTTATTGCTCGCGAAGGATTTGATGGAACGACATCGACTGCCGAGGCCGCATGCGCCGTTCCATTTCATCTCGGCAATCAATCGCCTGCCGGATACCGCGACCGAACATTTGCCGCGTAAAAAAGACGGCTCCATCAATGCCTACGCGCTTGGGATTGCGGCGCAAAACGCCCATCGCTTCGAGACCGGGCAGTTAGTCGCGGGAATGCAGGCGTGCCTCGAAGCAAATCTCCAGCTTGTCACGACTCAGCTCGATCACGAGCTGATTTTGACGGAAGTCGTGGTGAAGCTGCTCGGTCCCGACTAACGCTGGGAACGACGGCCTCCGTGCCGTCCGATTTGACGCGACTCAGACGCCGCCGCCCTCCACCTGCTTGCGCGCCATCGGACCAACGTAAGGAATGTCCCAGCGCACACCGCTAAACGCTTTCACGACCGCAACAATAAACACGACGAGAAAGGCCAGATGCACCAGCGCCGCAATCACCGCCCACAGAAATACCAGGATCGGACCGACGCCGGGAATCGCTCCGACAACCGCGTGCACCACCGCCGAGGCTATATTGAAGAGGAACCAGGCGCCGCCGAAGATGATCGATTGCATCGCGTAAAAACGCACAAAGCTGTTCCGTTTTTCCAACAGGTAAAAAATGATTCCGCCGACGAGTGGGATGCAAGCAATCGCAGCCGCGATGTTCGGTGGCAGGTCTAATGATGACGGGTCGGCGCTCGGCGGGGCCTCGGGAGGGGGCGGCGGCTGGGACGGCGCAACGGGATCAGGCATGACTTACATACACAAACTTGGAGGCGGCTTTGTCAACCCCGAAAGCTTTCGGGGTCGATTTTCGCTTTCGCCTCCCGGCCAAATCAATATCGTGGCGTGCTAACTGCCAAAGCGGATGAGCAAAAATTTCTCGCGCGGTTTTATCCTGATCGAATTACTCGTGGTGATCGCGGTTATCGCAGTGCTTAACAACGCCAAACAGCGATGGAATCCCAACCCGCCGTGACCAAGCCCGAGCTTCGCTCGCGCAAACAGCGCTGTCGGATTGAAATCGGGGCCGCCTTGCTGGCGAGAACCGGCGAGCTCATTCACGAAATTCTAATTGGCCCGCATTGCGCGATTATTTCTGATTCAACCGTCGCGCCGCTTTTTGGTGATCGCGTAAAACAAAGTTTAACGTCATCAGGCTTTCGGCCGACGCTAATCACGATTCTGGCGGGCGAAACATCCAAAACGCTCGAACAAGTCGGCGCCATTTGCGATCAGATGATCGCGGCCGGGTTGGATCGACAATCGTTCGTCATCGGGCTCGGTGGCGGAATGGTTAGCGACATTTCGGGATTTGTCGCCGCGATTTATGAGCGTGGCATTCCGCACGTGCAAATCCCAACGACCTTGCTCGCCATGGTTGACAGTTCGATCGGCGGGAAGACCGGCGTGAACGCAAGCGCCGGGAAAAATTTGATCGGCGCATTTCATCATCCGTCACTCGTGATTGACGATGTCGATCTTCTAAAAACTTTGCCGCGTCGCGAGTTCAACCAGGGCTTCGCCGAAATCATCAAGCACGCCATCATCGCGGATGCGGAAATGTTCACCGCGCTTCGACCTGTCGATCTCAGCAACCTTGCGCCGCTCATTCGGCGCAACATCGAGATAAAATCGCGCATCGTTGCCAAAGATGAGTTGGATCAGACGGGAGAACGCGCGCTGCTCAACTTTGGTCATACTGTCGGCCACGCGATTGAACGCGCGGGTGATTATCGGGAATTTCTCCACGGCGAAGCTGTCAGCCTCGGAATTGTTGCGGCGTGCGCCATCTCGATCAAGAACGCCGGGCTGCCGAAAGACCAGCGAGATGCGATTGCCGATCTTTTGAGCGCATTTGAATTGCCGACTCGGTTGCCGGCAAATTTTCCGCGCGAGAAAATTCTCGACGCGCTGCAGTTCGACAAAAAATTCCAGGGCGGAAAAGTCCGTTTCGTCGTGACGCCGGCAATTGGATCGGCGCGTTTGTCCAGCGACGCGACGATGGAGGATATTCGCAAGGCGATTGATCAACTGTAGCGGCGCTCTATCAGCGTCGCATTATTCGAGCGACGGTCACAGGCCGCCGCTATAGAGGAGGATCATTTTCGCGCGGTGCGATAGTACTCGATCAATCCGTTCACTAACCCATCGGCGTATTCGCGAAAAATGCTTTTGCGCTCGACACCGCCGATGTTGCGCGTCCCTTCGTAATCGCCAGCCTGAATTCGTGCGAACGCATCGCGACTGTTCATGACGTACGGCTCGCAATAAACTACCGGGCAACGATACAGCCGCGTGGCGAGCAGATTGCGGGCGTAAACGTAGCCGGTCGATCCAATCTTGGTGACGTTGTTCGCGGTCGGATATTCGTAGGCCGGCAATTGCGTCTCTTTGGCCATCGCGGCAGCAATTGCGTTCGCGATCGGCAATTCTTCCTCGTAAGCGCGACTCAAAAGTTTCCTCAGCATCTCAAAACGTTCGTCATCGAGCTCCAACTCCGATTCGAGATAGGAACCGTTCACGAGGAGATGGAGGTGATTTTTGTCCACGAGTGTCGGATTTTTCGGATCGCCCCACGGCTCGGCATTAAAATGCAAACAAAGCACAAGATCGGGATGCAATTTTGTGTTTACCAGCACGGCGCGACGACGAATCTCGCTGTGGCGATAGAATAAAATTTCACTCTGCCAGCGAACGGTTTGCTCTTTTGCCGGCTCATCGGGGTCCGCAAAATCCTCGCGCGGTTGGGGCACACCGTTTTGGATCAGAATTTTCTTGCCGAGCTCCTTGAAATCATCCGGGCGTTTCGACGTGATTGGTTGACTGCGGTTACGAACAAAAAGAACTTTTGCGCCTAATTCTTTCAATCGCGGCGCCAGGATGCGCGCCACCTTCAAAGCGAGATTGCCTTCCTTAACCGGTTGGCTCTCCCCGACTTGAAACCAGCGCTCCTCCATTTTGGCCCATTTGCCGCCGAGATGACCCGGATCGAGCGCGATGCGCAAACCGGAAAGCGGCTTCTCTTGTCTTGCCGGTGGCAAAGATTTTGCGGCGCGCCAAAGTCGCGGCACCCGCTCGCGTGAAGCGTCATCTTTGGCAAAACGCAGCGTGACGAAGCTTTGTGCGTCTCGATTGGTCAAGAGGCGCGCGGAGTCGTCGTCGATGGCGATCAGGTCGGGGGCGATACCGTGCGTGCAATAAACATTTTGGATGAGCTGCGCGAACTCGTCGTGCGTGATTGTTTGTTCGTATTTTTCCAGCACCTTCCACCGCGGATGCCTGCCGAGAATTCCGAGATTCTCGGCCGCGCGGACGGCGGGCGGAAAGATCGACAAGCAGAGTGCCAGTAATGCGAGCCGCATCCTTACTTGCCTGCCACGAAACATCGACAATTGGATTTCGCTCTCTTTAATACGAAGCTCGTCGAATGCTAACGATACTTTTCCTGGGCGACGTCGTTGGCGAGCCGGGACGCAACGCCGTGATCGCGCGGCTGCCCCAATTAAAGGAACAGCACGGGATGGATTTCACGATCGTCAATGGTGAGAACGCGGCCGGCGGACGCGGCATCACCGGAAAAATTACGATCGAGCTTTTGCGCGCGGGCGTGTCCGTGATCACCACCGGCGATCATGTTTGGGATCAAAAAGACGTCGTTGCTTTTCTTAATCTCGAACCGCGTCTCCTCCGGCCGGTCAATTATCCGGCCGGTGCGCCCGGCGGTGGATCAATCGTGCTGGAGACGGCCAAGGGAAAAGTGGGCGTGATCAATGTGCAGTGTCGAACGTTTATGCAGCCGATTCTCGAGAACCCGTTTCACGCCGTGGAAGCAGCGGTCACGAAAATGCGTGAAGAAACTAAAAATATCGTTGTCGATGTGCACGGCGAGACGACGAGCGAAAAAATTGCGCTCGGCCGATTTCTGGATGGAAAAGTTTCCGCTGTCATCGGCACCCACACGCATGTGCAGACGGCGGACGAACAAATTTTCCCGGGCGGCACGGCCTTCATGTGCGACGCCGGAATGTGCGGCCCGGTCAATTCCATTCTGGGGCGCGCGATCGAGCCCATCATGAACCGTTTTATTTCAAACTTGCCCGCGTCATTTCCGGTCGCGGCCGGCGAAGTCCGGTTACGCGGCGCCCTCATTAAGATAGACGAATCGACCGGTCGCGCCTGGCGCATCTTGCGAGTTGACGCCGCGGGGCCGGCGCAGACACTTGCACCTGAGCCGGAACCAAAGATCGACATTGAACAACCATCTTCTCCGGAACAGACGTGAAGAGTTGCGCTTGCGGCCAACTATTCTTGGCCTGAGTTTCGAATTCTCTAAAAAAGTCAACGTCCAACAGGAAATCATGAAAAAATATTCTACTCTTACTCTGGTCGTGGCTCTGGCGTTTTGCCTCTCGCAATCCGTCCAGGCACAAGCCAACAAGGAAGCAGCCAAGTTCGCTCGAGAAGGGGCGGAGGCTTCCAAGAATCAAGACTGGGAGAAAGCCATTGACCTATTTCGCAAAGCGACCGATCGCGACCGCAAATTCGCACCGAATCTCGCCGTCGCCTATCAACAGCGCGGATTCGCCGCGGCGAATGACCAGAAATTTCAGGATGCCATCCGCGACTTTGGCGAAGCGATTAAAATCAATTCACGAGACGCGCGCATTTACGAACAACGCGCAGCGGTGGAGATGAAAATGAATGATTCTGACAAAGCGCTCGCCGATTATTCCGAGGCGATCAAGCTCAGTCCAGATGAGGTTCGATATTACCTTTATCGCGGTTATATCTACGAAATTAAGGGCAACGTAAAGAACTCGATGGCCGACACGGAAAAAGCCCTGAAACTCGACAAGCACAACGCTGAAGCGTTAAGCCGCAAGGAGCGGCTGCAAAAGGTCCAATCAATGAATGCGCCGGCGGCGGCGCCCGCGGCTTCAAAATCGCCGTAACTGAAGCACGACACCGGTCGCGCCTGACTCTCTTACGATTGCGTCCCGTTCGGTGAAACCGCGGTTTCGGTTGTTTTCGGCAGCGGCGCGAATCGCCGTTTCCGGCGGCTCGCGGGCAGGGGCGACAGCGTCATGGTAACATTGCGGCCGGTGATCTTCGGCTCCATCTCCACTTGCGACATGCCGGAGAGGTCCTCGCGCACTTTCTCCATGAGCTGCATCCCGAATTCCTGGTGCGCCATTTCCCGGCCGCGAAATTGGAGCTGGACGCGGACTTTGTTGCCCCGCTCGAGGAATTCCTCGCCGTGCCGGATTTTCGTCAGGTAATCGTGATCATCGATGTTCACCCGGAACTTGATCTCCTTCAGTTTCGCCCCGGACGGTTTCTTGTCCTTTGCCTGCTTGGAGATGTCGTAACGGAATTTTCCGAGCGCGACGATTTTGCAAACCGGCGGATTCGCAGTCGGTGCGACTTCGACGAGATCGAGGCCGAGGCTTGTCGCTTTGCGCAAGGCGTCCGGCAACTTCATGACGCCGAGCTGTTCGCCGCTGGACCCTAGAATGACCCGGACTTCGCGGGCGCGAATCCGACCGTTGACACGAAATTGCGGTTGCAGATTAAATCAAGCTCCTAGCCGGCGAAACGGGAGTGCGCCGCATCGCCGTGATTTCATTTCATCGCAAATTCTCAGCGTTCGCTTTCGCAAAACGCTGATGCACTCGGCCTCGCCGCGGCTGCGATGACCGCGACGACGTGCCCGCATTAATAATCGCGAGCCGAGGGGAAGTTGTAGACAACATTTCTGCGCTGGCAAGATGAATCTGATTCTCGACCTCGTTTTCAAGAAGCAGGTAGCGCGCCGGATCAGCCACCCCTTCTCCGGCAAAAGAGCATCATCCTCGTCAAGAACGCGAGCTCCGGATGCTTCACATCGAGATGCTTGCCATCGCCCGGATGCGCGCGGAACAGAACAAATGGCGTGGCTTTGAGTAATCGCTTAATCTCCGGATTCACCGCCTCACAAAATTAACTGATCGAGAACCATTTCTCAATTGCAATCAAGTTTTTGGTGGCGCGCCGAAATGCGCGGCAAACGCGGTGTACGCTTCCGCATCATCAAGCATGGCATCGACCGCGGCGACGAGCGGAGCAACTCGGGCAAAACCGGAAAACACCGCGCGATCGCCGATTTCGGTGTCAATCACGAATGTCGGTCGTTGCGTCACTTGCATCGAATGGAAATCGGCTGTGTCAGCGCGAACTCGAGTTTCGACAACAGGCGAACGCGCGCGCTCGAGCAATTCCTTCTTGTCGATCTTCGCCGCGTCCGCGCCGATTTGCGCGGCGATTTCCCACTCGCCAAATTTTTTTCCCTCGCGCAAGCCGGCGTAGGCGAGCGCGAGGCGCACGTGATCATCGGTGATTCCAAAATCCTTGGCCGCTTCCGCTACGCAATTTGGCGCGAGATATTCGGGCCGGCCCGGTTCGAACCACGCGCTGCTCAGCATGAAGGGCGAGCGCATGAGCGTACCGCTGCGGCGGTAAAACCATTCTTCCTGCTCACGCGAAGTTGGCAGCCCGGTCTTGTCGAGCAGCGCGATCTTCCACTGAAATTCCACTTTGCCTTCGTAGCGTTTTTTCAGTTCCGCCCAGGCCGGCTCGGTAAAGAAACACCATGAAGAAATAACATCGAGATAATAAGTGACGGTGAGACGCATGCTCTGAATTGGACGTTGGACGTTGGACGTTGGACGTTGGACGTTTGCTGCTTCCCGAAAACTAACGCTCAAAGCTGAACGTTCAATGTCCAACGCTCAATAACTTATCCGCGTCTCTTACCAAGACCGAAATGGTGGACCTGAACCACATTTTTCTTTTCATCGCGCTGGTTTCGCCACTGGTTATTTTGGCAAGGGCGTGGCGACCTGGCGGACCTTATCGCGGGTGGCGAATCGCCGCACTGATTGTCCTCGCGATTACTGGTGTCTCGTGGATTTTTCTTCGCGAGCACGCTGGATACATCGGTGGCGGCGCCTGGTTCGCGTTCTTGTTTCTTCCGGCAATTGCGCTGCGAAAAGTGACGGAGCTCGCGGCGCGCCAGCGTTACAAACCCGCGAGAAGACTGGCCACGGCTGTCCAAATTTTGCATCCGAGCGCGGGATTGCATGAGCAGATTGCGTTATTTCGCGCTCTTGAATCCCGTCGAAACGATGGCGCGCTGCACCCGTGGATCCAATCAGCCAGCGCGCAGGAAGATCGACTCGCTTCTGCTGAGGGAGCTGCCCGGCTCGGCCGGGTTCGGCGACATCGGCGTGTCTGGAGCGCGCCGGCAGTTCTGGTTTTCATTCTCCTGAACATTGCCGCGTTTCTGTTCGAAATTTCATTCGGTGATTGGACCGCTCCCGAAACGCTGCACCGGCTCGGCGCGCTCGAACCATACGCAGTTGTGATGCAAGGCGAGTACTGGCGTCTTTTCACCGCCCTTTTTTTACACGGCGGCTCCGCCCACCTCCTGTTCAATCTTTTTGCGCTCTACGTTCTTGGCCCGCCCCTGGAGAGATCAATCGGCGCAGTGCGATTCACCGCCTGTTATTTAATTTCAGGATTTGGATCCAGCGCGGGCGTTGTGCTGCTGACCGTGTTTGGCCTTGTTCATGTGGCTCAGCTGGTCGGCGCGTCCGGATGCGTGATGGGTATCGTGGGCGCGTGGGCGGGACTCTTGCTTCGACATCGTCACGCGCCGCACGTGAAGCAGCGTTTGGCCAACATCACGATGATCATCGTGATTCAGGTCATGTTCGATCTCTCGACGCCGCAGGTGAGCATGGCGGCTCACCTTTGCGGATTGATTACGGGATTTGTTGTCGGGCTCGTGCTCGCGCCACGGAAAATGTCGATGTAGCCATGCAACGCGTCGGTGGATCGGCCGCTCCGTCGGGCGATGCTAATTTAAATAACGGCAAGATTGGCCCATGTTATGCACAGCGATGAGATCGCGATGATCGCCAAAGCGTGTGGAAAGCGTCACCGGTCCTCTGGTCGCGTACGGCTACGACTTGCCGCGAGACATTTTCTTGATTAACTCCCGCTCGATTTTCCATTTGCCGCTTCTCCCATGCCGACCTTTCAAACTTATCATGTAACCCCGACCTTGCCGGGGGCGCTGGAGCCGTTGCGCGAGATGAGCTTCAATCTTTGGTGGACGTGGGAGCCCTCAGCGCGCCGCCTGTTTCGTCATCTCGACCCTGAGCTTTGGAACCGGACCAATCACAACCCGGTGCGCATGCTCCAGCTCTCGCGCCAATTGCGCCTGGAGGAAGTTTCGCAGGACAAAGCTTTCCTGCGCGAGCTGAAGGAAGTCCATGACGCATTCCGCAATTATCTTGCGCGCAAGGACACGTACGGAAAAACGGGAGCAGGCAGCGCGATCAAAAATCCGGTCGCGTATTTCTCCGCCGAATTCGGTTTTCACGAATCGATCCCGAATTATTCCGGCGGTCTGGGCATTCTGGCGGGCGACCATTGCAAATCGGCGAGCGATCTCGATCTCAACTTCGTCGCCATCGGTCTGCTTTACCGGCATGGTTATTTCAAGCAGCAAATCGACAAGGAAGGCGTGCAGGAAGCAGTCAACCTCAATCAAAATTTCCACGATCTGCCGATCCGCGAAGTGCGCCGCGGCGACGCGAACTTGCTCATCTCAGTGCGAATTTTGGATCGCGAAGTTTTCGCCAAGATTTGGCAACTGCAAGTGGGCCGGGTCAGCCTGTATCTTCTCGACACGGAGACTCCGGAAAACAACGCCGAGGATCGATTGATCACCGCTGAGCTTTATGGCGGCGATCTGGAAATGCGGATGCGCCAGGAGATCATGCTCGGGATCGGCGGCGTCAAAGCGCTGAGTGCGCTCGGCATCGAAGCGGAAGTGTTTCACATGAACGAAGGGCACTCGGCTTTCCTTGCGCTGGAACGGATTCGTCTCAATGTCGTCGCGAGGAAGCTCGATTTTTATTCCGCTCTGCAAGTGGTGGCCGCGGCGAACGTTTTCACCACCCACACGCCCGTCCCGGCCGGCAACGATTCCTTCCCGCGCGAGATGATGCGGAAATATTTCGCCCAATTCGCGAAGGAGCTGAATATTCCATTCGACGAATTGTTTTCGTTCGGCCAAACGCGAGTCAATCCCAGCGACCCCTTCAGCATGACCATCCTGGCGCTGCGGCTCAGCCGGCACGCTAACGGAGTGAGCAAACTGCACGGCGAAGTCACGCGATCGCTTTGGAAAGACGTTTGGACCGGCGTGCCGGTGCACGAAGTACCGATCACCAGCATCACCAACGGCGTGCACACAAAAACGTGGATGGCGCCGGAGTTTTCCGCGCTCTACCGCAAGTATCTCCGCGATTGGGAGGAACATCTCACGGAGCCGGATTTTTGGCGCGGTGTCATCGATATTCCTGATACGCAACTTTGGGAGACGCATCAAAAACTTAAACTCCGTCTCGTCGAGTTCGTACGCGAGCGCATACGCATGCGCCGGGAGCGCGTGGGGGAATCGCCGGAGGCGCTCCGCAGCGCCAACCAGATACTCGATCCGGAAATTCTAACGATCGGGTTCGCGCGCCGCTTTGCCACCTACAAACGCGGCGCGCTGTTGTTCAGCAACCAGGAGCGACTGCATCGATTGCTCAACGACACGACGCGCCCGGTGCAATTTATTTTCGCCGGTAAGGCGCATCCACGCGACGAAGCCGGCAAAGCGCTTATCCAGGAGGTTTACAAATTCAGCCGCCAAGCCGGCCTCGAGAACCGTCTCGTCTTCGTCGAAGATTACGATAGTTACATTGCCCGCCGTCTCGTGCAAGGGGTCGATCTCTGGCTGAACCATCCGCTCCGTCCACTCGAAGCGAGCGGCACCAGCGGAATGAAATTGGCGCCGAATGGTGGACTCAACTTGAGCGTGCTCGATGGTTGGTGGCGCGAAGGATACAACGGCAACAACGGCTGGGCGATCGGCCCGGAGATCGAGAACGGCACAATCGAATTTCAAAACGAAGTCGATGCGGGCAGTCTCTATCAACTGCTCGAGAACCAAATCATCCCACTTTATTACGCGAAACCGGACGGCAAGCTTCCCCTCGCCTGGCTGCAATTGATGCGCGAATCAATTCGCAGTGTCACACCCGTCTTCAACACCCACCGGATGGTGAAGGAATACACCGAGCGGCTTTACATTCCGGCCGCAAAATCGCACAAAGATTTTTCGCGCGACAATTGCGCCGCCGCCACGCACTTGAGCCAGTGGAAATCGAAGATTCGCAAGGATTGGCCGCAAGTGCGCATTCAAGACGTGCAAATCGGCAACACCGATCGGCAAAACATTCCGGTGGGCGAGTCGCTCCAGTTGAGCACACGCGTTCATCTTGGCGCAGTGGATCCGAAACATGTGCGCGTCGAAGCCTATCACGGCGAATCAGAGAACGGCGGCATCAAAAACCCCGCGGTCACAATTCTCGCTGAAAGCAGCCAGAACGGCGACGGCAGTTATGTTTACCAAGGATCGGTGCCTGCGGCCGAGAGTGGCGCTTATGGATTCAGCGTCCGCGTTGTCCCCACGCATCCGCACCTCATGCAAGCGCACGAGCTGCGCTTGATCACTTGGTCTTGAGCGCGCAGGTAGGGGCGGTTCACTGAACCGCCTCTGCGCGCGTGACCGTCAGCGTTAACGCGATTGAGGTCAATCGCCTTACCTAATTAATCTCGTCGTTCAGCCTAACGAGGAGGCGCGCTACTCGAGCCGGTAAACTTCGACCAGTGCCACTCCCGTCGTGCCGTTGTTACCACGCACGATCGCTGTGTAGTTGCCTGCGACCAGGGACGCCACGATAACCGATTCGCGAGTGTCGGCCGGCGCGAGCAGAGTCGCTTTAATCGACGTCGGCTGCGCATCTCTCCAATTGTCATTCGACCCGATGAGCGCCCCGTTTTGGTCGTGGAGTTCAATGTTCGGATCTTGCAGCGGCTGGGCGACGCCGTGAGAGCTGAGCGAGGGTCCAATCGCGCGCAGGACGATCAACGGCGGCTCGCCACTTGCGATAATGAATCCACCAATCAAAACGTCGTCGCCCGTTCCCACAAAACCTCGCGTGCTTACGTTAGCAAAAACGGATTGGGCGGTTGTGTTTAAATCATAAACTTCAGCCAGGGCGTTGCCGGTGCCGCCATTTTTTCCGCTTACGATCCCCGTGTACGCGCCTGGCCCCAATGTCACTATGATTGCCGATTCGAGATTGTTTTGCGGGGCGAGGCCGGTCGCCTCAATCTCGGCCTGTTGCGTGTCCCTCCAATTATCGTTGCGCGCGACGACAGCATTGTTGCTATCGTAAATTGTCAGCGTCGGATCCGCGAGCGGACCGGGGACCCCGAAATTCGAGAGGGATGGACCAAGCGCGCGTACGATCACTCTTTTTGCGTCCGTCCCAGTGATAATGAAACCGGCGATCAGCACATCTTCACCCGTGCCAACCTTTCCGCGGGTGGAAATATTCACAGCCTTGCCCAGCGGCGGCACTGCCCCCCTGAGCACCCGGTCCGCTTCCATTGCGATCTCGTGATGCGCGGCGGTAGTTGGATGAAGGTCGTCCCAAAACAGGTAATGGTCCGGGTTAACCGACTCGCCCTGCGAAGGGTCGGTCACATTGGTGAAGCCGTATTTCGCCGGCTCGGCCAGCACACGAATCACATTCAGCCAAATATCGAGTCCATAAAGTTGAATGTTGATGCCTTGCGCAGCCAATGCGCTTTGCTCGGAAGCAAGCGCCGCGTTCAATTCGCCCCGATAATTCGCCGACGCCAAATCGAGCGCTGCCACCGTCGAAGGGTGCCCGAGCGAATTCGGCACTGCGCCAAGCGGCGGGACATTCGGCACGAAAAATTTTCGCGCGCCCGCTAGCGCGAGCCGATCGACCAACGTGCGAACGCGATTTGCCGTCGCAGTCACGTTCGTCGCACTTGAATCATCGAAAAGGTCATTTCCTCCTCCCCAGAGGAGGTAAAGCACATTAGGGTCGGGCGTATTCGAGCCGAGATAATCGGCCACCTGTTTGCCTATGTTATCGATCGTGATCGTAAAATTGCCGCCGCTGAACGGGAAGGGATTATTAATAATGGTGCGCTCGGTCTGGCCGTCCCGTGTCGTCGCGCCGCCGAAAGCGTAGTCCATTCCGCCATCGAGACTGTTTCTCGCCACGGCCAAATTGAGAAAAGACGTCGCCAGCTGCTCGTGCCAGACGCCGCTGTACAAACTCGAGCCGGGCGAAGTGTAAAGATCGTCCGTGAAGCGGTAATCGCTGTAATCGAAATTGCTGCTCGGATAACTAAAGAAAAATGTGTCGCGCATCTGATGCGCGATGTTTCCGTCGTCGGACAGGCTATCCCCGAACACGATCATCTGAGAAAACACCGGCGCCGACTGGGCGAAAACGGCGGGTGCAGGCGAAACCAGAACGCCGAAAACGCCTAATGAGACCGCGGCATTGAGCGCGAAAAGACGGTGGGAGCGGGTGAGTAGTGAGTTGATCATATTCTTAAAAAAGGAAGTAAGCGTTAAACAACGACGCTGCTCTCTATTTCTTGGAATCGCATGAAAACTAACTCCCGGCCGTGAAGCGTCGCGAGATCAAATGATAATTAACTAGCAGCCGGCGCCGGCGGCAAAAGCAAGAACCGTCGATCAGCTGGGCGAGCCATGGCTTGCAAATGAGGTAAAATTTCTGATCATTTTGGTATGACGACGGTCGCTTCGCAGGGCTGGAGCTGTCGAACGGATCATCCGCGAAAGCTTTCGGAGTCAATCGCCCTGCCTAATCGATTTCGCTCAGTGCGCGGATAAACTCCACGAAATCTTTGCCGTTGCGCGCGGCGAGATTGAGCGCGTCGAGGCGCGCATCTAATGAGGCTTCCGGCAAGGCGACGCGACGCGACTGCGATCCATTTGCGAAAACAATCTCGTCCCACTGAATCGAGGTGATTTCGTCGTTAAAGCGCGCGACGGAGCGGCCGCGGAAAAATGCCCGGGTAGTTTCCGGCGGCGTAAAGATCGAGATCTTGATTTCGTCTTCATTGACGAGTCGCCGCATCGAACCTTGCCGCACGAGTTCGTAATACAAACCGCGCTCAAGATCGACATTGTGATATTCGAGATCGATCGATTGCAGCCACGGATCGCTCCAGGCGAGTTTTTCTTCTTCCTCCAACGCGTTGAGCAGGAATTTCTTCGCCGCCCAATCGACGCGATCCCGCGCCACCATCACATCTCGATCGAGATCGTTGAGAACATTTTCCCATTCTCGCAAAATCCATTGTCGATCTTCACCCCCGCTGTTGTCGATGTCAGCCGCAGATTTCAAATAAATTCGTTGCACATCGATCGCGGAAATCTTGCGGCCGTCTTTCAGCTCGATGATCCAATCGTAGGTTTGATCGCGACTGATTGATTTGTTCGCGTCGATCGGCTGCGCAATTTCGAGCTGCGGCGCTTTGCCGCGCTCAATCAAATCGAGCACCAGCGAGGTAGTCCCAATTTTCATCGCGGTCGCCCATTCACTCATATTGGAATCGCCCAGGATGACATGAAAGCGCCGGTAGCGATTGACGTCGGCGTGCGGCTCGTCACGCGTGTTGACCAGCGGGCGGCGGTTCATCGTGTCGATGCTTACCAGGACGCTGAAAAAATCCGCGCGTTGCGAGATTTGATAAACGCCCGGCTGACTCGCCGCGCCCTCCGCTTCGATGCCTATCTTTCCCGCTCCAGCGAAAATCTGTCGCGTGATCAGGAATGGCAGAATGCCGGCGACGATGCGGTCCCACGGAATGTCGCGCCGCATGAGATAGTTGTCGTGGCAGCCGTAGCTGTGGCCGACGAAATCGGTGTTGTTCTTGTAAAGGCGGACTTCTTGACCGGTTTCCAACTTCTGATTTCGGCGCCGGGCGCATTCCGCTAAAATTCGCTCGCCAGCTTTGTCTTGCCCGACAATTTGGTGAAGCGTAGTGCATTCGGGTGTCGAATACTCCGGATGCGCGTGATCGTTGTAGAAGCGGGCGCCATTTGAAAGGACGAGGTCGCTTTTGATTTCCTCGAAACTGAGCGGCCGGTTCTTGTCGATCTCGTAGTAAGCCGATTCGTCGGCGTCCTGGAGCAATTGCTTGGCGCGAAACCCGCGCGCGTCGAGATGTGGATCCTCCAGCTCGTAATCCCATTTCATGAGCGCGCCGTGCTCGGTGTAACGCCGCACCAGCTCGATCGATTCGGCCACAACATCGACATTCTCCGCGCCGTTCACGGTGATGCCGTACTCGGTCTCGAGTCCGAAGACGCGCTTCATTACGCCGGAAAACACGCAGCTTTGTAAGGAAAGCCGCTGGCTTCCCCAGTTCCAAAGACGGGAGGCTGCCAGCTTCCCCTAAAGATTCGCTCTCTCATCATTAATGAAATCTAAATAATATGGCCAATCTTGCGCTCTTTGGACGAAACCGTGCCGCAGAGGGTTGTCCTGCGCATAAATCCATTTGCTGTGAACGTTCTCATCGGAACGCAACAGACGATCAAAACATCCGCGTTGCCATTCCCATTTCTGGGAACCAAGCGTTTTCCGCAACACTCTCTTAAAACCTGTTGAGAAATCGCCAACTGAAAGTCCGCGATCTTCGATCGGCGAAACGATCCAATGCGCGTGATCGGGCATGATAACACCAGCGAGCACGCGCCATCTTCGAAGCTGATCGACAGTTGTCTTGATCGCTTCAAATACTCTCGCATTCGCAAGCACGCTGCGCCGGTCCTTCACGCACATCGTCACAAAATAAATGATCGACTTCTCCCACGGTAATTGAATCTCCGACAGCCG
>QHQE01000132.1 GCA_003219265.1 Verrucomicrobiota bacterium
AATCCTGATGATTAGCGCGGAGGGTCCGCCGCTTGTGCGCGCGGGTGCGCTTGTCGATGTCCTGGATGCGCTCCCGCGCGAGCTGCGGGCGCACGGGCATGAGGTGAGCGTGACGCTGCCGTACTACCGCGAGATTCGAGAGAACACTGCATTCAAAGAAGAGGACACTGGGGTGACTGTCGATGTGCGGGTGGGCGATAAAATTTACATCGCTGAATACCTCGAAGGCCGGAGCGCGAGCGGCGTGCAATTGTTTTTCATTCGCTGCGACGATTTTTTTGATCGGCCCGAGCTCTACGGCGAGCACGGAAAGAAGTATGAGGACAATGCCGCGCGCTTCATCTTTTTCTGCAAAGCCGCCCTGGAACTGGCGCGGCGTCTAACGCCTTCCGTGCAAATTCTGCACGCGCATGATTGGGCGGCCGCGCTCGTGCCAGTGTTCGTGCGTGCGCACCATTTGCCCTTCGCAACCGTGCTGACCATTCATCATCTGGCCGAGCAGGGCAGTTTTTGGGGACTGGATTTTGGCCTAACGAATTTGCACGAACGATTTTTCAGCCTTCACGGAATCGAGTTTTTCGGGCGAATGAATTTCCTCAAAGGCGGAATTCTCCATGCCGACAAGATCACAGCGGTGAGCGAACGCTATCGGCGCGAAATGCAGACGGCGGTGGGCGGTTGTGGTCTCGACGCCGTGCTCTGCGAAAACGCGCATCGCCTTGTTGGGATTTTGCACGGCGCGGATAACGCACGCTGGGATCCGGCGTCCGATCCTTTGCTCCCAGCGCAATACGACGCGAGCACGCTTTGGGGCAAGCAGGTTTGCCGCGATGCTTTGCTCGCACAAATGAATCTCGCGCCGGCGCCGCATGGTCCGGTTTTCGGAATGGTCACTCGCGTGGTGGAGGAAAAAGGTTTCGAGATTCTTATGCCGCTACTGGATCGGCTGCTCTCGGATGATGTCCGACTGATCATTCTCGGCGAAGGCGATCCCGCGTATGAGACCGCGCTCGCCGTGGCAGCGCGAAAATTCCCGGCCAAGTTCGCCTACCAAAAGAATTACGACGAGAGATTGGCGCATCTGATTGAAGCGGGCATGGATGTCACGCTCATCCCATCACGCTTCGAGCCGGCCGGCTTGAGCGCGATGTATAGCCTGAAGTATGGCGCCCTTCCCATCGCGCGGGCTGCCGGCGGCGTCCAGGAGATCATCGAGGACTACGATCCAACGACGGACAGCGGTTACGGTTTCCTTTTTTACGAATATTCCACCGAAGCCTTTTGGGATTCGATCAAACGCGCGCGCGAAGTTTTCCGCGACCGAATGGTGTGGACGGTGCTGATGGCGCGTGCCATGGCGCGCGACTTTTCGTGGGACGTATCGGCCCGGCGCTACGAGCAAGTTTATGCGGAGCTGGTCGGTTCCGACGAAGAAGTGGCCGCGTGATTGTAGCCGTCGCCCTGTGGGCGACGTGATGCGCGCTTGAATGGAGTCTCCCGCGCCCCGCTCGCCCGGGCGAGCGGCGACAACATTTCGCAGCGAATAAACGCGCGACCGCGTCGTCAAACTCTCGCCGCTAGCTAAAGCCAACCAACCGATGCAATCTGGAACTGCGCTCAATGGGGGACCGACAAGTTCTTGCAATCTTGAAAGGTTTCGTATCTCCTCGGCGGTTCCCATTCGTGCCGCCATGACTCGCTTGCCGCCGCCGCTCAAACCGTTGCTTGCCGGATTACTCCTGACTCTGGCGCAGATTGCGGTCGCGGTTTGCCTGCTCGCGCCGGAAGGGCCGCTTTCTTATCGGTACTCCACTCTTATTCAGCACGACAGTTACTGGTTCGGAAACATCGTTGACCGCGGCTACCAAACAATCGTGCCGCCCATGAGGGAGAAGATGATGGAAGTGTCCAATGTTGCTTTTTTTCCCGCTTATCCTGCAATCGCTGCTTTGCTTCGCTACGGGTTGCACTTCGACACCGCCAACGCGCTGCTCGTTACCGCTCAGGTAGCAGCGTGGGGTTTCTGGAGTTATTTCTTTCTCTTTTGCGAACGGTGGAATCTTTCGCCGGCGCTCCAATTTCTTGGCGCTTTATCGATCGTCGCCCATCCCGCTGCCTTCTTTCTTATTGCCGGCTATTCCGAATCGCTTTTTCTCATGGCGCTGGTGGGTTTCATCTATTGGAGCAGCGCAGAGGGTCGTGCTGCAAAAGTGTGGGCGGCGTTGCATGGGATTGTGATGTCGGCGACCCGAATTGTCGGAATCCCGTGCGCTACTTTTCCAGTGGTGCACTCCATCTTGGCGAAAGGATGGAGCGGTTTGCGTGAACCGCGGGCCTGGATTCGTCGATACGCGCCGGCCATCGGTTTAATGCTGGCCGGAACATTGGGCGCGGTCTTCTTCTTCATTTATTGCCAACTGCGCTGGGGTCACTGGAATATTTATATGCTCACGCAATCGGCCGGCTGGGGCATTGTTCCCGATTACCTCGCGGTGTTTAAGCCGTCGAGTTATCGCTGGCTCGTTCCGGCCCTGAATAATCCGACAGAGGCGAGCCAAATGTTGATGACTTTGGGCGGATTGCTTTTTGCCGCGGTCGCCTTTTGCGAACTGCTTCCAGCGATTCGCCGGCGGACCGAATGGACAACGCGCGCTGGATTCTATTTTTGCGCCGCTGTCATCTATTACATTTCAGTAAGCGGAGTGGCCAGCGTGGAAATGGAAAGCATGCTCCGCTACGAATTTTCCGTGCATGCGCTAATCGTGCTGGCGCTCCTGCATTTTTTACGGCAATTTCGCATGCCGCCGGTGTTGGTGCGGGCGTTCGGCATGGCGGCAGTGGCGTTGGTCAGCGCCGCTGGGTTAAGCGTGCAGGGGTGGTATGTCTGGAATTTTACCCGGGGCAATTGGGTGGCGTAGCAAATGATGAAAACAACTGTGACCATAATCGGAGCTGGACCGGCGGGACTGACCGCCGCCTACCTGCTTTCCAAGAACGAGGTCGATGTGATCGTCCTGGAAGCCGATCCGGTTTACGTGGGCGGCATTTCGCGCACGACCACCTACAAAGGTTTTCACTTCGACATCGGTGGCCATCGCTTTTTCTCCAAATCGAAGGCGGTCGAAGATCTGTGGACAGAAATTTTGCCTAACGACATGTTGCAGCGTCCGCGCTCGTCGCGCATTTTTTACGGCGGAAAATTTTTCACTTACCCGCTCAAACCGTTCGAGGCACTCCTGAAGCTCGGCATTTTCCAATCGCTCCTTTGCGTTCTCTCCTGGCTTAAAGCCCGGCTCTTTCCGGCGCGCAACCCGCGCAACTTCGAAGAATGGGTGAGCAACCAATTTGGCCGACGTCTTTTCAACACTTTCTTCAAGAGCTACACTGAAAAAGTTTGGGGCATGAGCTGCAAGGAAATCTCGGCCGATTGGGCGGCGCAGCGCATCAAAGGTCTTTCGCTCGGCAGCGCGATCAAAAACGCGCTTTTGCCCCAGCGCTACAACGGCGATCGAACCAAAGTGATCAAGACGCTCATCAACTCATTTCGTTATCCGCGCAAAGGTCCCGGCATGATGTGGGAAGCATGCGCGGAGAAAGTGACAGCGATGGGCGGGAAAATCGAGATCGGCTGCAAAGTGACCGCTTGCGCTTACGACGATGTTGCATCGACATGGAGCGTCCAATTCCAAGATCGACATGGAAACTTGCAGATGCTCGAAGCCGAACACGTCATTTCCTCGGCTCCGATGCGGGCATTGGTTTGCGGTTTGTCGCCGCAAGTCAGCGAGCAAACAAGACGCGCGGCCGAGAGCCTTAAGTACCGCGACTTCATTACCGTCATGCTCATTCTCAAAGAGCGAAACATGTTCGATGATAATTGGATCTACATCCACGACCCGAGCGTGAAAGTCGGCCGCGTCCAAAACTTCCGTTCCTGGTCGCCGGAAATGGTGCCCGATCCCGATAAGGCGTGTTACGGTCTCGAATATTTTTGTTTCGAGCACGACGGGCTTTGGGATTCCAAAGACGAAGATTTAATCGAGCTTGGCAAACGCGAGCTGATCAAAATCGGACTGGCCAAGGAGGGTGACGTTCTCGACGGCTGCGTCGTCCGCCAAAAGAAGGCCTATCCAGTTTACGATGACGATTACGCGCGCCATGTCGCCACGATCCGCGAAGAACTCGAGGATCGTTATCCGAACTTGCACCTCGTTGGGCGCAACGGCATGCACAAGTACAACAACCAGGACCACGCCATGATGACCGCGATGTTGTGCGCCGAAAATATTCTGGCTGACACCAAGCTTTACGATCTCTGGCAAGTCAACCAGGACGCCGAGTACCACGAAACCGGCGCCGCCCCGGAGGAAGAAATCGGCGGCACCGCGCTGCGCCTCGTTCCAACCCGCGTCGTCGCGACGCCTGAACTTGCGCCGGAAGGATAGCAGTTCGTTTTTCCTTGCTCTGCCGATTTCTCTGAGGCGTTTATTTCCGCATGCCGATTCGGCGGAACCGGCCCAAGCCGCAGAACTTCAATCGAGACGCTGGGCTTCCGTTTCAATTGCGACTCAAAGACTTTGAGATCGCAATGCAGGACGTTTACGACCTGTTCTACGATGTGAATACTGGACTGCTCGAAAAGGGTCTCGAACGGGTCGATGATTTTCTGCGACCCGCGATCATGTCGGGTCTGTTGTCTGATCTCCTAACCGCAAGCGTGGCAAAACATTCGCGCGTGCTGCGACAAAACAATTACTTCAACGGTCATCCTGATTTAGTGGTGCAGGGCATTTATCCGAATGATTCCG
>QHQE01000105.1 GCA_003219265.1 Verrucomicrobiota bacterium
AGTTGAAATTCGCGATCGAATCATGAAAGATCGCGAAATGTTTCGCCTGGGATTTTTCTCGCGTTCGGCAAATAGCCAGCGCGCTGCTGTTTTTTATTTTGTCAGTTTTCGCAACGGCCAATGTGTTGACCTGGCACAACGACGACGCGCGCACCGGCCGGAATTTGAGCGAAAAGATGATCCTCACGCCGTCGAACGTCAACTCGGCTGGCGCGGTGAATGCACTTGTCGATCCAACGTTGGAGTTGCACGACATTAGCGGGACGCTCATTGCGTCAAACGATAATGCCGCTATCCTGGCGAGATTACAACCGGGGGATTACACTGCGATCGTGCGCGGCTCCGGTGGGACAACGGGCGTCGCACTGGTGGAAGCTTACTCGCTGCATTGAGTCTAATGCCCGCCGTGATCGGAGATCTGCACTGAGCGAAGTCGAACTGGCGCGCCGGTTCAGCCGGCAAATTGCGTCGCGACCAGAGTGGCGTTGTGGCCGCCGAAGCCGAACGAGTTGTTTAACACGACACGCACTTTCTTTTCCCGCGCCACATTTGGCGTGTAATCGAGGTCGCATTCCTCGCTCGGATTCTCCAGATTGATCGTAGGCGGAATTACGGAATCGCGGATGGCAAGCGCGCAGGCCGCCATCTCTACACCGCCAGCGCCGCCTAACAAATGGCCAGTCATCGATTTGGTGGAGCTGATCGAAACTTTGCGGGCGTGATTGCCGAAGACCTTCTTGATCGCTCGAGTCTCGCAAAGATCGCCGATGTCCGTAGAGGTGGCGTGGGCGTTGATGTAATCAACTTGGTCTGCGGAAATGCGGGCATGTTCGAGCGCGAGTTGCATGGCGCGCGCGGCGCCTTCGCCATTCGGTGGCGGAGCAGTCATGTGGTAGGCGTCTGCAGTAAGTCCGTAGCCCGCGAGTTCGCAATAAATCTTCGCGCCGCGCGCTTTCGCGTGTTCCAGCTCTTCCACGACAACAACACCGGCGCCTTCGCTCATAACAAAGCCATCGCGATCGCGGTCGAACGGTCGCGAAGCGCGCTCGGGCTCGTCGTTGCGCGTGCTCAGCGCTCTCATGGCGGAGAATCCTGCAAGACCAATCGCGACAATCGAAGCCTCGGAGCCTCCAGCGAGAAAAATATCGGCGTCGCCGAACTTAATCATCCGCCATGATTCGCCGATGGCGTTGTTCGAGGTCGCGCAGGCGGTAACGATGCACATGTTTGGACCATGCAGCCCGTACTCCATTGAGATGAGACCGCTGGCCATATTGCTGATCAACATCGGAATCGTGAAAGGGGAGTTTCGGGATGGCCCCTTGGTTACCAGGACCGTGTATTGATCCTCCAACGTTTTTAGTCCGCCGATGCCACTGCTGACAATCACGCCAAAGCGATCTCGATTGAGCTTTTCAAGATCGATTCCACTGTTCTCCAGCGCCATCTTTGCCGCGGCCAGCGCGAGTTGCGCAAAACGATCGGTTCGCCGTATATCTTTCGGGTTGCGGAAAAATGGTTTCGGGTCGAAGTCGCGCACTTCACCGCCGATCTGGCAATCGTAGTCGGTCGTGTCGAAAGCCTCGATTTTGCGAATGCCGCTGACGCCCTTTTTAAGATTCGACCAGAATGTCTCCACGTTGTTTCCGACCGGTGTGATCGCGCCCAGACCGGTGATGACGACTCTTCGATCCGTATTCATTTAGGGAAGTGACGAGTGATGAGTGAGAAGTGAAAGACAAAAAGTGAAAGGTGAGAGGTGGAAGGGCAATTTGCTCTTGGACGCTTATCGGTTATTCCTCATCACTTGTCACTTTCTTCACCCGCTGCCCATTCCAACGCTCTGGACAGTTTGAAAAAGTTTCCCTTCGGTCTTAATCGATGGCGCAATGATGATTTCCGTTTGCTGCAACTCTGCTATCGTGCGCGCACCCACGTTTCCCATGCAGGTCGTGATTGCACCAACCAGATTTTGGCTGCCATCGTCCACTTCAGCCGGGCCGAAGAGAATTTGTTTTAACGAGCCAGTCGCGCCGACCTTGATGCGCGTCCCGCGCGGAAGGTTCGCATGCGGCGTAGCCATTCCCCAGTGGTAGCCGCAGCCGGGCGCTTCCTGCGCTTTGGCAAACGCGCTGCCGACCATTACAGCATCCGCGCCGCAAGCGAGCGCTTTGCAAACATCACCGCCCTTGCTCATGCCGCCGTCGGTGATGATCGGCACATAGCGCGAAGTTTTTTTGAAATAAGCGTCGCGCGCCGCCGCGCAATCGACTGTCGCCGTAACTTGCGGGACGCCCAGCCCGAGCACCCCGCGCGAGGTGCAGGCCGCTCCCGGCCCGACGCCGATCAAGACCGCGGCTGGCCCGCACTCCATGATCTCGAAAGTGACATCATAGCCGACGGTATTGCCGACGATTACGGGAATGCGCATCTCACGGCAAAATTTTTCCAGGTCGAGCGATTTATATTCCGATGAAATATGCCGGACTGTGGAAACCGTGCTTTGGACAACAAAAACATCGGCCCCTGCCTCTTCTGCAATCTTGCCGAATTCGGCCGCGCGCTGCGGAATGGAGCTGACCGCCGCCAGCGCGCCACCGTCTTTGATCTGGCGAATTCGTGCCGCAATCAAGTCTTTCTGGACCGGCTCCTGATAAATTTTTTGCAGCAGCGCCGTGATTTCAGATTTGTCCGCCTCGACAATTTTTTGCAGGACCTCCTGGGGATTCTTGTAGCGCGTTTGCACGCCTTCCAGATTGAGCACCGCTAGTCCGCCCAATTTGCTCATGGCGATGGCGAACCGGACGTCGACCACTCCGTCCATCGCGCTGGCGAGAATTGGAATTTTTAACACGAGCGGGTCCGCTTCTTTGCGCGGCCAGCGGCAGGTAATGTCGACCTCGTTCGGATTGATCGTCACGCGACCAGGCACGAGCGCGATTTCATCGAAGCCGTAGGTGACGCGGGCTTTGCGATTGCGGCCGATCCACATTCCCATTTTTAAATTCGCTCCATTTTAAATCGTTCGTTTAGACTTCCGCAGCGCGGACACCGCGGAAGCAGAGCGTCGGTCTGATCTTCAAATTCGAACGCGCACATGACGCAACGCAGCCGATACTGTAACGCTCGGCGTTCGCGGCGGCGCCGATTCCACTCTCCCAATATCCAGAAGAGAAAAACCGCCGCAAGGAAAAGCAGCAGATAAATCGTAACGAGCGCGGCCAGACTAACCCGAATCACGGTGCACCTGTGGTTGTCGGTGTTCCCGACGGACGCGCGACATCAGTGTCCCACTCGATCGTCGCGATGCCCCAAATGAGAGACTGATCGCTTTTCTCCCCGGCTGTCGGTCTTCCAGGAAAACGACAGAGCATGAGATAATGCCTGGCTTGCTCATCCAGGGCCGGATCGCCTGACGAATTCAGTGGAAAGCAATAGCGGATTTCTCCCCGGTCGCCGACCGCAACGCGAAAACGGACGCTCTCTGGTGCCTCGTTGCTCGATGCGGAAAAATTTGGCGCCGGCAAATTCGGAGCGCCCAAACCATCGAGCTCCTTTGAAAACGAAACGGATGTCGGCGTTGCACTCATGGCGGGGGCAGCTTGCTGGTGGACAATCGGCACGGCGGCTGGCGGCTGCGAACTCGGCGTGCGAAGATCGGTAACCAGCGGCGGAATCTCTTTCAGGGCGGGCTCCGTCGCGAGATAGGATGGAATGTGGCGCACTTTCGGCAACGCGTGCAGCCTTGCCTCAGGCGGACGTTGCGTGGCGAAGGCGAGCGCGGGGTCCTCCGCATCAACCCAGCGAAGCACCGTGCGGCCTTCTTCAGAATTGGGCGCGATCAAACTGACGCGAGCTGGTGGCGGCAGAAGTGAGACCGTCGGCGGATAAACAATTTGAAAAATGTAGAAGCAAAGAGCGTGTGCGATCAAGGACGCAATGAGAAAAGCTGTGATCGCCGCTTTCCGGCGCCGCGGCGGCTCCCAATTAAAAAGAAGCGATGTGGGCGCAGGCGCAGACAAGGAAGTGTTCATCGCGGCGGAGTTGTGGCCAGCGCGACGGACGTGATCCCATGTTCGAGCGCGGCGTTTGCCACCTCAACAACCGTTTCATAGGGAGTCAAGCGGTCCGCTTTAATGATGATCGAGCGACCTTCGCGCTTGGCTGCGTCCAGTGCCGGCCCGAGCTGATCGAGTGTGATTTTTTGATCCCGGAAATAAATCGCGGGAGCTGCGCCAGCGGTGATGCTGATGATTTGTTGATTGATCTGCGGACCAAGCGTAAACCGCGAGAACGGCATCGAAACGGAAATTCCGGGCTGCAAAATGAAATTCGAACTGAGTAACAGAAAGAAAACCAGGAGAAAAACGACGTCGAGCAGCGGGAAAAGGACGAGCCAGCCGAAGTTATATTCCTTCGTCCGGCTGAGCTTCATGCGCGCGCTGAACTGATTGTCGACCTCAGAAATTGTCGATCTAGCGATCGAGACCTGCTTCCCGATCGGCGGCGGTTGTTTCCGCGGGCTGTTGGAAGCTGATGATCCCGCTGATCGGCCGGCTCTCCGTCAACATATGCACAATCTCAATGCCGGCGCGTTCCATTTCGTGCAGCATCGTGTTCACGCGCGCTGAGAGATAACTGTAAGCGACGAAGGTGGGCGTGGCGACGACCAGGCCCGCCGCAGTTGTCAAAAGACTTTTGTAAACCCCGCTGGAAAGTTCTGTCACCGTAGCATACCCGCCGTGCGACGCGATTGTGCCGAACGCATCGATCATTCCGGCGACCGTTCCAAGCAACCCGAGCAATGGCGCGAGAAAAGCGAGCGTGGCGAGCACGCCGAGAAATCGCTCCAGTTTCGGCACCTCGAGCTGTCCGGCTTCCTGCACAATCTCGCGCAGCTCCGATCGCGGCGCATCGTGCCGGATAATGGCAGAATGAATCACGCGCGCGACTGGGCCAGGTGTGCCGGCCGATTCGTGTAACGCTTCGGCAAAGTTGCGGCGCTGGATGAGATTGGAAAGCCCCTTCAAAAATTCACCGACGTGGATCGTCGCTCGATGCAAGTAAAAAAGGCGTTCGGCGAAGACGGCGATCGAAATAATGCTGCAAGCCAGAATTGGCCACATCAGCAAACCGCCCTTCTGAATGTAGTCGATCACGTCAATTCCTCTAGACCTCTTTGCCGACGCTGGCAAGCCATCAGCGACGGTGCGGCCCGTTATTTGCGCCCTTTTCGGTGAAACAGAAGCGCTCGGTAACGGCGCCGATGTCCAGCCGATCAATTTGCCGGAGGCATCAAAAATCGAGTAGCCGGTCTGCTTTCCTGCTGAAACGTAACTGTAAACGATTTCCCGGTTTTGGCCGCAGCCTGGCTGGAGGCGATCTGCGCAACGGAAAGGCTGAAGGCGCAGGCGATTGTCGATCTTGCATACCCGGGCCCAAGCTCACGGCGAAGGCAGGGTTTAACGGGTCGGGAGAGTGGCTGCAAAATGGGGCTTTATTTTTTTATTGACACCTTGGCACGGGAAGTGGTTAAAAGTGGAGGAAAGTGGATCGAAATGGACCAATTCTCCACTTACCCATGGAGCCTCTTTCTCAAACTCAACTCCTCTACGCCGGCGAATTTCGTCACTTCATCGACGATAAAAATCGCATCACCGTTCCCGCACGCTGGCGTCGCGACGAAAGTGGAGAGTTCATCATTTTGCCGGAAGCGAGTCATCAATTTCTCCTCGTCATGTCGCCGGAGGAGTTTGCTCGCATGAGCTCAGCGGCGGAATCGAACCCAAACGTCTCCGCGCGCGATCGTCGCGTTTTTTTGCGCCAACTGCATTCGCGCGCGCAGCACGGCGCGGCGGATCGACAAGGTCGTCTCGTTTTGTCCGAGGAGCTTTGCAAGAAAGTTGGATTGAAAGGCGAAGTGGCGCTCGTGGGTGGCCGCGGGCGTTTTGAAATTTGGAATTTGCAACGCTGGAAGCGCGCGCATGAAGAGGAAACGCCCACTTACCAGCATGTCGCGAATGTGATCGGTTTGTAAGCGGCTTATCGGCCAGGAAAAATATGAACGCATTACTGTTTGAGCGGCCGGTCTGGTTCGCATCCGGTCCGCTCATTCTCGAAGAGGAGGCGCAGGAAATGGAGGACTTTACTTATCACCGCCCGGTGCTCGCGGCTGAAGTAATGGAATTGCTCGCGCCGCGGCCGAGTTCTCTCGTGGTCGACGCAACCTGCGGGGGCGGCGGCCACACGGAAGCAATCTTGAAAAGTGGTGCCGACGTCTTGGCTTTGGATCAAGATCCCGAAGCGATCCAACATGCGACCGATCGACTGGCCAGGTTCGGCGGGCGGGTCACGTTGCGGCAGGCGAATTTTCGCCACGCGGATACAGTTCTCGACGAGCTCGGGATCACAACAATCGGTGGTGCGCTTCTCGATCTTGGCGTCTCGTCGCGGCAACTCGAAAATGCGGAGCGCGGTTTCAGCATGATGCGCAATGGGCCAATCGATATGCGCATGGATCCGCGCAACGTGCTGACCGCCGCCGATATCGTTAACAATTACAGCGAAGAGCAACTCACTCGCTTATTTCGTGATCTCGGTGAGGAACCGGCCGCACGTCGCATCGCCAGTTTGATTGTCAAGGCGCGCAAGAGTGCGCCCTTCCGTGAAACCCTCCCGCTCGCGCGCGCGATCGAAAAAGTCGTCGAGCGGCACGGGCGTCGTCATCCGGCCACGCAGGTTTTTCAAGCGTTGCGCATGGAAGTAAATGATGAGCTCGGCGCACTCACAGAGGGCCTGCGTGTTCTGACGGGCCGACTGGAGACCGGTGGGCGCATTGCCGTTATCACATTTCATTCTCTGGAAGATCGGATCGTCAAAAATTTCTTCCGTGATCGCAGTCGGCAATGGCTCGACCGGCCGGAATGGCCCGCGCCGCGGCGCAATCCTGAATACGATCTGAAGTTAATTACGCCGAAACCGGTGGAACCGGGCGAAGACGAACAACGCGCCAACCCACGCTCCCGCAGCGCAAAATTGCGCGTCGCCGAAAAAATCGCATGAACCGGTCGCGTCACAGAAATTGGAACAGAGTCGATGCGGCGTCGTTGGCGCGTTGGATCGTGCTGACCGCGTTTCTCGCACTCGCCGGCCTGAGTTACGTCTATTTGACGCTGCAACTGTACCATCTCGGCGACCGTAAAAAGGCGCTTGAGAACGATTTGGCCAGTCTCCGCACGCAGAACGATGTCGCCAGCGTTCAAATTGCGGCGCTGACCTCACGATCCGCTTTGCAGCGCCGCCTGAAGGAAGGCTATTTGAAAATGATCCCAATTTCTGAGCATAACATCGTGCGACTCACGATGCCCGCGCCGCCCAATGGCGAAGATGCGATCCAACCTGTAGCCAATCAACCCGCCGGCCGATGAAGTGGAACAGCCGAATCCGTTGCGCGCTGGCGTGCCTCGCCTTCACCGCCGTCTTCAGCGGTTTTTCTTTTCGATTGATCTATCTCCAGATGATCAAGCACGACGAGTACGCCGGGCTGGCTGCTGAAAAACACGTTTACAAACAAATCATTTATGCGGAGCGCGGCGCAATTTTCGACGCAAACAACGAAGTCCTCGCGCACAATGTGCCCGTCGAAACTGTCGTGGCCGACGCGACCCATCTGAACAATCTCGATGCGATTGTCGATCTGGTCGGCGATGAGCTGAAAATTTCGGCTCGTGAGCTGGCGGCAAAATTACGCGGTGACCGCCGTTACATCGTCATCAAGCGCGAAGTGCCGAAAGCCCTGGCCGCGGTGCTGCGCGAGAAGCTACGGGCGCGAAACTTACGCGGCATCTATTTCGAGCACGACGCCACCCGCATTTATCCGAATGGCTCCATGCTTTGCCACGTCATCGGATTCACGGACTTCGATCATCGCGGCATCCAGGGTGTGGAAGCTTCTATGGAAGAATATCTGCACGGGCAGGATGGCTACCGTTACATCGAACATAATTGCGCCGGCCAGGAAATCGTCCTCTATCGCGGGCAGGAACGCGCCCCGCGCAACGGTTATCAGGTGCATCTGACTGTCGATCTTAACCTGCAGAATATCGTCGAAAACGAAATCGACTCCGCCATGCGCGAATACACGCCGCAAAAGGCCACCATCATTCTGATGCGACCGCAGACGGGCGAGATTCTGGCGATGGCTAACCGCCCTAATTTCGATCTCAATCTGCGCGCGGACGCCAAACCGGAGCAAATGAAAAACCGCGCCATCATCGACATGATGGAGCCGGGTTCCACTTTCAAGATTGTGACCGCGGCCGCCGCGCTCAATGAGCGCACGGTCCGTCCTGACTCGATGATTTTTTGCGAGAATGGCGTCTGGAATTTCGGAGGAAGCGCGCTGCACGATCATCGGCCTTTCGGGGAGTTGAGCGTGCAGGACATTCTCGTGAAATCGAGCAACATCGGCGCGGCCAAACTCGCCTGTAGCGTCGGCGAGCAAAAATTCTATGAGTACATTCGCCGCTTCGGTTTTGGTGAGCGCACCGGGATCGAGCTTCCCGGTGAGATCAGCGGTCTGATTCGCCCGCCCCAATCCTGGAGCAAAATCTCGATCACACGGATTCCGATGGGCCATGAAATCGGAGTGACGCCATTGCAGATGACCGTGGCGATGGCGGCGATCGCCAATGGCGGCAAATTGATCACTCCGCGCATGGTGAAATCGATCACTAGCGACGACGGCAAAACTCTTAGCTCGCTTTCGCCGGTCGTTTTGCGCCAGGCCATTTCTCCCCAGACAGCCAGACAAATCGGCGATGCGCTGCGCGGTGTCGTGAGTGATCGCGGCACCGCCGCCGCCGCCGCCGTCCCCGGCTTTACCATTGCTGGCAAAACGGGCACCGCCCAAAAAGTCGATCCGAAAGGTGGCTACGAAAAAGGAAAGTATGTCGTTTCCTTCAGCGGCTATCTGCCCGCCGACCATCCGGAGTTTGTCGGCCTTGTTGTGCTGGACGATGCGCACACGAACAAGCCGGAGTTGAACTACGGCGGGCTCGTCGCCGGCCCGATCTTTTCCCGAGTCGCTGAGCAAGCGGCGCGTTATCTCGATCTTCAGCCGCACGAGGAAATTCGCAAAGCCTTGCCAGTGGAGCGAGTTGCCCTAACCAATGTCCCGCCCCGTTGAGCGCCTTGCGCCCGCATGCTGAACTCTCATGCAGCTCAAAACTCTTGCCGGTGCGATTCCAGTCCGCCAGGTCATCGGGCCACTTGATCGCGCAGTCGAAAGCATCGCGTATGACTCGCGGCGAGTGCAAAGGAATGGCCTGTTCGTGGCGCTGCGTGGAGAGAAAAACGACGGGCACGAATTCATCGGCCAGGCCATTGAAAACGGTGCTTCCGTGATCGTCGCGGAGCGCGAAGAGAAAAATCCGCGCGCCACCTGCCTTCTCGTGGAGAACACGCGCACCGCGCTCGCCGATCTGGCTGCAACTTTTTACGGACTGCCGGCGCGGCGATTAAAACTCGCGGCCGTCACCGGCACCAATGGAAAAACCACCACCACCTTTCTCATCAAACACATCTGTGAAAAGGCCGGCTTGCGTTGCGGTTTGATCGGGACGGTGCGCTATGAAATCGGTGAGCGCGTTTTGCCAGCCGCGCGGACGACGCCGGAATCGCTCGACCTGCAAGAGTTGCTCGCGCAAATCGCGAACGCCGGTTGTCGCGCCGCGGCCATGGAGGTTTCTTCCCACGCGCTGACGCAGGAGCGCGTACGCGGCCTCGAGTGGGACGTCGCTGTCTTCACTAATCTGACGCAAGACCATCTCGATTATCACGGCACGATGGAAAATTACTTCGAATCGAAGGCGAAATTGTTCGCTCAGCTGGCGCAGCAGAAGAAACGAAAGCCCATCGCAGTCGTGAACATGGACGATCACTACGGCGAGCAATTGCTCGATAAGATCGACACGAAGATTTCCGTGATCACGTTTGGAATGGGCGTGCGCGCAGATTTTCGCGCCTCAAATTACCGCATGGAATTTGGCGGCACATCGTATCAGCTCGACGCGCGGGGCAAAAGTTATCTCGTGCGCCTGCCGTTAATCGGCCGGTTCAACGTCGCCAACTCGATGGCGGCGCTGGCCGCAGCGAACGCGCTCGGCCTCAACCTGCGCGAAGCAGTTCTCAGCCTCGGTAAATCGCCGCAAGTTCCTGGCCGGCTCGAGATGGTCCCGGCAAAGCGCAAATTTCAGGTGTTTGTTGATTACGCGCACACGCCGGACGCGCTCCTCATCGTTCTCAAAACATTGCGTCAACTCGAGCCGGGTCGCGTGATTGTCGTGTTCGGTTGCGGCGGCGATCGCGACCGGCAGAAGCGACCGCTCATGGGCCGCATCGCCGATCAAAATGCGGATTACTCGATCATCACTTCCGATAACCCGCGCAAAGAAGACCCCAACGCGATTATCTCCGAGATTGAAAAAGGCTTTGGCTCGGATTGTTACGAAAAAGTGACCGGACGCGCCGAGGCGATTGTCCGCGCGATTGCGGTCGCTCAACCGCGCGACATTATCTTGATCGCGGGCAAAGGGCACGAAACTTATCAGGAATTCGCCGATCACACCGTGCCATTCGATGATATTCAAGTCGCGCGCCGCGCAATCGAGGACCGCCCTGTGGAATTCTAGATGAATAAATTATCGATCTTTCAAATTGCTGAGTTTGCGAGCGCTTCCGTCTCGGGCGGAAATGGAAATGTTTCCATCGACAAGATCAGCACCGATTCGCGCACGTTAAAACACGGCGAATTGTTCGTCGCCTTGCGCGGGGAAAATTTCGATGGACACAAATTCGTCGAAGCCGCTGTGAAAACCGGCGCCGTGGGCGCGATTGTCGATCTTGGCTGGAAGGGAAAGGTTCCAGACAACTTCACGGTCATTCGCGTCGAAGACACTTTGCAAGCCTACCAAACCGTTGCCGCGAACTACCGGAAATCGCTTCCGCTTCGAGTCCTGGCGATCACCGGAAGCAATGGCAAGACGAGCACGAAAGATTTTGCAGCAGCGGTCCTCGGTCGCCGTTTCCGGGTGACCAAAACTCAAGGCAACTTCAATAATCACGTCGGCCTTCCGCGCACCATGCTGGAGGCGACCTCGCAAGATGAGGTCGCGGTTTGGGAGATTGGCATGAATCATCCCGGTGAAGTTGCCGCGCTCGCGAAAATCGCCGCGCCGGATGCGGCGCTCATCACAAACATCGGTATTGCGCACATCGAGTTCATGGGTTCGCGCGAAGCGATCGCGGCCGAGAAAGGCGCGCTTGCGGAAGCCATCGGGCCACAAGGCTCGATTATTTTGAATGCGGATGATCCGTTTAGTAAAAACATCGCGGCGCGCACGCACGCCAAAGTCATTTTTGCTGGGACAACTGCGGGAACAATTCGCGCCGGCGAAATTACCCAGAGCGCGCATGGATCGGATTTTACCATTCTCGAGGGCGCGCATCGCTGCCGCGCGCAATTGCCCGTACCGGGTTTGCACATGGTGCAAAACGCCATGCTGGCCGTCGCTGCCGGTCGCCTCTTCGGTCTTTCCCTCGAGGAAGCCGCTGCCGGTCTCGTCGCCGCGCCGCTGGCCAAGGCGCGTTTGCAGATCAGACAAATTGGCGGCGTGCAATTCATCGATGACAGCTACAACGCGAATCCCGATTCGATGAAAGCGGCGCTGCGCACGCTAGTGGAGTTGGATGCCGATGGAAAACGGATCGCCGTGCTCGGGGAAATGCGTGAGCTGGGTAAAGAATCTGCGCGCGGTCATCGCGAAGTTGGCGAAACAGCGGCCGAGCTTGGCGTTGATCAACTGATTGCGATTGGCGACATGGGCGCGGCGATTGCGGAGGCCGCGCAGCAGGCCGGCTTGGAAAAAACTGCCGCGGTCGGGTCGATAAGCGAAGCCGCTGAGATGTTAACCGAAATCACGGCGCCGGGTGATCTGGTGCTGATCAAAGGAAGCCGGACCGCGCGGACTGAGCGTGTGCTCGAGGAATTCGCAAAGCGGCAACCGACGGAGGGCGTTCCCTCATGATGTATTACCTCCATCGGTTCAGTGATCAGTTCATCGGCTTTAACGTCTTCTATTATGTAACGTTCCGTTCGGTCGCGGCCGCGGTCACCGCTTTCGCAGTTTCACTGATCTTCGGGAACCTCGTCATCCGCAAGCTGACGGCGCTCAAGTTGGGCCAACCGATTCGCGCGGCGGAAGAAGTCCACCGGCTGGCAGAATTGCACTTCGGCAAGCAAGGAACGCCGACCATGGGTGGCGTGCTCATCATCGGCGCCGTTTTTCTTTCCAGCTTTTTGTGGGCGCGTCCGGACAATCGCTTCGTCTGGCTCGCTTTGTTCAGCATGCTTTATCTGGGTGCGCTCGGATTTGCGGACGACTACCTGAAGGTTACGAAGAAAAAATCGGCCGGCATCAGTGGCCGATTCAAGCTGTTGTTCCAAATCATTCTCGCGGTTATCGTCACCGCCGTTTTTCTTACCAGTCCGCTGCTCGAGGTGCAGGCGCGTTCGCTTTACCTGCCATTTTTCAAGGCGCCGGTCATCACGAACATGGGATGGTTTACCTTTCTGTTTTTTGCGCTCGTCATTGTTGGATCGTCCAATGCGGTCAACCTGACCGACGGCCTGGACGGTCTCGCCATCGGATGCACCGTGACGGTAGCGTTTGCCTATGCGCTGCTTTCTTATGCGGCCGGAAATTTTCGCATCGCGGAATACTTGCAGGTTCCGTTCTATCCATTCACCGGCGAGCTGACGGTTGTTTGCGCAGCACTGGTTGGCGCCGGTTTTGGATTTCTTTGGTTCAACTGTCATCCAGCGAAAGTTTTTATGGGCGACACCGGATCGCTCGCCATCGGCGGCATGATCGGTGTGGTCGCGATCTGTTGTAAGCAGGAGCTGCTCTTGATGGTGGTGGGCGGAGTTTTCGTGATCGAAGCGGTCTCGGTGATTTTGCAGGTGCTGAGTTTCAAACTGACCGGCCGCCGCATCTTTGCCATGTCGCCCATTCATCATCATTTCGAACTGGTCGGTTGGAAAGAAAACACCGTCATCGTGCGGTTCTGGATTCTCTCTGGAATCTTCGCCTTGCTCGGCCTGGCGACGCTGAAGTTGAGGTAGAAACGTGCGCTACAAAAATCAGAAGGTCGCGGTTCTCGGGGCAGGTCTGAGCGGAACGGCCGCTGCGCTTCTGCTCAAAGCGGAAGGCGCTCAAGTCACCGTTCTCGATAACGCCGAGGAAAAGAATTTACTCAAGTCCACCATCGACAATCTGCGCGCGCAAGGCATTCACGTGATTTGCGGACCGGCGGCAGACGAAGATTCAACCACTTATCAACTGGCGGTCTTGAGTCCGGGAATCGATCCGGCGGCTCCGCTGGCGCGCAATTTTTCTTCGCGCAACATCGAGATGATTGGCGAGCTCGAGCTCGGCTGGCGATCCTGTGAACTTCCGATCATCGCCGTAACCGGCACAAACGGCAAAACAACTACCACTGAATTGCTCGCGCAGATGCTGGACGCCTGCGGCCAACGGACCATCGCTTGCGGCAACATCGGCAAACCGCTTTCAGAAGTCGCGCGGGAGAAAAACTCGTTCGACGCGCTCGCCGTCGAAGTGAGTTCGTTTCAACTGGAGATGATCCAAACTTTCCGGCCATCGATTAGCCTTTGGCTCAACTTTGCTCCCGACCATCTCGATCGTTATCGCTCCGTCACCGATTATCGCGCGGCCAAGCTGCGCATTTTTGAGAATCAAACCAAGGACGATGTCGCGATCGTCAATGCGAGTGAGACTCTGCCGAAAATTCGCCCGCGCCAAATTACGTTCAGTGCTTATACCGATCGCGCCGATTTTCGTTTGGCCGAAGGGGCGATCGTTTATCAAAACCAAATCGTTTTGCGTCTGGCCGAGACCAAACTGCGCGGCTCGCACAACATCGAGAATTTGATGGCGACGCTGGCCGCGGGCCTGGCGCGCGGTTTGTCGTTTCAGCAAATGGTCCCGCCGCTCTGCGCCTATGAGCCGCGCCCGCACCGCTGCGAATTTGTGCGCGAAGTTGGCGGCGTCGGTTACGTCAACGATTCCAAGGCGACAAATCTCGATTCCGTCGAAAAGGCGCTGCGCGCGCAAACCAAACCGATCGTTCTCATCGCCGGCGGCAAGGACAAAGGTTTCACCTTCGATCCGCTCCGGCCGCTCGTGAAAGAAAAAGTTCGATCGACAATTTTGATTGGCGAAATGGCCGGGAGCATCGCGCGCGCCTGGAGCGGCGCGGTCAAATCCGAAATCGCCAACTCCCTCGCCGACGCGGTCGAGCGCGCGCACGCCATCGCCAGGCCGGGCGACGTCGTTCTTTTCTCACCAGGCACATCTTCCTTCGACATGTTCAAAAGCTACGCCGATCGCGGCGATCAATTTCGCGCCCTCGTCCAAGCTCTTCCGAAATGAAATCATGAAACTCCCCAAACTGCTGCGACGCAAAAAACTTCGGGCCACGGCCGGGCGCCCATCCCTGCGGGCATCCGCTCAAACGGACTACGAGGAAATGTCCGAACCGAACATGAAGTTGTCGCGCGCATTGCTGATTGTTCTGGTTCTCCACGTCGTGGCCGTTTCCGGAATCATCGCTTTCAACGCGATCAAAACGCGCCAGGGATCGATTGCTCCGGCGCCCGCATCGACAAAGAACACTGCGGTTGCCCCGAAAGCTTTCGGGGTTGGATCGACCATCAAAGCTGCCGCTGCCAGTTCACGGCCGCCAGTTGTCCAAAAGGATTCCGCGGCGGCCAAGCAGGCCGCGAAAGACGGAGGTAAGTCAAAACAAAGTGTGAACGCAAAGAGCGCAGATGCGGGAAAAGTTTACGTTGTCGCAAAAGGCGATAACCCGGTGATGATCGCAAAGAAATTCAAAGTCTCTTATGACGACTTGATCGCGCTCAACCACATCGAAGATCCGCGCAAATTGCAAATCGGACAAAAGCTGCTGATCCCAAAAACAACAAAACCAAGAAAATCCGACGAGTGAACTCTGAGGTGAGTCTGCAAAACGGGAAAGATCGTTGCGGCGAGATGCCGCAACCAGCACGCGAGACGCGTGCGCTCCGCAATCCGAGAACCTAATGCATCGTAAAAGCGCTTACATCCTGTTTCTGGCCGTGCTCGGCATGCTCGTCATCGGCATCGTCATGCTTTTCAGCACGAGTGCCTTTGCGCGCGACAGTCATGGCGATGTTTACTTTTTCATCAGACGCCAGGCGATTTGGCTCGGAGTCGGGCTGGCCGTCTGCACGGTCGCCGCGCTCATCGATTACCATTTTTGGCAGCGGACATGGTGGCTTTGGTTTGGTCTCGCATTCATTGCGCTGGCGCTTTGCTTCGTTCCGCATCTCGGAATGCGCATTAACGGTTCGCGCCGGTGGGTTGGCCTCGGTCAGTTCGGTTTTCAACCCTCTGAGATTGCGAAGATCGCTGCGGTGTTTTTTCTCGCCGCTTGGTTTTCGCGTTATGAAAAGGCAACCAGTAGTCTGCTCCGCGGCTTTGTTCTTCCGCTCGCGATCGTCACTTTGCTGCTCGCGCTTATTCTCACCGAGGTGGACCTCGGAACGACCGTCCTGCTCGGCGCGACCGCATTTGTCGTGATGTTCGTTGCCGGAGTGAATCCGATGTTGCTCAGCATGGTTTCGCTTGCCGGAGTAGGTGGCATTCTCTTTCTCGCCACGCAAATGTCAGAACGAATGGGCCGGCTGGCCGCGTTTCTCGATCCGGAACGCTTCAAACAAGATGCCGGCTTGCAGCAGATGCAGGCGTTGATCGCCTGGGGCAGCGGCGGAATGGAAGGACTTGGCCTCGGCAACGGCCGGCAAAAAATGCTTTATCTGCCCTACGCCCACACGGATTTCATTTTCCCGATTATCGGTGAAGAGCTCGGTCTACGGGTCAGCTTGCTCGTGGTCTTTTTGTTCGTGGTCATCATTGTTTGCGGAATGATGATCGCGCTGCACGCCAAAGACCGGTTCGGTTTGCTGCTTGGCTGCGGCGTTGTTTCGCTGCTGGCTTTGCAGGCGGCGGTGAACATTGGCGTGACCACTTCGCTTTTGCCGAACAAAGGTCTGCCGCTGCCCTTTATCAGCTACGGAGGTTCGAACCTCGCCGCGTCTTTGTTCGGGATTGGTTTACTCCTGAATATTTATCGCCAGGGGGTTCTCGAACCGTTGCACAAGAAACGGACGATGATGCCGGCTCGGATGACACCGCGGATTTAGCTCCAACATCCACAATTCATTTCCATGAACACAGTGATCGCATGCGGTGGAACCGGCGGACATCTTTTCCCCGGCATCGCCGTGGCCGAGGTGCTGCGTGATCGCGGCCACGAAGTCATGTTGTTGATCTCGGAAAAGGAAATTGATACACTCGCGCTTTCCGGAGGCGCACGTTTCCGATTCGAAAAGTTGCCCACAGTCGGATTGCCTTCGCCATTCTCGCCTGCGATTCTGGGTTTTATCCGGCGATTCGGCGCAAGCCTTTCGCTTTGTCGATCCATCTACCGCAAGTTCAAACCACAAGTTGTTCTCGGCATGGGCGGCTTCACCTCCACCGCGCCCGTCCTCGCTGGGCGCATGCGCGGCGTTTCCACTTTTATTCACGAATCGAACGCCGTTCCCGGAAAAGCCAACCGGCTGACCGCGCGGATGGTGCGTGCCGTCCTGCTCGGATTCAAGGAATGCGCGCCCTTTTTTCCAAAAGCGCGCACTGAAGTCACCGGCACGCCCATTCGAACCGAGCTCAAACGCTTGGATCGACATGTTGCGCGTCAAAGACTGGGCCTGCGCGAAGACCTCACGACGCTGCTCGTGATGGGCGGAAGCCAGGGCGCGAGTGGGATCAACCAGGCCATCATCAAATCGCTGCCCTCATTGCATGATGTCCGTCTCCAGGTCATCCATCTCTCCGGTGGGCGCGATGAGCGTCTGGTTGCGGATAATTATCGCCGCGAAAATATTCCGGCTTTTGTCGCCGCTTTCCACCATCGGATGGAGGAAGTTTATAGTGCCGCCGATCTTATTGTTTCGCTGCCGGGCATCTTAATTCCCTTTCCTTATGCGGCCGATGATCATCAATCGCGCAACGCGGAAATCTTTGCGCGCGCTGAGGCCGCGATTCTCCTGAAGGAATCAGAGCTTTCCGGCGAATTACTGGCGGGCAAAATCAAGGAATTGATCGGCGACGCGCAGAAGCTTCGGTGCATGTCCGAAAACTGCTCGCGCCTGGCGCCGGAAAACGCCGCTGGGCTGGTGGTTGCAACCATGGAAAAATATAGCACTCATGACGCGCGCCTCTGAAATAGACCTGACGAAGCTGCTCATAAGTGAGCACCACAAGATTCATCTGATCGGCGTGGCTGGGAGCGGAATGAGCGGGATCGCCGCGCTTTTGCTCGAGCTCGGGCACGAGGTTAGCGGTTCGGATAAAGTCAGCACCCTGGAGACGGATCGATTGCAGCGTCTCGGTCTGCGTTTTCGTGAAGAACATCGCGCGGAGGATGCGAGTGACGCCGAGCTCGTCATCTTTTCTTCCGCCATTAAGATCGACAATCCGATCCTGCTAAGCGCACGCGACTCTGGAAAGCCGGTCGTGCGCCGGGCCGAGGCGCTCGCTGCCATCATGCGCGGCAAGCGCGGCATCGTCATCGCTGGAATGCACGGAAAAACGACGACCTCGGCAATGGCCGCGCACGTTCTGCGCGAAGGTGGACTGCATCCGTCACATTACGTCGGCGCGGAAATCCCGATTCTTGGGACCAACGCGCACTGGGACCCGCGTGGCGAATATTTTGTCGCGGAAGGCGACGAAAGCGATGGGACGCTCCAGTATTTTCATCCCGAACTCACCCTCATTTTGAACATTGAAGAAGAGCATCTCGATTTTTATGCCGATCTTGCCGCCATCGAAAAAGTTTTCGCTCAGCTCATCGCGCAAACGAGCGCAACTGTTTTTTACAGCGCCGATGACGCGAACACTGCGAAATTATGCGCCGAGCGAAAAGCCGCCATCTCTTATGGTTTTTCTGAAAAAGCGGACTATCGCGGCGCCGATGTTGAGTTGCGCGATTTCGCGTCCGTTTTTCGCGTTTATCGTCAAGGCAAACAACTTGGCGAAGCGGTGCTGAATGTTCCCGGCCAGCACAACGTCCACAATGCCATCGGCGTGATCGCGCTCGCCACCGAACTCGGGATTGCCTTTGAAAAAATTGCCGCCTCGCTGCGCAAGTTCGAGCACGCGCGTCGTCGTTTTGAAATCAAATACGCGAGCGATCGTTTTCTCCTGGTCGATGATTACGCGCATCATCCCACGGAAATTCGTGCCACGCTTAAGACGGCGAAATCAACCAGGCGCAAGCGTGTGCTGACCATGTTTCAGCCACATCGTTTTTCACGAACGAAAGCGCTGTGCAAAGAATTCGGAAGCGCGTTCGATGATGCTGACCGCGTCGTGGTAACGGATATTTACGCGGCAAGTGAGGCGCCGATTCCCGAAATCAGCGGTCAAACCATCGCGGATGAAATTGTGGCGCACGGTCATGGGGGCGTGAGTTACCAGCCGCGTTTGGAATGGATGCATCGAAATGTCGGAAACATGCTGAACTCCGGCGATCTCGTGCTGAGCCTTGGCGCGGGCAACATTCACGAGCAATTGTCGATCCTGGCCGCAGATCTCGTGATCGCAGAAAAGTTGAAAGCGATCGTCGGGGAAGAGGGCGATGTCCGCCTATACGAGCCGCTCTCTAAACACACCACTTTGCGCGTCGGCGGTCCGGCGCAGTTTTGGGTTGAACCGCGCAATGAAAGCGCCTTCGCAGAATTGATTCGCTTTTGCCGGCACGAAACTCTTTCGCTTTTCGTCATCGGCTCGTGCGCGACGGTGGCATCCGCGGGGTGGTAGTTCATCCGTGCGGCGGCGATTTCGACCGGATCGAGATCAACGGAACCGAAATCACAGCGGGCGTCGGCGCAAAACTAAAAGAACTTGCATACGCCGGAAAAGCGGCCGGCTTGACTGGCCTCGAATGGATGGAAGGAATTCCCGGCGCGATTGGCGGCGCGTTGCGCATGAACGCGGGCGCGATGGGCGCGCAAACTTTTGAAAACGTGGTGCGTCTTCGTTATCTTGATGCCAACGGCGAAGCGCACACGAAAAACCGCGACGAACTGGAAGTGCACTATCGCAACGTGCCGATCTTGGAACAAAACTACGCGGTCCGCGCGGTTTTTCGCGGCCAGGCGGCGCCGGCCGAGGAGATCGTGCGCAAACTGAAAGCGTCTCAGGAAAAGCGGCGCTCTTCGCAGCCGATGGCCAAAAGCGCGGGCTGCATTTTCAAAAATCCAGGCCCTTGTCCGGCGGGGAAACTTATCGATGAGCTGGGGTTGAAACATTCGCGCGTGGGAAATGCGCGCGTCTCCGAAGTGCACGGCAATTTCATCGTCAACGATGGCGGCGCGACCGCATCGGAAATGCTTGAGTTGATTGACAAGATCAAAGCGACCGCGCGCGCAAAGCGTGGGATCGAGCTGGAGACGGAAGTTAAAATCGTGGGAGAACCGGCATGATTGAGGACGCGCAACGCTGGAGGGCGATGTCATGACGTCCGAAATTTCCGGCCAGAAAATTGCCGTGCTCATGGGCGGGCCGGGGTTGGAACGCGAAGTTTCGCTCGCGACTGGTCGCGGTGTCTCAAAAGCACTGCGCTCGTTAGGCGCCGAGGTCGTGGATATCGATGTCCAGGATAAAAATTTCAAACTCCCGGAGGATGTCGATCTTGCCTTCGTCGCGCTGCACGGGACCTTCGGCGAAGACGGGCAGGTGCAAAAAATTCTCGAAGATCGCCGCGTCCCCTACACCGGTGACGGCGTTGAAGAAAGCCGGCTTGCTTTCGATAAGATTCGCTCCAAAGAAGAATTCCGCGAGCACGGTGTGAACACGCCGGAGTGGGAGACGTTGCAAGTTTACCGGCATCCACGCATGGAACCGCCGTTTGTGGTCAAAGCGCCGCGACAAGGATCGACCGTCGGTGTTTATATTGTCAAGGCGTCCGACGAGATCGAAAACGCGGTTGTCAAGGCAGCGGAATACGATTGGGAACTGTTGATCGAGAAATTTATTTCGGGCCGCGAGCTGACCATCGGCATTCTAGGTAATCAAGCATTGCCCATTCTCGAGATCATTCCGAAGGGCGGTTTCTACGATTTCTCGAACAAGTACCCGTTTCTGAATCCGCAAGCCGGCGGCGGCGCGCAGCACGTTTGTCCGGCGAAAATTCCAGACGAGCAAACGTGCGCCATTCAGGAGCTCGCTTTGCGCGCGCATCGCGCGCTCGGTTTGCAAGTTTATTCGCGCGTTGATGTGATTTTGTCCGAAACCGGTGAGCCGTTCGTGTTGGAAGTAAACACGATTCCCGGGATGACCGAAGCGAGTCTGCTACCCGAAGCGGCCGGGGCCGCGGGAATCAATTATGTCGATCTTTGCGTGCGCATCATCGCACTCTCACGTGCGCGGATGGGGAGGAGTGCGAAATGAGACGCCGCCCGGAACCTCCTCGCGCCCGCAATCGGCGCGTCTCGAATTGGCGGCAGCGACGCCAGCAACATTTGCTCGATGTGAAGGTCCGCTCGCGCAAAGCGACGCAGCACCGGAATCGGCGCGTGCTGGTGGTCGTTTCCAAAGTCGTGCTGGCATGCGTGCTGTGCATCGGCCTCTATATTGGCGTGCGGTGGGGAGCGGAGCGTTTGTTCTTTGAGAATCCGGATTACCAAGTGAGCACGATCGAAGTGCAGACAGATGGCACCCTGCAACGGGAGCAGATTTTGAAAGTGGCCGATGTGCGTGAGGGCGAAAATATTTTTCGCGTGAACCTGGCCCGCGTACACAATCAGCTCCAGCAGCTTCCGCAAGTCGATGAGGTGCAAGTGATGCGCAAATTGCCGGGCGAAATAGATATTCATGTGATCGAGCGAAAGCCGGTGGCCTGGATCACGGATGAAAAACAAATTGTCGATCCGTTTGCCTCCGGCGCCGCTTTTCTGGTGGACGCGCGCGGAGTTTTGATGAAAGAAAAGAAATTGCTGCCAGAATATCTGGGACTGCCGCTCATTACCGGATGCGCGAGCGAGCCGCTCGAGGCCGGCAAAGTCGTCGAATCGTTTGAAGCAAAAGCGGCGCTGGAACTTCTGCGCCTGAGCACGCGCAGCTTTATGCAGACGCGTTTCCAGATTCGCGAGATCGATGTTTCCAAAGGTTACTGCCTGCTCGTGACGGACAAAAATCATACGCGCGTCACCTTCGGCTTTGAGAATCTCGAGGCGCAGTTGCAGCGATTGGAGCAGTTTCTGGTTTACTCGGATGATTCGAAGCGCGAACTCGCGACCGTGACCTTGCTCGTGCAACGGAACATTCCGGTGACCTTTACCAAATCGGCCGCCACGATCATCAATGACACGATCGACCCCGATGCGGCGCCGCGCATTTTCAAGGCGATGCCGGTGCAGTCGACGGCCAAGAGTGCGCCCTCTTCGGCGAAAGCACATGCGAATCCGAAACCGGTTCCGGTGCGACGCGCCATTCCGGTCGAACAGCGGAGGAAGGACTAACCAACATGGCGACCAGTGATTTGATGGTCGGTCTCGAAATTGGCACGTCGAAAATTTGCGTGGTCGTCGGCGAAAGCCGGACCGATGGCACGATTAAGCTCCTTGGTGTCGGCCAGGCGCCTTCGCGTGGCGTGCGCAAAGGCGAGATCGTCGATTTTGAGACAGCGATGAAATGCGTGCACGAAGCTGTGGTCGATGCAGAACAAAAAAGCGACGTCATGATTCGGAGCGTTTACGTCTGCGTGGCCGGGGCGCACATTCAAAGTTTCAATAACCGCGGCTGCGTGACACGTCCGGAAGACCATGATGAGATCGATGAGCAGGACGTCGAGGATGTAAAAATCAGCGCGCGCGAAGTAAGCATCCCCGCGCAAAACGCCTTCCTCCATTCAATCATCCAGCATTACCATGTCGATGGACAGGATGGCGTTCTCAATCCGATCGGGATGCTGGGCGAAAAACTGGAAGCCGATTTTCACATCATCCACGGAGTGCGCACCCGCATTCAAAACACCATCCGGTGCGTGAAAGAGCTGCCGCTCGATGTCGAGGACGTGGTCTTCAGCGCGCTTGCTTCGGCGCAGGTTGTGCTCACCCAGCACCAAAAAAATCTCGGCGCCCTTGTCATCGATATTGGCGGAGGCACGACCGATTACATTCTTTATGTCGATGGAGCGGTGAAGCAGAGCGGCGTCTTCGCCGTGGGCGGCGATCACATTACCAACGACATCTCGATGGGGCTGCGCATTCCCATGACCCGCGCCGAAAAATTAAAGATCGAGGAGGGAAGCGTCGTTCTCGGTAATTGTTTGCCGGGCGAAACGATCCTGTTGAAAGACGATTCCGGTTTCGCCGGCAAAGAAGTCGAACGCGAAACGCTCAACACGATTATTCATTTGCGTCTGCGTGAAACCTTGGAACTCCTCAAACGCAAACTCGAGGAGGAATCGTTCATCAATTACCTCGGCGCGGGCATTTTCATTACCGGCGGATGCAGTCTTCTTAACGGCATCGATCATCTGGCGGGAGAGGTCTTCGAAATGCCGGCGCACGTGGCGCACGCGCAAACCATGTCGGGACTCACTTCCGCGTTCGAGAACCCGCAATTCTCCACCGCCATCGGACTGATCAAATACGCGCAAGCGGTGCAAGCGGACCGGCCGCGGCGCGGGATCGGTCGAATTTTCGGGAAATTTTTCAGCGGCATGCGATGAGCAAACGAGGTTCTATTTTGGAGGGACGCACGCCGTGGCGTCCCACTATTTCAGGGACGGGACAGCGCCCGTCCCTCCAGGTTTAGAATGAACAATCAATGATTCAGCTCAGCAAAAATTACAGCTTGCCCGAACGCGAGGAAGAAATCGTCCCGATCAAAGTCGTGGGCGTGGGCGGCGCCGGTTCGAACGCGCTCGATCGCATCCTTCTCGATGGCTTGGAGCGAGCCGACCTGATTGCGGTCAACACCGATGTGCAATCGCTGGCCAGTTCGGTGGCGGCGCACAAAGTGCAACTCGGTCGCTCGGTTACGCGCGGCCTCGGCGCGGGCGGCGATCCGGAACTTGGTTATCAATCGGCGGTGGAATCGGCCGACGAGATCCGGCAGGCGCTGGTCGATGCGCGAATGATTTTTATTTGCGTGGGGCTCGGCGGTGGAACTGGTTCGGGCGCTGCGCCGTTTGTCGCGCAGCTCGGGCGGGAAGCCGGTTCACTCGTCATTGCTTTTGCGACGCTGCCATTTTCCTTCGAGGGCAAACGCCGCGGCGCCCAAGCCCAGGAAGCGTTTGCGCGGTTAAACGAAATCGCTCACGCCGTTATCTGTTTCGAGAACGATCGCATGGCCGACATGGTCGCGCCGAAAGCGGGCATTCATCAAGCCTTTGCCATTGCCGACATCACCATTAGTCAAAGCGTGCGCTCGATTGTAAATCTAATCCAGCGGCCCGGACTCATCCGCATCGGCTTCGATGATTTGCTGGCCGCGTTGCGCAGTCGCGACGGTCGCTGCCTCTTTGGTTTCGGTGAATCAGATTCCGATAACCGCGTGCATGACGCGCTTGCGCAGGCGCTCAAAAATCCGCTGCTGGATCGCGGCCGCGCGTTGGCGAACGCGGCGCACGTGCTCGTTCAGATCGCGGGAGGGCCTGGCATGACGTTATCGGAAGTGGAAATCTTGATGCACGAGCTCGGGCGCCACGTGAACGACCAGACACAGATTCTTTTTGGAACGGCGGTGGACGGGCGAATGGGAAACCGCTTGAGCGTCACCATCATCAGTTCGCTCGCCGGAGATAGTGATTCAATCCAGCAGACCAAGCCGGCGAAGAGCAGCGTTTCGATGCCACCGGTCTGGGAACAACCGGCGGAGCCGTCGCCGAAGATTGAGATCATGCCGGAACCAGTTGTCACTGAAACGCACTCGAAGCCTGCTCATCTCATTGCGTTTGAGCAACCGGCGACGGCTGACGTCGAACCGCCACCGCCAGTGTCCGTAGCGAAAAAAACTGCAAGCGCGCCGCGATTGATCGTGCCAAAGAAAAAGCCGTTGCCCATAGAGGAAGCGAAGCCAGCCGCGGAAAAATCCGTCCAAGCCAAGCAGGAGGTCTTGCAATTCGAGCCGGTCACGCGCGGTCGTTTTGAAAAAAGCGAGCCGACGATTGTGGAAGGTCAGGACCTGGATGTCCCGACCTTCTTGCGGAAAAAGGTCCGCGTGAAATAATCGCGCGTCGCGCGATTATTTCTTCATCAGTTCGAGCACCGCGCTCGTCATGCCGATAATGCCGACGCGAATCGTTGGCTCTGGAACAGGCGCGAATTTGCTTGAGTGCAAGCTTGGCAGCAGCGTGCCGTTCTTTTTGCTGTCGGCAATTTTTGCCGGATCGACCGCGCCGATCCAGAAATCGCATGCCGGGATCGAGTGATCGGGCAGGCTGTATTCGGAAAAATCTTCACCGCCCATCGTCGGATCGCTTGCTTCGACATTGTTGGCGCCTAATTGCTTTTTCCACACGGCGACGAGACGCTTCGTCAGATCGGGATTGTTGTAAGTCGCGGGCGTAAATTGATCTTTTAGTAGATCGACAGTCGGTGCGCGCTCGGGCGGAATTCCCGCAGCGACGGCGCAGCCTTTCGTGATCCGATCAATTGCCGCCAGGACGCGATCGCGCACGTCGGATTTATAAGTGCGCACGGTCAGCTGCATTTTCACTTCATCGGGAATGATGTTGTGTTTGGTCCCGCCCTGAATCGATCCCACGGTGACAACGATTGGATCGATCGGATTATTTTCGCGGCTGGCAATGGTTTGCAGCGCCATGATGATTTCCGCCGAAAGCACGATCGGGTCTTTCGTTTTGTGAGGATAGGCGCCGTGCCCGCCCACGCCGCGCACGGTGATGTTTACCGAATCGACATTTGCGTAGGTGTAACCCCCCGTGACGCCGATTTTTCCTGTTTCCAGAAACGCGTTGTCGTGATACCCGAGCGCGAAATTCGGTTTCCCAAACCGTGTATAAAGTCCCGCTTTCAGTAGCGCTCTCGCGCCGTTACCCGTTTCCTCGGCCGGTTGCCCGACAAACATGATCGTGCCTTGCCATTGATCCCGCAGTCGTTGCAATACGCGCACTGTGCCGATGAACACCGCCATGTGCGCATCGTGCCCGCACGCATGTGCTACGTGCACCTCTTTGCCTTCGTCATTTTTCGTGACGACTTTGCTCGCGTAAGGCAAGCCGGTTTCCTCTTCCACGGGCAACGCGTCCATGTCCGTGCGCACGAGAACGGTCGGGCCCTCGCCATTTTTCATTAGGCCAACGACGCCATAACCTTTCATCGCCGGATTGTCGTACTTGCCGAAATGGTCAGTCACTTCGCAACCGGCAGCGCGCAATTCCTTCGCAATTAGCGCCGATGTCTGCTCTTCGTGTCCCGACAATTCCGGATGACTGTGAATGTCCTTGTAAATTGCGAGCAACGAGGGCAGCTCACTCGCCGCGATGTTTTCGAGCGACGGCTGTTGCGCGAACGCGGATACCGAAAAGATCAGACACAAGATCGACAACGAACAAATCTTCATCCCGCACTTATAACAGAACGGTTGAGGTAGCGCACGCGTATCGCGTCTGGTTCGGCATCCCGCCGAAACGAACGTTTCTGATTTATCCACAGATTACAGAGATTAACGCAGATTATTTTCAGGCTTTGGCCTTCCGATTTTGAATCTGTGAAAATCTGCGCAATCTGTGGATGACTCATGGATTTCGAGAAGAACACGATGCTCTTCGGCGCGGATTCGACGCCGCGCATTGTTGCAATCGAACTGGGGGAAGCCGGCACGGTAAAAGTTTACCGGCGTGGAAAAGATGGTTCGACAATCGCCGACATCGAGCCGTTCCATCCATTCGTTTGGTGCGACTCCGATATTGTCGATCTTGGCATCGAGGCTGAAAAACTCGCCGGCGATCTTAAATACGGTTGGCGCGTCACCATCGACAGCTGGAAGGAATTGATCGCGCTGCGTAACGGGCTCAAAAAAGCCGGGCGCAATTTCTTTGCGTTCACCGATCCCGTCCAACATTATCTCACCGCGACTGGCCGGACGCTTTTCAAAGAGTTGCCGTTCGAGGAACTCAAGCGGATGCAACTCGAAGTCCTGTCATTCGCCGAGCCTATAACCGGGGTCGCTGACCCTGGCCCCACCGACCATCTCATGAGCATCGCCCTCTCCGACAAATCTGGCTGGGAGGAATTGATAATTGTCGATCAAAAAAACGCCGAGGAATCGGAGAGAAATGCGCTCAAGCGCTTAACGAGTCTCATCGAGGAACGCGATCCGGATGTGATCGAAGGTCACAACTTGTTCCGCTTCGATCTGCCGTATCTGGTTACTCGTGCGCGTAGAGCAAAAGCGAAGCTCAATTGGGGGCGCAGCGGCGGATTTTTACGGTCGCGTCCGTCGCGACTCCAGATCGCGGAGAAAACCATCGATTACCCGAAGTTCACGATCGATGGCCGGCATTTCGTCGATACATTTTTGCTCGCGCAATTTTACGATGTCGGAATGCGCACGTTATCGGGCTTCGAGCGTGTCGATGTGGCGCGGCATTTCGGTTTTTGCGATAGCGAAGAGCTTTCGTCGCTCACCGGGAAGGAATTGCAACGTGCCTACATCGAGAATGACGAAAAGTTTCGGCAACGTGCGCTTTGCGCCGTACGCGAAACGCGCGCCGTCGCCGAGCTTCTCAGCCCGAGTTATTTCGTCCAGGCGCAGATTTTCCCCTACAATTATCAGGACGTGATCGTGCGCGGCAACGCTACGCGGATCAACGCGCTTTTCCTGCGTGAATATTTCCGGCAGCGTCATTCCATTCCGGAGATGCCGATGGTGCGCACGTTCGAGGGTGGTTACACCGACATCTTCTTCACCGGTGTCGCGCGCAACGTCTGGCATTGCGACGTGGCGTCGCTTTATCCGTCGGTCATGTTGCAGTTCGATTGCTTTCCCGCGACTGATCGACTCCAGATTTTCCGGCATCTGCTGAGTGACCTGCGCACTTTCCGACTCGAAGCGAAAGCAAACATGCGCGCGGCGTCGAACGATCCGGCGCGGCAACGCTATTTTCATGCGCTTCAAAACACATTCAAAATTCTGATTAACAGCTTTTACGGCTATCTCGGATTCGCGCAGGGACATTTCGCCGATTTCGACGCCGCTGCGCGCGTCACGCAGATCGGGCGCGACCTGTTGAAAAAAATGATCGACTGGCTGAACGCGCGCGGCGCGCAAGTGATCGAGGTGGACACAGACGGCATTTATTTCACGCCGCCGCCGAAGATCGACATCGACAAATTACGCAGCGGCCTGGCGAAAGAATTGCCACCGGGCATCGAGGTCGAGTTCGACGAGCAGTTCGACGCCATGTTCAGCTACAAGGCGAAAAACTACGCGCTGCTCACGCGCGACGGCGACGTGATCGTCAAGGGTGGCGCGCTCAAGTCGCGCGGGCTTGAGAAATTCCAGCGCGTCTTCCTCGAGGAAATGATCAAGCTCATCATGGATGGAAAACCGGAAGAGATTTTCGATCTTCGAGAAAAGTTCAAAAACAAAATCCGCAATCGTGAATGGAACATCGACATGTTGATGAAAACCGACACGCTCCAGGATTCACTCGACAAATATCGCCGAAAGATCGCCGGCTCAGCGCGCAACCGCGCCGCTGCTTACGAGCTAGCCCTCGCGAGCGGCCGCAATTATTGCCCCGGCGACCAGATCAGTTATTACATTACCGGCTCCGGAAAGAAGGTCGCCGCGTATGAAAACGCCAAGCTCGCTTTAAGCTTCGATCCGCAAAACCGCGACGAAAACATCGATTACTACGTCGCCAAGCTCGACGAGCTGGCGAAGAAATTTGAAGGACTCGCTGCTGTTACATGCAACGAGAAACAGGAGAATCTGGCCTTCTAAGACTAATTTATCTCTCGATTAGAATGTCCGGCCGAGGTGTATGCGGAGTAAAAATATTTTCGATATAACGCCTGGACCACGGCACGTCGACGGTCCGCGTCCAATTCACAAAATTCCGGACGGTTAGCTGATCCTGTTTGGACAAAGCCTCAAACTCTGCCCGCAGTACTGCCGGAATCGATTTACCGCCACCGATGTACCCGCTCAACATGATATCGAGTTTCGTTTTCGTTAGCGGGTCGTATTCCCGCCACGCCATCAGAATGACGCGAGCCTCGTGGAACCGGTTGCCCGATTGATCGGCTGTATCTTTGCCCGGCGGAGGCGATGTCCCCGCGAGTTGTTCGAGAGACGGTGTTAAGTCGCGGAGATCCGCACGCCAAGTCGCTTCGAGTAAATAGGACGGTAATTCGGATTTGTCGGCGAAAGCCGAAAGCTCCGATTTGAGAAATTCGATGAGGCTGGGCCGCAATTCAGGATGTCCGCCTGCAAGCGATGCAGCACCAATTAATGGACCATTCCACCGAAAATTCGGTGGATCATTCCACGGAAATTTCGCGAGAACGGACTCTTTTCCTAGGCTGAGGAGCTCCGGGAAGGCGTCTAGTGCATCATGGGAGCCGAGCTTCTCTGCGGCTGTCATCGCCGTGATTCGTAGATCATCTATAAGTCGCTCCTCATCGCTCTCTTTCTTTCGCTTCTCCTCACGTAGTTTTAGTTCTTTCTCGAAACTCGCCTGATCGGGAAATCTGCTTGGGTCGAGTTCTTGCATCTCGGGCATCGGTTTGAAGTTGGCCGCGGCTTCTACTCCGCGATGCAGCACTTCGAGTAAGGCGCCGTCGATGCGTGCATCCTTGTAGCGCAGCGGATTTGAGATTGGAACTAGCATGTCCATCACATCGGAACACAGGTACTGCCGCTTCGGATTGCGAAGAATGTCTGCCAATCTGCCGATCCAGCGCTTGACGGCTTCGGGATCATCGCCGTCTGGAGGTGGTGCGTGCAGGAACTTCGCGTCCGGGTCCGGGGCAACGTACCGGCCGATTTTTGGAACGGGATACCGTCTTTTGATTCCGCTTCGCTCGATCAATCGTCGAATTAAAGTCGCCGCAAATGTGTCACAGGATTCTGCCACGTTTCCGGCGGCGCACTCACCGCAAGGTTCACCGAAGACTGCTTTCTCGATTACCGGCCCGTCCGGTTTCATCCAAAGACGTCCGAAGTCGTCAACCGAAGAAAACGCTGCACTACGCCCCGATCTGGGCTCAACTACTGGATGCACGTGGCGCAGCCACCAGAGGATCTCATAAGTTTGCTGCGCCACGAGCCGCGGAAGCGGGTGAGAATCGGTTTTCATCACCGCGCGCTCGATCTCCTCTTTCGATGGCCGACCGACGATCTCGACCTCTGAAACTAACAGCGTCGAGTTGTAGCCATCGTGTTTCAGAATCGTTACGCCTTGCTCGGGAGCGGCGTAATAGTTTCCGCTGATCCACTGTATCCCGATCTCGCCACGCTTGGGTGGGTGAGCGTCTCGATTATCGATTTTGAAAGTGAGACCTTTTGCCTCCTTACTGACATAATCGGAGACGAACGCGACCGCCGCGTCGCGAGGATCCATTTCCCAAAGGCGGTCTAAAGAAGAGAATCTCACACGATCCTCCTCATATTCCTGTGAAAGTTGCTGGTCGACCGAACTCTTGCGCCCAACCACCAATTGCAGTAGCTCTTCATCAGTTTTGTCTTTCAGAGAGCCAAGCGTTGCTGGCGTTGCAGCTCGAGAAGCGATTGGGGATGGAGAATTACCGCCGAGTGATGAAATGCCGTTAATGAGAATTGCGGCGCCCGCGACCGCGGCGAGCAGATATCGACGGCGAACTTTTGTCATACTCCCCTCGTCAGGTGTTGCCATCGGTGTATGAGATTTCAATGATAACGGAAAGATGAATCGGAGAACAGCCGCCGCCTCCGAAAATGCCAAACTTAGCTCGAATTCCGATACGCAAAACCGCGACGAAAACGTCGATTACTACATCGCCAAGCTCGACGAGCTGGTGAAGAAATTCACGAATTTGAAGGACGCTTCTGCTAAACAGGAAACGCTCGCGTTGTAGGTTAATTATGGCCGCTTTGCCGCGAGAAACTTTTGGGCATCGAGCAAGCAACCTTCGCTGCGCTCCGGCGCGCGATGGACTGCTCGATCCACTTAAGGCGGATCAGCTGTCGGCGGTTTCTTCGCTGCGACTTATATCATCATTCGCATCAGCTCGCCCATCATCACAGTGACGGGCCAGGCTGCTACGCATGCGATCCAGGCGAAGAATATTGCTTCTTTGAGATATTCGCCGGCTGCTTCGGCACCGAAGTATTCGCGGCTGATCTTGCGGAACGTGCGCAGCTCGGCGATGCCCTTTTCCGCAATCGCAGAGGAGCGGCTGAGTGCTTCCGCGGTCGATTGAAAGGAGTAATCCGTTAATGGACAACTCCGGTGATCGCGGTATGCGCTACTATCGCCACGGGGGTGGCGCTGATTTGAACTGACTTGAGGTGTTGGTTTCATAAGTTTTTTTCTAATAATTGGGTGCTTTCGATTCGGGAAGACCCGGCGCAAAGCGTCGAGTGATTCAGCCACTGGGGTGCCGCGAAAGCGGGCTCCAACTTGGCGAGACCTAAAACGCGTGTTATGCAGCCTGCCCGCCGCAGCGGGCGGCACAAATTGACGCGTTGGTCGTTTTCATCTCATGCTGCTTACAGCCGTTTTCATGCCTGTCCAGGAAGCCGGGACGATCAAAGTCATAAGTCACTCTAGAACTGGACTTTAGCAGATATCGTCGCTACGGCGAACGGACCGAGGTGCCTGGAAAAAAAACTAGGTTTTTCTCAAATACCGGTTGCGGCGGCAGCCGTCCTGCTGCATAAGAGGCGACTTTTATGCGGAACTTCGCCGCTCTTTCTGTCGTCATCGCTGGTTCGGTTCTGCTCGCTGCCACGGCCGTTGGAGCCGATGGTTTGGCCTCTTCGAAGCCGCGCTTTGTCTTCAAAGACGCGCAAGGAAAAATGCAGTCGGCCGAGATCGTCACGAAATATCAGTCGAAGAAGATCGTTTACCCACTTGCGAAGGTTGATCCGAAGGTCGATCCGAAGCTGCGCCGCGCCGCAACGATCGCGGAGGAACGCTCGCATGCGCACTCACGCTCGCAGTGCTGGCATTACGTGAAGGCGGCGCTGGTCGCCGCCGGCGTGGTCAATTCGCGGCCGAAGAGTGAACTGGCCAAAGAGGCCGGGCAAGAGCTGGTGACCAGCTACGGATTCAAAAAACTGGCGGTGCGCGATCCGTTCGCAGCGCCGGTGGGCGCGGTGCTCGTTTACGGCGCCAAGCGCGCGGCGGGTCACGTGGAAATCCGCACCAAAGATGGTTTCGTGAGCGATTTTCGCTCGAAGAAACCGTCGCGGCGTCCGCTGCTTGGCGTTTACGCGAAGTCGTAGCCCCATTCAGTCGCCAAGGTGACGGTCAAAGTCAGCCCCGGTCATCCGCATAGGCGGCGCTAGGCAGCGGATGGTTTGTCGAGTGGTGCAGCGATGTCGCTGATGTCCGACGTGCCGATGTGCTGTTGCACGCGAGCAAACACGACTTGCTTTCTCCCGAGCCAAAGGCTGAGGGCGCACCAGAGCGCAGCGAGGGGGGCGGCGACGAACGAGATGCCGGTCAGACCGAGACCGAGCCAGGTCAGTAGGGGATATGACCATGCGCCGATCTGGTCCCCGGCGCGGTAAACGAACGTGTCGATGAAGCTCTTGGCTTTGTATTTGTCCTCGCGCCGCAGCACCGTGTAGAGCACTTCGCGCGCGGGACGCGCCATAGCGTAATCGGCTGCGCGCCGCAACACCTGGAAGACGGCGAGTAAGCCCAGGATCGGCATCAGCCCCATCCCAATAAAGCCAATCATGCTCAGCAGCGGCAGCATCGCCAGCGTCATCCCGACGCCGAGCCATTTGAGCAACCGGCCGGTGAGAAAAATCTGAACGAGGATCGTCAGCGTGTTTACCGAACGGTCCAGATTGGCGAAGAACGCGGTGCGCGCGGCGCGGTCGCTGAATTGGTGGGCGGTAATGTCGGCCTGTTGGAAATAAATAAGCGTAGCAGTGATCGCGTGCAGCAGAATGAACCCGCAGATGCCGAGCAGATAAGGCGAGCGCACGACGTGCGTGATTCCCGCCCAAAGGCTTCCGCCAACCGGCTTCTCGGCTCCGATTTCGGTCGCGGGTAATTGTCGATCTTGCCTGAAATCGGCCGGAAAGAATCGAACGCACCATGTGCCTGCTTCCAGCATGACGGCGGAGACAAAGAGCAGGTTCGCCGTGCCGATATGTCGTACGAGCGAGGCAGTGATGGTGCCGCCCAGGATTCCGCCGAGCGTTCCGCCCACGGCGATGAAACCGAAAAGACGTTTTGCCTGGTCGGTGCTGAAGACATCCGTCATGAACGCCCAAAAGACGCTGATGACGAAAAGGTTGAAGACACTCACCCACACAAAGAACACACGCCCGATCCACGGCTGCTGTGCGGGCGCAAGTGTGCGCATGAGCACGTAAAAGATGATCAAGTTCGCGATGAAAAAGCGGTAGGCGATCGGAATAAATTTCCGGCGCGACATGCGGGCAACGATGGCGGAAAAGAGCGCGTTCCCGAGCAGCATGGTCGCGAGCGTGGCAGTGAACAGCCAGGAAAGATTTTCGCGTCCGGCCGCGCCGATCTCGTCGCGGATCGGGCGGATGACGTAATAACCGCCGAGGACGAGGAAGTTGAAAATGAATCCAAGCCAAAGCGCGCGGATTTCGTCCGGGCGAACATCGACAATCTTGTCGAAGATGCGGTTTACTTTTGTTGCTTGTGCCACGCAGCAAGGACCTCAGCTTCGCGTTCGGGGGTGACTCCGGCTTTCAAATGCGATTGTCGACCTCGCGGTTGAGATTTGAACCAGGCGAGTGCCTCGCTCGCGGTATCGGCGAGTGAACGAAACGTGAGTCCTTTCGCGAGCGCGCGGCTAATGCTCGTGCGGGCCATTCCGCTTTCATCGCCCGTCCAAACGGGCATGTCCGACCAGGCATCGACTTTTTGTTGCTTTAGAAAATCGGCCGGTGCCCAGGTGAATTTTGCATTCGAATTAAGCGCGCCCTTGATTCCATCGAGCATCCCGCCAATTCCGAGCGGCTTGGCTGGTCCGGTCGCGTTGTAGATTCCGGTCTCGCGGTTCTCGACCACGCGAACCGTCCATTCGGCGAGATCGCGCGCGTCGATAAACTGCACGGGATCGGTGGGCGCGCCAGGCGCCAGCACTTCGCCACCGCGATCGATGCGGACCGGCCAGTAGGTGAAGCGGTCGGTCTCATCGCGCGGGCCGACGATCAGTCCTGGCCTAACGATCAACGTTTTCCCTGGAAACCACTTTTCCGCTTCCTGCTCCGAAAGCGCTTTTAGTGGCCCATAGGTTTTGTAGCCGGACGCTTTCATCGCTTCGAGCGTTTCCTTGAATGGATCGGAGCCATCGTATTTCGCCAGCGGCGCAGTTTCATCGACGCCTTTGCTAGTGTCGGCGTAAACCGAAATCGTCGAGACGAAAACGTAACGCTCGACATTTCCCTTGAGAACTTGCGCAGCGTCACGTACCCAAGCCGGCAGCGTCGTCGGGTTATCGATCGCAACATCCCATTGTCGATCTTTCAACGCGTCGAGCTTTCCGTTGCGATCGCCGACCAGTTGCTCGACTTCGTTAGGCAACTCGCCGGGATGCGTTTTGCCCCGATTGAATGTCGTCACTTTGTGCCCGCGGCTGAGCGCGTAACGAACTTGGTACGGTCCCGTGAATCCGGTCCCGCCGAGGATGAGAATACGCAAAGACTTGACCGATTTCTCCGCGAATAAACTTGTCGATCTTAGGGCAAAGCCAAGCCCGCTGCCGACGGCGATGGAAGTCTTTATAAAGTGACGGCGAGTCGTCTTGTTCATGGTTGGCGATTACGAACGCAGGTTTATTCTCCTCTTCAACATGAACTCGATGACACGACGTGAGGCCGCGCGATTAATCGGCGGGACAACCGCCAGCTTGCTGTTGCCGATTAGTGCATCGCGTGCGCAATTGGCAAGCAAATCATTAACCGTGCTTACGCGCGCGATCCCTTCATCGGGCGAGAAGCTGCCAGTCATCGGACTCGGAACGTGGCGAACGTTCGATGTCGATCTTACGGCGGACAATCGGAAGCCACTCGCAGAGGTGCTCTCGCTGTTCGTGAAACTGGGTGGACGCGTGATCGATTCATCGCCGATGTACGGACGTTCAGAGCAAGTCATCGGCGAACTCGCGACCCAGCTCGGCCTTCACGAACAGCTTTTTCTCGCGACCAAAGTTTGGACGCGCGGAAAACAAGCGGGCATTGAATC
>QHQE01000090.1 GCA_003219265.1 Verrucomicrobiota bacterium
GTAAGTGATATACAATACCCCGCCAATGTTCTGAACATTGAACGGCGCGTAGCCCATAGGGATCGTCGGATCGCTAAAGGTGCCGGAAAGCATGGCCGGCGCATAATTGTGGTCAAAGACATCGACCGCGGTGCCATGGAAATTGGCAGCATAAAGGAAATTCGCTGTCCCGTTGTTACCGATCGCAAGTCCCTTATAGACTGCTTCTGAGGCGCTATTGTCCGCCTTGATGACGGCAGTCGTCCCCGCCGAGGCCGCCCAACCGGAAATAGTGCCGTCCTCCGTTGCGAAAATGAAAAGCGCTGGCGATCCGGAAGAAACCTCAAAGTCGGTGCTTCCATTAAACACGATCCCAGTGGGGCTTCCTTCCATGCCGCCCGGTGCAGGCGGGACCGTCACCACCAGAGACTGCGGCGTGCCGCTGCTGTCATAGAGGGTCGAGACACCCATGTGATTGTCGGCGACCCAAAAAAATGAGCTCGCACTCGAGGCAATGCCCCAGGGGTTCACCAGGTTGGAATCGGTATGAGCCGCCATCCCTGGCAAGTCTGAGACGAGATTGGTTTGCTGGTAAACCTGCGCCAAACCAGCCGGAGCCGCGAGCAGCGCCGCGGCCGCGACGAGCGCAATCGTCCGTGGCCGGCCGCGCTCAGCCGGCATCCGCGTTCGCGACATTCGAAAACGTGAGTTCTTGTTTTTGGGACACCGCCCCGCCAAGACAACATTGGTCCGAGCTCGGGTGGCCGACGCAAATCTAAATGAAAGCAGGTTCACGTCATTTCTTCGTCGCTCATGCGAACTTTGGACGGTTGAAACCCGCAGATGGCTGCTGCTGAAAAGTAACAGACCTGTTACTTTGGGCGTTTCGCGCTTTTCACCGCCAGCGCGATGTGGGTGAGACCGTAGGCGCTGATCATTTATTGCAACTATTGCAACTCTACTGAGTTCACTGAGTTCAATTCAGTGCCTCGTTTGACTCGTGTGCATAAAAGATCGACATAGAGAAAATCTTTGGCCGCCTATTTGCTTTCATCATCATTGCCTCTTCATCGCTTCTCTGCGGTTGCGCAAATGCGAAGCCGGCTCGACAGGCGGATTCGAAGTCCATCATTCGGCAACCGGAGAGCGACTATGAAATCCAGGGCGAAGTCGGTGTCATGTACGGGGCCGGCGCGAGCCGACATTGAGCGCTCAACGGCGCGCTGGATTGAATTACAAAATCAGGTTCAAATCGCCGAACTCGTGCCAAAGATAGCGGCGCTCAATTGCCTCCTCATAAGCGGCGCGAATTTGTTCCGCCGGCAAAAATGCGCTCAACAAATCGAGATGACTCGCTTCCGGCTCATGTAAGCCGGTGAGCAAGCCATCAACGGCTTTCAATCGATGCTTATTGTCGATCCGCAATCGCGTGTAGCCGTGTTGAGCCCGGACGTGTCCAGATTCGTCGACGGCTGATTCAAGCGCCCGCACGGCGGTAGTGCCGACCGCGATCATGCGACCGCCACTTTTCCGCGCACGATTAATTTTTTCCGCAGTCGTCGCGCTGACGAAATATTCCTCTTCGGAAGCGGGATGCGCGCGATCGAGCTCGTCATCCATGTACGAAGAAAGTCCGGTGTGCAGGACAATGTAGGCGCTTTGGATCCCGCGCCGTTTTAGATCGAGCAACAATTTCCAAGTGAACGCGCGACCGGCCGACGGCATCTCGGCCGAGCCCGGCTCTTTTGCGTAAACGGTTTGGTAATAATCGAGGTCCCAGGGCGCGGAGACGTATTCGTAACGGATCGGCTTCCCTAGCCGGTAAATAAGATCGACCAGTTGCGTTCCGGAAATCGAGAAACGCAATTGCCAAAGGCGCGGAATGTTCTCGTCGCGTTCGAGTACGGTCGCGGCGAGTCCTTCTGCAAACTCGATTTGCATCCCCGCGCGCAATCCGCAGCCGAACGGATCGCCTTGTTCGCAAAGCAAAAGCGCCAGCCATGAATCGTCTGGCAAGCGCTCGGCCAGGCGCACTTCCATGCATGGCCCATGCGTCGCGCAACAACCGTGAAGCGACGCCGGCAACGTGCGGCTGGAATTGAAAACGAGCAGATCACCCGCCCGCAGGTAATTGTCGATCTTATCGAAACGCGAGTGTTCGACGCGTCCGGTCGCGCGCTCGAGCAATAGCAAGCGCACTTGATCTCGCCTGATTCCACGACGCTCCGGCGGCTCTTTCGCGCTCAGCTCCGGCGGCAGCGTGAAGGTAAAAGGCGAAGCCATCAGAAGAATTCTCGCACCAAGTCCACAACGGTCACAAAGAAATCTGAAGGATTTAATTTTCTATTCCTTCGTGTCCTTTGCGCTCGTTGTGCGAGAGCTTCGCCTTCCAATCCTCCTGCGCTTGGAAGCGTTTGCCAGTCACATCTCTCGATTCATCCGAGGCCAAGAAAACAAAAACATCTGTAACTTCGGCGGGATTCGCCCATTCGCTTGGATCTTCCTCTGGCTCCGCGGCGCGATGCATCGCCGTGTTCATGTTTCCCGGATCGACCCAGTTCACCCGCACGCCGGTCTCTTCGAGTTCCGATGCCCACGTTTGCGACATCCCTTCCAGACCAAATTTTGAAATTCCGTAAGCACCCCAGCCGGGATAACCGACTTGGCCGGCGTCGCTTGTCACGTTGATGATTGAACCGCCGCGCTCGATCATCGCCGGCAGCGCATTCTTGATGAGCAGAAACGGTCCGATCAAATTTGTGTCGATTACTTCGCGAAAATCTTCCACCGGATAATCGAGCAGGTTCGGCATCGGGGAGGGGCCGATGGTCGAAGCATTGTTCACCAGCACATCGAGATTGCCTTTGAACTGTGCGAGCGTGGTGGCGACCATTCGCTCGATGTCGCGCGATTTGCTCACATCGGCTTCGATGACCACGATGTCGATCTTCGGCGCGATCTTGCGAATCTCATCACGCACTTTGTTTAGCTGATCGGCGTGCCGCGCGACCAGCGAAAGTCCAGCCGCGCCTTCGCGCGCGAACCGCAGCGCGATCTCGCGCCCCAGTCCCTGTGACGCGCCGGTGATGAGAATATTTTTCCCCGAGAGTTTACTCACGCGTGTAAATGCAGGGCCAGAAAACTACTCGCACAAAGGGACACAACGGACACGAAGGAAGGATGAAACCATTTTCTTTGTGACCTTTGCGAGCTTGGTGCGAGCTCTTATTGCTCCGCGAACTTGATCCCCGCTTTCTGCACCTCGCGGTAAGGAAGAAGCCAAATGAGCGATTCATCGTGAAGATCGACAACCTGGATGCGGTTGCCCCACGGATCGCGAAAATCGCAGCGGAACGGCGGCTCAAGTCTGAGTTTATATTTGCCGGTGATTTTTTTGCGCACCTCCGTCAGCTGTTGTTCGTCCCGCACCATGATGCCGAAATGCCGCATCCGATCGGGTTGTAATTTCTCCACCTCGAAGATGGCGAGAAATTGATGTTCGCCGAGCTTGAAAAACGCGTCGCCTTCGCCGCTGTCGAGTTTTTCCAAATTGAACACATCTTTGTAAAACGCGATCGCCTTCTTGATGTCGTCCACTTCGATCACGACATGATTACAACCGTAAACTTGCACGCTCATTTCACAATTTACTTAACTGCAGAGACCGCGCGCTTCCTAATTTCTTGTGGCGTAAATCCGGACCTGGGCACAATCGAATCGAATCCGGTCAAGTCGATGGCGGCGCGAGGCAATTAATACACCAAGCTCATTGTCGCTTCTCGCGTCGCCGTGAATTGCGGCTGAGGAGAGCCGCCGCTACAGCAAAAATCTCGATCGGCAAGGCCAGGTTCCTGCTTTGGTTTTCTTATGTGGATCGAAAATCGGTGCTCGGCCAATTTGAAACGCTGCTTCCACTCGCAGCGGAATGGGCCGCTGAGGAGGAGGCGCGAATTTTGCGCGAAGGTGTGCCACTTGCTGAACAAGAAATTATCGATGCAAAGGCAATCGGAGTTCGGGAGCCCGAGCGTGTTCGCCTGTTACAAGTGGATACGATCCCGACGCCTCGCCATCCAATTTTAAAAGCTGCGACGGGAGCAATTCGATTTCTCACGTCTGCTCCACGGGGGCTGACTTTAGGTCACGGCATCTTTGTTCGCTCAGATTGCTGGCGCGATCGCTCGCTCGTAGCGCACGAGCTCGTTCACACCGCGCAATACGAGCGGCTCGGCGGAATTCTGCCTTTCCTGCGCAAGTATCTTTTCGAATGCGTCACGATCGGTTATCCGGAAGCGCCGCTGGAGCAGGAAGCGATTGCGGTAGTAACCCGCATCTGCGTTGATTGAAGGAAGCGATCGTGGGAGTGTGGGCTTGACCGCTGTTGGGTTCCGCAAGTAAAACGGAAGGCTCGAGGCCAATTCTTTATGCCAAAATTTGTAATTGAACGTGAGATTCCGAACGCCGGGAAACTCTCGCCCGAAGAACTGCGAGGTATCTCACAAAAATCCTGCGGAGTGCTGCGCAATCTCGGACCGCAGATCCAGTGGGTGCAAAGTTATGTCACCGACGACAAAGTTTACTGCGTCTACATCGCGCCGAACAAGGAGATGGTGCAGGAACACGCAAAGCAAGGCGGGTTTCCGGCTAATCGAATCTCAGAGATCAAGTCGGTAATCGATCCAACCACCGCCGAGCGATAACAATCCTCGGCTACCTCTTTCTGTGCCCGACCATTTCGCTGTGGGTGGTGCGCGGATCGACGCGGGTGAGGCGCCTTTCCATCGCCGGTGTGAGCAGCGAGATGTGCGGGATTTCGCAAAGATGTTCGGCGATGAACCAAATCGGTTTTTCGGAACTCATCCAGTGGAGACGATCAAAGCGGGCGAGGTTGACCGGACGTGAATAGCGGCGCAGCGTGCGTTCCCAGCGCAGATTGAAGTAAATGTTGAAATAGCTCATGGCCAGTTCGCGTAGGCTTCGGTAAACCGGTT
>QHQE01000091.1 GCA_003219265.1 Verrucomicrobiota bacterium
TCAGGAGCATGGGAGGCGTGAGCTGGTCCGCCGCGGCCGTAGAGGCGGAATGGCGAATGAGCGTAGCAATGTGGGGCGTTGCTGCGAGATGCACGATGCCGAGCAGAATGAGAAGCACCCCACTCCCTCGAAGTAGCCGAACACGAGTAGATCCCGACATGATCAGACTTCGCATGACAAAGCGTATCACATCACGCCTCTCGCAGCCTATCCCGTCCAGCGCTTCAATTCTCACCACGGCTTTGGCTTTGGCGGTGCGCGAACAGAATCATCGCGTCTCCGACGCTTGCGATCACTTCGATTCGGTGATCTTGAGGCCTGGCGGCGGCTCGAAGAGAGAAGGGTCGAAGGGCAGATCGGTTTCGTAGGAAAGATAGCGGATGGAGAAATCGGGTTTCCCATCCTTGGTGAAATCCATTTGGACGGGCTTGTCCGTGGCCGGATCGACCAACAAGATAGCTTCCCGCCCGCCGCTTTTTATGGCGAGCGTGTTGCAATCCTTCTCCTCGACCTTGCGTAGGCCCATGTCGCGGGCCTTATGCAGGCGAAAAAATCGCACCTCATTCCCGAACTCAAGGTCCTGGAATTCCTTGTCGGGATTCGGTTGGCCGTTTGGTTTGGGAACCCAGATGATCGGGGTGCGCGCGGAGAATGTTGGTCCTGGGTCGATGACGTGACGCGCCGTCTTATCGAGCAAGTTGATTGTCCAGTTATCGGGCTCCCTGGTGATGACGAGAAAGTGAATGCCTTGCTCAGGGTGAGGCGGCTCCTCGATTCTCGAATACTTGTCGGCCACCCGGTAAAGCATCCTTGGCTTGGCCGCGAACGAGTCGGGCGCGATATCCGGGCGCATGCGGCGGAAGACGATTTTTGTCATTTGAAGTTCGTCTGCCGCACTCGTCAGTGCACACATGCACGTGACTGCGAGAATGAATGTGGAAAGAGAATTTCGAAGCCCGAATCGCGAATCGCGAATCGCGAATCTGAGCGAATGCGGCCGGTCGCGGACTTTCGAACGACCGTGCGCAGAGTTAATCATTGAATTTTTCTCACGGCTTCAGCGGTCGAGTAAACGTTTGAGCTTTCCTTGAGCTCGGCAAAAATCAGCCGGCCGGCCGCGGTTTGTAAAGCGCTTGAAACAACCACAGTGGTCGTTTTGCCGAGATACGGCCGGGCGTGGTTGACCACGATCATGGTGCCATCGGCAAGATAGCCAACGGCTTGATGTTGTTCACGGCCTTCCTTCACCAAACTCAATTGGATTTCATCGCCGATCACCACCATCGGACGCAGCGCGCGCGCCAGATCATTCAGATTCAGCGCCGGCACTTGCTGGAGCCGCGCCACCTGACAAAGCGCGTTGTCGTTCGTAAGCAAACGCGCCTGCAACAGCTTCGCCGTGTGCACCAATCGCGCATCCACCGCTGTCTCGCGATCGTCGCTGCTGCTTTCGTGAATGGTCAATTCGATCTCCCGAGAATGGTGGAATTGGTTCAGAAAATCAAGGCCGCGGCGGCCGCGCTCGCGCTTCACCGGGTCGCGCGAATCCGCCAGTGTTTGCAGTTCATCAAGAACAAATCGCGGCACGATGAGTGAGCGGCTAAGAAACCCGCTCGCGCAGAGATCGACGATGCGACCATCGATAATCACATTGGTGTCGAGGATGAGTGGCTCGTGCTGGGTTGTTTCGCGGGCGAAGCGGACGTAGGGAATGATGAGCGAAAACTCGTCGCGGTTGCTGCGCATGGCCAGCATCATGCCGAGATAAGCGAAGGCGGCGTAAACAATCAGGCGCGCGGTCCATTGCGTCGTTTCCGATTGATAGTGCAAAGCATCCGAGGCCATCAGCAGGTTCGCGAAGAGCAAGCCGAGCAGCAGGCCAAACGTCGCCGAGGAAAATGCGCGCAGTGAAAAGCCTTTGAGCAAACGATCGATCAGTACGACGACCAGACCGAGGATCAGGCCGAGGACGAGTCCCGGCCACATGTTCCTTGCCAGCTCGGCGGAGACGGTGGCGCCAATCGCGGCGCAGAATGTCACAAACAGAACGCGGAGCAGATTAACGGTAAGGAGTGGCGTCATTGCCGTCTCCCAGTTTTGCGCGGTGGACTACTTTGCTCCCGAGCGTTGATGTCGATCTTGGCCGCGTTGTCGCGGTAAAACAAAACGCCGTGTGCGCGCAAGTTGCTGATGAGTGCGCGCAAATCATTCGCCAGTTCTGGATTGGTGAGAAGCGCGGCGAGCAATCCCTTTCCCTCGGTGGCAGCTTTGAACGCTTTGCGCGCATCGCCGATCGTGACTTGCAAATCGTCCGCCGCTTTCTTGGCCGAGCTCATCGTGGAATCGGTTTTCTCGATGACGCCGTCGAGTTTTTTCGAAGACTCGGCCAAGGCGCCCGTCGCTTGATTCAGGTGATCCATGCTCGCTTTCAAATTCTGCATGTTCGCCGGCGACAACGTTTCGTCATTTAAGCGGTTCACTGTGGTGTGAAGATCATTCAAAACCTGGCCACCTTCACGCGTGAGATCGTCGAGTCCAGTTTCGCGCGCGCCTCTGATATAGGTGTTAGGTGGGATGTACGTCTTCGGCTGTCCGAGCGGCATCGTCACATTTACGAATCGATCGCCGAGCAAACCGGAGCTTCCCACCGTGAACTTGCTTTCCGCGGGAACTTTAACGTAATCATAAATCTTCAGCGGTACGTCCACGCCGCTGCCTTCGCGAACCAGCCGCGGGCCTCCCGCGACCTTTCCGATTCTTGCGCCGGCGAGCAAGACATCAGAACCTTTTAACAATCCGCTCGCATCGTTGAAGCGAACGGTGAGGGCATAATAAGTTTTGAAGCCCTCCCCCAGCCTGCCGAACTGCACGACCAGCGCACCCAACATCGCCAAGCCCACAAAAACGAAGGCGCCGACTTTGAATTCTAAACCTCGCTCGTGCCGATTCATTGGTTTTTAACCCTCAACTCTTAGCCCCTAGCTCTCAACTCTCAACTGCCCATCCGAACGTCCGAGCAAGAAATCCTGGATGACGGCGTTGTCGGTTTGTTCGAGCTCCCGGGGCGTTCCATGAAAATAAATCCGGCCCTCGTGCAGATAGGCGACGCGATCAGCCACGTGAAACGCATTTTTCATGTCATGGGTGACGACAATGCTCGTCACGCCAAAACGTTTTTGCAATCGCCGGATCAGCCGGTTGATTGAATCGGAAACGACCGGATCGAGCCCGGAAGTCGGTTCGTCGTAGAGAATACACGATGGCCGCCGAATGATCGAACGCGCGAGGCCGACGCGCTTCTTCATACCGCCACTCAGATTGACCGGCATTTTCTTTTCTTCGCCTTGCAGTTCCATCACCTCGAGCATTTCATGTACTTTCGTGCGCAGCACTTTCAGATCGCGCTCGCCGGCCTCGCGCAACGGAAAAGCGATGTTCTCCTCGACCGTCATCGAATCGAACAAAGCGCTGCCCTGAAAAAGAATTCCGACCCTTTGACGAATGGTCGCGAGTTGCCATTCGGTCATGCCAATGATGTTTTGGCCTTCAATCCAAATTTCTCCCGCATCCGGCTGCATCAAACCGATAAGATGTTTGAGCAACACACTCTTGCCGCCCCCGCTGCGGCCGATAATCGCGAGGGTTTGACCGCGCGCGACTTCAAGATCGACCCCGCGCAAGATTTCTTGCTGGCCGATTCTCTTCACTAATGACCGCACCGCGATCATTGGTGAAGCATTGATCGATGAGGGTTGAGGACTGATGGACACTGCGGAAGATGTCGGTGCTTCGATCATTACTCTCCTACTCCATTACTCCACCACTCCGCTTATTGATAGCCGGCCGGGTAAATGATGTTGAACAACATGGTGAGGAAAAAATTGCAGATCAGGACCGCGAGGGAGGCATTCACCACCGCCTCAGTCGTAGCGCGGCCGACGCCCACCGCGCCTTCGCGCGCGGTCAATCCTTTGTGACAGCTAATGAAAACGATGAGTATCCCGAAACAGAACGCTTTCGAGAGACCCATGATGATGTCGCGATTCCGGGTCCAGCGCACCATGTTCGCCATGTAGTACGTGCCGTTAATCTCGAGTAGAAAAATTGCGATAAAATAGCCAGCAGCGACGCCGACGGCAATACATTCGGCCACGAGCAATGGCATCGAAATCATCATGGCGAGAGAGCGCGGCACTACCAGGTAGTCGGTCGGATAAACGGCGAGCGCGCGCAACGCGTCGATCTGCTCGGTCACTTTCATCGTCCCGATTTCGGCAGACATCGCCGCGCCGACGCGTCCCGCCACCATGAGCGCCGTCAGGACTGGTCCAAGCTCGCGACAGATCGAGACCGAAACCACCGCGCCCACGGCCGATCCCATTCCCAGTTTATTGAATTGGAAAAATGTTTGCGCTGTGAAAACCGCGCCGGTGAATCCGCCCGTGATCACGACGACAAGTTGGGAAAGCAGTCCGATCTCGACGATTTGATTGAGAAATAATTTCCAGCGCAGCTTGTGCGTGAAGATCGAGCGAAAGGTGTCGGCCGCTAGCAACACGATTTCGCCCAGATATTGGAAGAACGCGAGGACGGGCGCACCGAGCGCATTGAATAATCGAACCATGGTCAAGAAAACGGCGCGGCCGTTTCGGTTGAATTCAAATGCTTAGCGGCTGCGTCTTGGTTTTTGGGCGAAGCATTCGTCACAAGTTTACGGGCGAGACGAAACGATGCAACGCTTTAACGCGGCAACGCGGCAACGCGGCAATGGCTCAAAGTCCGAAAGCCAGACGGGTAGGGTGAGACTCCGTCGAGCCGACGAATAGACGCGCGTCGATGGAATTCGACGGCTCCGCAGAGCATCGCCCTACCGTATCCCAACATTCACGCTCAACGTTTGCGCCCTACACGAAACTGCGATAAAAAGATGTCGATCTAACGAATGAAGGGCGCGATTCGATTTTTGTTTTCGATCGAGGTTCT
>QHQE01000092.1 GCA_003219265.1 Verrucomicrobiota bacterium
CGGAGGAAGCGACGTCGGTGAGATGGTTTGCCATAAGCGAACGCACATGACTGGCGATGAGCTGCGTCGCGAGAAACTGATCATTCCCTGGTCGCTGCAAGCGGGGCACCAAGTTCAACGTGATGATCGCAGCGAAGATGATCGCCGCGGCGAGAGCCAGCCAATTCCACGGTATCCCAGAAGGAACAGTCTGCGGCCCCCTTAGGATTAGCGACCGAGCAGCTCGCGCAACATTTCGCAAGGGTCGTTCGGCGATCTCCTCTCGCAAGGAGGATTGAATTCGCTCACGGAGTTCAACTGGTGCCTTGTAATACGGGGTGGCGCTGCCAATCGTGTGAATGAGTGCTCTATGAGCTTCGTAGGCTCGATCGCATTCGGGGCAGTCCTGTAGGTGCTGTTCAATTTTCTGATTGGAAAGCGGATCCAGTTCGCCATCCAAATAACCATCCATCAGTTTTGTAGCTTCTTCGCAGTTCATCTATTTCTCCTTACCGATCCGAGCCGCCAAATATTCCTTAAGTTTGGCACGCGCGCGGGCGAGCCGCGACATGACCGTACCCGGCGGAATTTGCGCGATGTCGGCTATTTCCTTGTAGGATAAACCTTCCTGGTGGCGCAGCGTCAGGATCTCCCGAAATTCCGCAGGCAATTCATCCATTGCCTCTCTGATTAGTTCCGCGTCTTCACTGTGCTCCAGAATCGTCGCGGGACTCACAGACTCGTAGCCGGGCGCATGTATTTCTTCATCAAAAGTGGTGGTGAGATCAACCGCCCGATTCTTTTTCAGCAACGTGTACGAGGTATTTCGGACAATCGTTAGCAACCAGGCCCGGCCATTCGAACCGTGGAATCCGGAGAAAGATTTAAACGCACGCAAATACGCCTCTTGCACGACATCCTGCGCATCCTGTTCGTTGCGAAGCAGCCACCTGGCTAAATTGTGGGCTGCGTCAAGATGGGGCAGCATCACTTCTTCAAAAGATGTTAACTCCGCTGGCTGAGCGTGTTCCTCTTCGCGCTTCTTAACTACGACGAACTTCACAATCTTTGCAGTCGATTCGAAATCTTCCGTCTCGGAAGCATGTTCCTCTTTCAACAGTAAAGCCATAGCAATTTTCGAGAGGTCATATCTCGGCCCGGCACAACACGTTGAGGCGGTTTGCCATTTGTCTAATAAGACTGGCGTGGCCCCGTTTTATTCCATTCTCGAAAAAAAGCCGCGGAGAGGCGGTCATCTCACAGATATCAGCGACCCAAACGCCGCCGCACATCACCATCCGGGAATATAAATCCGAAAAATTGGTTGAATAAGTGAAGAACGATTTGCCGCTAACCAAACACGCTTATGACTCCAATGATCGCTAGTATCCTTAATTTTGCGGGGCCGGACATGATGATAATCCTTCTCATCGTATTCCTCCTATTCGGCGCGAAGAAACTGCCTGAGCTCGCTCGTGGTATGGGCAAGGCGGTAAAGGAGTTCAGCGCCGCGCGAGACGAGATTGAGAAGGAGTTAACTCAGTCCGGCCCCATTGGAGGAGCGCAGCCAAAACTACTGGACACCACAAGCGAGCAGAGATCCGCGCCGTAATCCCGGCGCTGCAATCAGAGCGAGGATCGAAAGAACGCGATGATCGACCAGCTGCCCGATAAGTCTGGCAAAAGACGAATCGTCATTCTCGGCGGTGGTTTCGGCGAAGTTTACGCCGCCATTCAGCTTGAGAAATTGTTGGCACGAGTGGACGCGGTAGAGATTTGCCTCGTTAGTCGCGATAACTTCTTCTTGTTCACGCCGATGCTTCACGAGATCGCAGCGAGCGATCTCGAAATCACAAATATCGTAAATCCCCTCCGGAAGTTACTTCGTAAAGTTGAGGTATTGGTGGGCGACGTTAACCAGATTGACCTGCCAAACAGGCGGGTCCTGATTTCACACAGTTACCGCAACCACTCTCTCCAGATCGACTATGACCATCTGGTCATCGCATTAGGGTCGATCACCAACTTTTACGACATCCCGGGTCTCGCCGACCTGGCCGTATCAATGAAATCGCTTCGCGATGCGATTCAATTGCGCGCTCAAATCATCGGACATTTGGAAGAGGCAAACTCCGAATGCAATCTCGCCGACAGGCAATCGTTACTTACTTTCGTAGTGGCGGGCGGTGGCTTCGCCGGTGTGGAAACGGTGGCAGCGTTAAATGATTTCGTGCGGGAGGCGCTGCCGTTCTATCCGAATCTGTGTGAAGATATGCTGCGAATTCTGCTGGTTCACTCTGGGCCGGTGATCCTGCCGGAACTGGGTGAAAGCCTGGGACGATACACCCAGAAGGTGCTCGCGCGGCGCGGTGTTGAAATTCGCCTTAACACCCGAGTCAAGAGCATGACAGACGACAATGTCTCTTTCGCCCATCACGTTCCAATTCCATGCCGCACTTTGGTGTGGACTGCCGGAATCGTGCCCAGTCCGATTATCTCGTCGCTCCCTTGCGCAAAGGAACGAGGCCGAATAGTCGTGAATCAATTCTTGCGAGTTCCCGATCGGCCTGATGTCTGGGCCGTGGGGGATTGTGCGTTTGTGCCAGACATCAGAAATCCGGGGAAGTCTCATCCACCAACCGCGCAACATGCCATACGCGAAGGCAAGGTTGTGGCGCAGAATATCACGGCAGCGCTCCAAGGTCGTCCTCTAAGATCATTCTCGTTCAAGACCATCGGGTTGCTGGCCTCAATCGGTCGTCGGACGGGCGTGGCGCGGATTTTTGGTCTCAATTTTTCAGGCTTCTTCGCCTGGTGGATGTGGCGGACGATTTACCTGGGCAAACTGCCCGGCTTGGACAAGAAGGTTCGTGTGGTATTCGACTGGACACTGGACCTTCTCTTCCCCAAGGACGTGTGCGCAGTATATGACCTGCCATACCGTCGCGATTTCCATCGCCTGGAACCGATAAAGGATGCGGCCGGGAGTAATGGCGATTACCAACTGAATGCGCGCCAGCCAGTGCACTCAAGCATGGGAAATGGCCTAAGCAGAATCCAGCCCATCGGAAGCGAGCGAGATGGATTAACAAGCCCAGAGGCCAACTGAGCGGGAGTGCACGAATCAAATCAGATGGTCAAGCGGCCCGAGCGCCGCATCAAGCCAGCGATAATGATCGAGAATCATTCCCCGCGATATACGTATAGACCGGCGTCCTGAATTGCTGCACGACCTGGCACTGCGAAATTGTAATCGCTACGGTACGAGCATTCTCAAGCAAATGTTAAGGGCCCCGATCAAAGCAAATCCGGCAAAAAAACTCGTTACCACCAGTGCCTTCCCGTGCTTCATCATTTCGCCCAGGATGGCGTGTGCAGCCAGATAGATAAATCCGCCGCCGACGTGCGCCATGATCAGGCCGAGCCAAAACGTCGAAGCGTTTGCCAGGAAAAAAAATCCAATTGCACCTCCGAGAAGCGTGGTTGCTTCGGTTGTTGCAACCCAGCCCACAGTGACTAAGCGCGCAAAGCCGGCGCCGATCAAGAGACTGCCGAGAGCGAAGCCTTCTGGAAATTTATGAATACACAGAGCCAGGAATAACGACCACTTAGCTGACGTCGCCGCGTGAATCTCCCGCCCGATCCCCAGGGCCAGGCCATCAGTCGTGCTATGAATTGCCAATGCAACAATCAATGCGGTGGCGATCTCGCTGAAATGGCGCGTGGTGTCTTCATCGAAGTGACTGGCTGCGCACGCGGGGCAAACGTGATGAACATACTTGCTGATAAGGAAAAACAGAGCGTAACCTGTCGCGGCCGCTAGCGCCACTGCCCACCAACTGCTGTTTTCCAAGCTTTCGGGGATAATGGCAAACAGCGTTACGCCAAGGAGCGTTC
>QHQE01000093.1 GCA_003219265.1 Verrucomicrobiota bacterium
TGACTACGTTCGTTATTTCGCCGCCGAGATATGCCTGCGCCGATTTCGACAACGCTGGCAGGTGCAGTCGTCCATTCAACCAGATGCCGCTTTTTATCTCCGCGCCTACCCGCTGGCCGGCAGGCTCGAAAGGTTGGAATCCGACGACGAGCGCCGAAATAACATCGCCGGTCTCAGTGGAAAAAATCGGTACTACCATTACTTCGTCCACAGTTTCACTCGCGACATCGCCACTTTCCGAGAGGTACCCAATTTGTTGCATCCCAGGTAACTTTTTGAATGCCAATTGCCCTTCCGCGCCCGCGCTCAGATTCCCGACATCTTTCGGATTTGGCGGCGACAGAACGGCACCGGTGCCATCTAGAAAACGATAAAATTTTGCATTAAGCGTCCCCGCTTCTTGCTCCGGCGATGGTTCATCGCCCTCCATCAAATCGCGCAATTCATCCTTCGCGCTCGGATATAATAAATCGAGAGCGTTGTCTTCCAGCGCGGCATGGATTCGCGGCTTCGCTACCAGCGCGCGGCAACGTTCCGCGAGTGCCGCATGGCGCAACTCCTGGATTTTGTGCAGCCAAGAAAGCTCGGCTTGAAAATTCTGCTGCGAATCGCGCTCCGCGCCCGCCGCGACGGTGCGTTGAGAGAGATAAAGTCCCAGACTCGTCAGCGCGGAAACCACCAGCATCATTGCGGCCAACAATTTCGTCCGGAAACTCATCATCCCGGTTTTGCTTGCCTTGATCGGAGAATTCACGGGAAATCGACGCGCAACGTGGCGCCCCTTTTCAGCTCCACGGGCTTTTCCCGCGTCGTCTTACTGTCGATCCACGCTTTGAGCATCGCCCCTCTTCATCGGTCGTAATAAAATATGGAGTATCGAGCACGAGAAGAAGCCCGCGCATGTGCTCATGAATATCGCAGCGAAGTACCACCAGCCCCGGCGCGTCAAAAACCTCCGATGGGATCGGCCGTTCCTCCGGACGATAGCGCCCGAGGTCGAACCGTTTTGCGGGAGAGTACGAAAAAATATTGTGGTAGGTATCATCGAGGCTCGGGAATTCCACTCTGGTACCGACCTGGACCGGCAGGAGCGATGGAAGGAACGCCAAATCCTTTTGCACAATCTGTTTCGTTGAAGGCGACTTTGGTTTCGGAAAAGAACCATCGAGGTACACGACCGCGAGCGGTGGCTGCGTCGCGAGGACGCCGCCGATCGTGACGATTTCGTAGCGTTTCGCCATGACCGGCGCCGAATGCGATTTCGGCAGTTCCACCCGCCCTTCAACGCTCGCTTCCGCGAAAACCAAAATCGGGAGCAGAGCGAAGATTGCGTTGAACGAAACGATCCCGCGCAAGCCCATTGCTTGCTAGTTTAGCAGTCGTTGCCTTGGACGGAAAGTTTTCCGCGAGCCGACCGAGACCTCGCAGCGAAAATCGCCGGTTTACAATTTCGCCTTTCGTTTAATGCGATAAGTCAGGAAACATTCGTCGCCCACCACGCGCATGTTAGTCAACGAACAATGCACGCTGGCCGGCAAGAATTCTTTGCTCAATCCGGTGAGAGTCGGCGCCTTAGCTCCGCCAAACAGATACGGCGCGATCGTGAGGTTTAGCTGATCGACCAGGCCGCGCTCTAAAAGGGAGCGGAAAAGGGTTGCGCCGCCTTCACATGCGACCGTGCGGACATTGTATTGGCTGCGCAACGCTCCCAGCATCCCAGCAAGATCGACATGTTGCGATTCACTAAGATACAGGATCGCTTTCTGCCGAAGCGCCGTTCGAGTCCTTTTCGGCATTCGCTTTGTCGAAAAAATTAGGATCGGCGAAATATCGGACTGAAAAATCTTCAATCGATTGTCGATCTTTCCCTCGTTTGAAACGATGACGCGAATCGGATAAGGCGTCTGGCCGCGCGCGATTCGCGCTTCACGCAAGTCCGGTTGCGGCAAACCAAGACGGACGTTGTCCTGTTTAAGCGTGCTGTGGCCAATCAAGACGGCATCGCCTAACGAGCGCTGGCGAAACAAATGCATCTTATCTTCGCGCGAAGTGAAATCGACCGGCGAAAAATTTCGCGTGGTGATTTTTCCATCGACCGTCATGGCAAAAGTGACGACGACAAATGGGCGAAGCGATTTCCGAGGAAACGATGTCGATCTTTGCGCCGACTTATTCCGCTTCGCTGATCTCATGTTCGAGAGTAGCGACCTCGCGTTGCATCTCGCGCAGTTTCACGCGTTTCATTTCGCCACTCGGTTTGTAAAAGAAGTAAACGATGCCGCCGGGAAGGCAGCAGAATAAAATGATGAGGAAGCTCATCGAGCCGATAAGCGCGGCGACCGCTTCGGGCACGCCACACAAACCGTGCAACATGATCTGAAGGACTTTCTCGCGCACTCCGACGCCGGCGAAACTGATCGGCAGTGCTGAGATGGTTCGCTCAATCGGCATAACGGCAAAAAAATCGACAATCGCGACTTTGGCGCGAAAGGCGTAGGCGACGCAGAGAAAGGTCGCGAAGGTGGCCAGATGCGCGACAAGGGATGCGCCAAATGCCAATAACGTTCCCGGCCAATGGCGCGCATAAAGATGATAGGCCGCGGAAACTTCGATTAGTTTTTCGCGTCCAGGAAAATGCTCCGGCAGCCAGTGGACGAGGTTAAAACCACTGATGACAAATGTCGTCAACAAAAAGACGATAGAGCCGCCCAGCACGATAAGAAGAACCCAAAGGAGCTGGCGCGTTTCGTGCGTCTGCGCAAGCCACGAATACCGCAGAGCGATGAGCGTGCCGGTAAGGGTGACGAGCGCGATGAGTCCCACCAGTCGATCGAAGAGCACAGCCAGGAGTGCGCCGACTTTTTTTCCAGGCGTTTCTTTGAGCAACAAATACGATTTCATAATGTCGCCGCCGGTTCCGCCGGGCAGGAATTGGTTGTAAAACATCCCGATGAAAAACAGCCCGGACATCCGAGGCAGGGTTAAATGGATGTCTTGCACGCGCAGAAGAACCTGCCAACGCGCGGCTGCTGCGATTTCCACGACCAGATAAATGACGATGCCGATGGCGATCCAAGTGTAATCCGCGGTGCGCAAGGCGACGCCCATTTGCGCGCGTTTATTTGGGTCATGAAAAACCCAATAGAGAACGGCGATGGTGACGGCCAGTTGCAGGAGAGTGATGCAGATTTTTCTCATTCGCCGAACTGCTCCTTCCAAATTGCGACCGAACGCCGGATTTCCTCGGCAGTTTTGCGCGGGCTCATTTCCCAGACAAACAAACAGTCGCGTGGCAGGAGCGGAACAAGTTTCTTAAGATCGATATCTCCGGCAAAAGGCGGCTGATGATCCTGGGCCGGCCAAATGCAGTCCTGTAAGTGACAACCGAACGTGCGCGGAGCGATCGCGCGCAGCCATTCGGCGTGATCGAGGAAGGCAAGATTTTCTTTGATCTGAATGTGCCCAAAGTCGTGCCAGTACCCGAGTTGGGGCGAATTCATCTCGTCGAGAAGCCCAGGCAGTTCGCGCTCGCTTGGGATCTCTTCATATCCACGTCGCCCTTCGATGCCGAGCCGGATGTTTTTGGAAGCGGCGTAATCGACAACGCGGCCCAGACAATTCTTCACGCGCTCGAGATAACCTGGCGCGGCGGCCTCGCGCATTTCGACGGCTCTAATTTTTCGGCGCACATATTTTCGCGAAAGGAGTTCTCCCTTTTTCGCGAGCGCGATCAGCGAATCGGTGATCGGCTGCATCGGCACTTCGCCGAGATGCATGACAACAAATGGCGCGCCGAGCCGCTCGGCGAAATCGATTGTTTGAAATGTCTGTTTCACCGCGCGCTCCCGTTCCTTCGGATGCGTCGCGGAGAATTGGTAGCAATCTGGAGACGCGCCCATGACTTCCACCGGCAGCGGACAAAAGTTGTGCAGGCTGCTGAAGCGGACTTTGCCCGCATCGAACATTTTTTGGATTCCGGGCATGAGTGAGATGCGGATGCCATGACCAAGCTCGATCGAGTCGAACCCGAGGTTGCCCTTGATCTCGCGCAGCATTTCGTCGCCAGCAGTGTGCCGTCCGGAATTCCAGCAGGTCGAAAACGAAATCATGATTGCGCCTAACGAGTGCTCACGCCACCGGCGCCAGCTCCGATTCCGGCACGGGAGAAACAGGACGGTCGCACACGTGGCGTCCGGCGAGGCTCAAAACATAGAACGCGGCGATTCCATAGATCACCGAGGCAACGGCCAGCGCAGTGCGCATGCCGATCAAATCGGAAAATCCGGTGACGATGAGACCGGCGATTGGCATCAAGCCAAAAAAACTCAAGCCGAAGACTGCGGAGACGCGGCCGCGAAGATGCGCAGGCGCGTGCTCCTGCACGATCGTATTGGCCAGGCCGAAGTTCATGGAGAGTGCAATCGCGAGTACACCCATCGAGCAGGCTGTGAGAAGAAAGCTGTGCGAACGCGACATAAAAAAAACGCCCGCTGCCACGGCCAGAACATTGCCGCTCATGAATTTTAATCGTTTTTCGCGCGCGATGCTCAGTAAACCGAGCGATCCGAGAAAGGCTCCGCTCCCCGATGTTGCCATGAGCCAGCCCATACTGTCCGGGCCGAGCTGCAATACATTGCGCACGTAAAGCGGCAACATTACCGAGATCGTCGGAAAAATGAAAATGGTGGTGAGCGCAATGAGCATGATCATCGAAAGAATGGTGCGATCCGATCGGACATAGCGAAAGCCATCCATGATCCCGCTGCGCCGTTTTTCTTCTTCTTCCTTTGTGCCAACTGGACGTCGCGGAAGTGAAATCAGCGCAATGATAAGCGCGAGAAACGAAAACGCGTTTGCAAAAAAGGCTGAGGCCGCTCCCCACCAACCTACGAACAAACCGGCCAGCGATGGTCCGATGAGCCGCGAGCCATGAAAAACCGAACGATCCAAAGCAACTGCCGACGCAATTTGTTCGCGGTTCACGAGCTCCGGCACGAGCGCCGAGATCGCCGGCATTTCAAACGCGATTGAGACGCCGAGCAACGCTGCAAAAAAGATTATGTGCCAAATTTGGATTTGACCGATGAAAACGAGCCAGCCCAGCGCGAGCGCGAATGCGATCTGCGCGATTTGTGTGGCGATTAAAATCTTTCGTTTGTCGAATCGATCGGCCGCTGAACCGCCGATCATAGTTAGCGCAAGGGTCGGCAGGCCGGCGGCGAGATTCACCAAGCCGAGCATAATCGCCTTGTTCGTCAGCGTGCTCATGACCCAGCCCTGCGCCATCACTTGCATCCACGTGCCGCTATCGGAAATGAGCGAGCCGATGATGTAGCGGCGAAACGGGCCCGCCCGCAGCAACTCAAGAGTTCTGCCTCCAAACGGTTTTGCTTCTGCGCTCATCGCCCAGACTCATACGCGGGGAAAAGCGCTGCTGCAATGGAGAGAAACTTTGCGCGCGCGAAGTAGTGGTTAAAAGTGCGTTTGCTGCACTGGAAGCGATAGTTCATGGTGGTCTATGCGCGTCGACAGGTTCACACACAGGAGATTGCGAATGAACATTTTCTTTCTGCGCTTCTCGATCAGACCGACGGAATAGCTCAGCCGCTGCTCGAGAAAATCGGCGTCCCGGTTGATCGTCTGCGCGAACGATTGGCGAGCGAGCTCGAGCGTCGGCCGAAAGTTCACGGCGCGACTGTCGATCTTCGCCTCTCTAATGAACTCCGGAGCGTGCTCGACGGCGCGGAGAAGGAGATGGCGAAGTTGAAAGACGAGTTCACGAGCGCCGAGCATTACCTCCTGGCGCTGGCCAGCACGAACGTTCCCGCGGCAAAAGTGCTGAAGGATCTCGGGGTTACGCCCGACAAACTAATGCAAGCGTTGCAACAGGTGCGCGGTTCGCAGCGCGTGACCGATCAAAATCCTGAGGGTAAATATCAAACGCTCGAGAAATACGGCCGCGACCTGACCGAATTGGCGCGGCGCGGCAAGATCGATCCGGTAATTGGCCGCGACAACGAAATCCGCCGCATTATGCAAGTCCTTTCGCGTCGCACAAAAAACAACCCGGTGCTGATCGGCGATCCGGGTGTCGGTAAGACGGCAATCGTGGAAGGACTGGCGCGGCGGATCATCAGCGGCGACGTCCCCGATTCGCTGAAGCAAAAACGCGTTATTGCGATGGACATTGGGGCGATGGTGGCGGGCGCGAAATTCCGCGGCGAATTCGAAGATCGCCTGAAAGCGTTTCTAAAAGAAGTGACCGATTCGCAGGGCCAGATTATTCTATTCATCGACGAATTGCATACCATCGTTGGCGCCGGTGCAGCCGAAGGCTCGGTGGACGCGTCGAACATGCTCAAGCCGATGCTGGCGCGCGGCGAGTTACACACCATCGGCGCGACAACGCTCGATGAATACCGCAAATACATCGAGAAAGATGCGGCACTGGAGCGGCGCTTCCAACCGGTCATGGTGGATGAGCCGAGCGTGGAGGACACGATCGCCATTCTGCGCGGACTAAAAGAACGCTACGAAGTGCATCACGGCGTGCGCATCACCGACGCGGCGATCGTCGCGGCCGCGGTGCTTTCCCATCGCTACATCAGCGAA
>QHQE01000106.1 GCA_003219265.1 Verrucomicrobiota bacterium
CACGCGAATGTTCTCACCGATGAGCCGGAGCAGCGAGCCCTCGAGATTAGCGATGAGCGAATTGACTTCGACGACGCGTGGCTCAAGCGCCTGCCTGCGGCTAAATGCGAGGAGCTGTCCGGTCAAAACGGAGGCACGACCGGCGGCGCTGCGAATCTCGGCGACATGGCTGGCAATCGCGCTCTTCCTGCCAGTTTCGGCAAGGACCAGGTCGCAGTAGCCGAGGATGGTGGTGAGGAAATTGTTGAAATCGTGCGCGACACCGCCCGCGAGCTGACCGAAGGCTTCCATTTTTTGCGAACGACAGAGCTGATCGTGTAATTGTTTTCGCGCCGTGACATCCATGAGCGAGCCAACGAAACGAACGGCTTGGCCCTGGCCATCTCGAACAATCAGCGCCCGTTCGAGCAACTGGAGATAACTGCCATCAGCGCGGCGAAACCGATATTCACCACTCCAGCGCTCGCTCGTTCCAGCGAGAGCATCGCCGATACTGGCCGCGGCGCGCGCGCGATCTTCCGGATGAACCTGCTCTTGCCAGAAACCGATCTGCTCCGCGGCGGAAGATCGACAATAACCGAGCAAACTCTCGAGCCCTTGTGGCCAAAAGAGCGAGCCGCTTCCTACATCCCAATCCCGAACTGCATCGTTCGTAGCCCGGGCAACGATCTGAAGATGCTCCGGGCTCTGAGAAGAATTGTTTTCAGATAATGCGCGATTGTGGTTTTCATTGGTTGTGCACTTATTGCGGGATGGATCCGATTGATCGTCGCCCGCTGATCGCGCTACTCGCCCTTGTAACTGATTCCCCGTAGCCAATCGCATGCGTCACGACAGTCGAAACCGTGCGTAAAAAGAGCTAGTTCCGTGCCTTGCGCGGAAGCTGTAGCCGTCCCCCGGGCGACGCGGTGCGCGTGTGTTTTGGCGCCTCTGCGCGCGTTTCGCACAGCGCAGCGATTCAAGAAACGAAACGATTACAGAAGCGAAGCGGCTAAAAGACTGATGCAATCAAAATTGCGATCTTCTCCATATCGACTCTCTGCTGGAGCTGGCAGCTTCGCCGTTTTAGCGATCGCATCGGTCGGTTCTTTTTCAGCGCGATAAAGACCAAGGCCGGTCATTTGGCCCGCCTTTTCTACGTGAAACGAGAGCTTCATATACTTTGCTTCAACACCGAGCATCGAAAGATTAAAGAGCCGTTTATGCGCAAAGGAAACGATCCCGTCCACTTGGGTCCACTTCGGGCTGTCGGCGGGAAGATGCGAATTGGAAACGGCGATGTTGAACTCGCCGTGGGCGGCAGCGTTTTGGTTTATGAGCGTGAAACGATCCAGTAACGCGGCCCTAAAGAGAGGGATAATGAAAGTGGTTTCGCCCTCCTGCAAGGCGCAACTGATCGTCGCGTCGTCCATCATCAAGGCCGGTGCGCCCGGAGTACTCGTCCCGGGATTCGCGACTGGAGATACCCGCCCGTCCGGCGTAATGCATTCGATCTGTGCGCCACCATTCAAGGGATCAGGATTCTCGCTCCGATTGTTGATCTCGTTTGTGATCGCGGCGGTGCGGGCACAAACAAGCTGGACAACAAGGCTGCCGAGGACAATCGCCCCGAACCACCCCCCAACAGCGCATCGGGAGCGGATAAGTGATGGGAAACGACTCATATCGTTTCCATTTAGGAGCTTAGGCTGGGCCAGTCGCAGAAATTTCCTTGAATGTCCGGGCGGACCCAGAGGCCTGCTCGGTTGCCCGCTGGGGGGCGGTCTCCTCCTGGGGAGGAAGGAATAATAAATTTATTTTTCGAGGCAATTTCGCTTGCCTGCCCAGGGAAATTTTGTGTAAAAAAGCCGGAACAAAGTATCAAAACAGATTTAGCCAAACATTATCGTTTAGGGAGACGCTTGCTTCATATGAGGCGCGCGTTGCCGCGGGGGGATCGCTTTGCAAACAGAGTATTTTTGGTATCACAACTGCTAACGTAAACGCGCCCGACTTGCCTCTATGAGCGTCACTCCACCGCATGCTCACGTGAATCGTCCCTCGAAGTGCATCGCCCTCGTTTTTTTCCTTCCGCTCCTGTGCGCAGCGTCGATTGCTCGCTCGCAAGACGTGGTTCGGCCCTCACTGGCCGGAGAAGCGGCCGCGGAAGCGCGCCGGCAAGATATCGAGCACATTCCCTATAACCTGCTGATGGGCCCGATCAGGTTCCGCGTTAGCGCCACACTCGGTGTGGAATATAACGACAACATCAACCTGGCCGAGGTCAACACCCAGGAGGACGTGATCATCCGGCCCCAGGTAAATGTCAATGCCATCTGGCCGGTGACGCAGCTTAATACCTTGAGACTCGATCTCGGCCTGGGCTACGCATTCTATATCGACCATTCGAACGCAGATACAAGTGGCGTGCTGATTTCACCGGGTTCCCAATTGGCCTTCGACATTTTTATAGGCGATTTCCGGATCAACTTCCACGAGCGTCCCTCGCTTCAGCAGGATCCGATTGCAGAACTGGCGCTGAGCAATGTGGTCGACTACGGGCGCTTCGAGAACACCGTGGGCGTCTCGGTGCTTTGGGACCTGAACAAGGCCGTCGTCACCCTGGGTTACGATCATTACACTTACATTTCCACGACCTCGACGTTCAATTACCTGAACCGAAACGCCGAGGAACTTTCGGGAAATGTTGACTTCGCCGTCAGCTCGACCACCAACGTCGGGCTCGAGTCCTACGCAGTCTTCAATTATTACGACCAAAATGTCTTAAACGATTCTATCGACTATGCCATCGGCGCTTTCGCGGAAACGCAGTTGACCAATTACCTAAAAGTACGGGTGGCGGGGGGCTATCAATGGATCTCGTTCAATAATGGCGGCGTGGTTAGTACTGGCCCGTTTCACGATTCGGGTAAGCTCTCCGATTACTACGCCAATATCCTGATCTCGCATCGCATTAATCCTGCCATCGTTCAATCTTTGAGCGCGGGCCACGAGAGCCAGCTCGGCGTCAACTCCAACTATATTACTTTGAATTACATCCGCCATACGGTATCATGGAACATCATCCGCAATACCCTCCTCTCCACAGAGTTCTTTTACGAAGATGCGGATGAATCCGGCGGCTTCATCAGGGAACATCTGCACCGCTTCGGCGGCGCGATCGCCGTTGGATATCAGTTGACCCCGCATATCACGCTCGGCTTGCGTTATCAATATACGCAAAAAGATTCCAATGTGCCGCTGCGTGATTATACGCAGAACCGCGTCTCGCTCGATGGCACTTACAGTTTTTAAAGGGATGAAGCGGGAATGCTAATGAGAGTGCGTGTTTATGCATTGATCTTCGCTGCAATCGTTTGGGGTTCACCGCCAGGACGCGCCCAAGATTCCGCCAGCCCGATTCCGTCGATCGCCAAAACACCGTCGGCCGATCTTCCGCCGACCACGAGCACGGTCATGCGGACCAACTCGATGGAGGTTCTCGATGACAAAAAGAAGCTGGGCCCGAATGACTTCGTCAGTTTCCGCGTGGTGGAAGATCGCGATAACGATTCGCAGCGCTTGCGGGTAAATGATAGTGGGGAGCTGGAAGTGCCGTACATCGGCCTGGTCCCGGCCCAAGGCAAAACGTGCAAAGAGCTTGCCTTCAACATCAAGAGCGCCCTCGAGAAAGAGTATTATTATCACGCGACCGTGATCCTGGCAGTTGACCGGGTGAGCGAGAAATCGCGCGGCCGGATTTATGTTTACGGCTCGGTGAAAAGCCAGGGGCCGCAAGAGGTCCCTCCGGATGAAAGTTATACGGTTAGCAAAGCCGTCATCCGGGCGGGCGGCTTTGGCGATTTTGCCAATAAACGCAAGGTGAAGGTCACTCGGAAAAATGGCAAAGACTTCACGGTCGATCTCAAGCGGGTCATTGAAGAAGGGCACACCGAAGAAGACGTGGTGCTTCAACCCGACGATCAAATTTATGTCCCGCAGCGTTTGATCAACATGTAGGTATGCAAGCTCCTATTCCCGCCGTTGAGAGATCCACCCCCGCCGCGTGGTCCAACACCTTGATCACCCGGTTGCATCGCTACAAGGCCCTGCTCCTCAGGCGCTGGTGGATTCCGGTCTTGACGATCTGTCTCGGGCTGTTCGTCGAAGCGTTTCTCATTTATCAAATGCCGCCCTCATTTCTCTCTACCAGCAAAATGATGCTCGCGGGCAAGTTGAACATCGCCCAAGGCGCGGTTTACAGCGAAGACAGCGTCAATTTTTACGGCACCCAGATTCAGCTCATGCAGAGCGCCGAGGTCAAACGCAGCGCGGAAGCGCTCGTTCGCTCCACCCATCCGGAAATGCAGCCTATGCGGGTGGAGATTACGGTCGTGCAAAAACCGCGCACCTCCATTTTCGATCTTCAGGCAATTGGCCGCACTCCGGATTACACGCAGGCTTATCTGAACGCGCTCATGCAGAAGTACCTCGATTTCAAAAAGGGAATGCGTGAGGGGCAGGGACAGACCCTGATCACCGGTATCACCGAGCAGCTTATTCAGACCGAAAAAGATTTGCGAACGGCCGAAGATGAAATGCTCGAGTTTCAGAAACAGAACAACATCGGCTTCATTCAGGAGGAGGGAAATAGCGCGGCCGCCTATCTGGTGAGATTAAACCGGGACTATGCAGGGCTAAAAACCGAGTACGATCTCCTCAATCTCCTCGATCTCGACCAGAACCTTGATCGCGCGCAGAACAAATCTGAAATGAATCTGGGTGGACAAAGCACGGAGGATCAAGGGATGCCATTTTCCGGCGTAGGTCCGGAAGGCGAGTACTTGAAGGCGAAGCAGGCGGTCCAGCTCTTGAAAGCGGAACGCGACACGCTCGCGAAAGATCTACGGCCAAAACATCCCAAGATTCTCAAGCTCAACGATGAAATCTCGAAACAGGAGAAACTAATCGATCTCTTCCGCGCAGACACGGTCGAGAAGCTCGAGACGCGTCGCAAATCCATCGGCAAACAGATGGAAAACCTGCAGGCCAACATTAAGGAATGGGAGGCCAAAGCGCTCGATTTGAGCCAGCGCCTCGCCCAATTCAATCGCGTCAAGGGAAAAGTGGATCGGCTCAAGGTTTTATACGACCGACTTACGAACAATCTGAAAGAGGTTGATGTCTCCCAAGTCGTAGACAGCGCCGATCAGGTTTCCGTCATGGAAATGGCCACGCCGCCGATATCGGTCCGGCCTGGGCTGATCAAGAGTCTGTTGATCGGTTTGGGATGCGGCCTGCTCGCGGGCATCGGCATTCTCTTCCTGCTCGATCGCATCGATGATCGCATGGCCTCGTTCGGGGAGTTCCAGCACCAGTTCTCCGAAAGTGTCCTCGGTCAAATTCCAAAGGAAAAGACCAAGGGCAAGCTCACTCTGCTCCAACCGGACGATGCGCGCCACATTTTTGCGGAATCATACCGCAACGTCCGCTCCTCGATTTTCTTCATGCCCTACGAGGGTCCCCGGCCGAAAACACTTCTGGTCACCAGCGCGGTGCCGAACGAAGGAAAATCCACCATCGCGGCCAATCTCGCCATCACCATGGCGCTCTCCGGCGCGCGCACCTTGTTGATCGACGCCGATCTACGGCGCGGCGCGCTCCGGGAAGCTTTCGGCATCTCTTCGAAGCTCGGCTTGTCCGAAGTGCTCAAACAGGAAGTCAACTGGCAGGAAGTTGTCGTACCGACTTCCTACCCGAGCCTGTTCATTCTGCCCCGCGGCAAGAGCTTGTCGCAGCCGAGTGAGCATCTCCTGCGCGATTCGACCGATGTGTTGTTGAAAGAAATGTACAAGCACTACGAGTACATCCTCATCGACAGCTCGCCGGTCCTCGCCGCGGATGACACCGCCAGCCTCGCTCCCAAGATTGACGCCACGCTCTTCGTCGTGCGCCTTTCTTACACCTCGGCGCGTCTGATCAGGAAAGGGCTCGAGCTCCTTTACGGCCGGCAGGTCAACGTTCCGGGCATTATTCTCAATTTCGTCGATACCTCCCTGCCCGAATATTATTACTACCAGTATGCGGAGTATTACAACCCGCCCGCCTCCGTCACGGATGACGAAGCGCTCACCGCTCCGCCGCCGCGCGAGCCCGCCAAACAGCCTTCTTAACTGCGAACGGAAATTTGCCTTTTGTCTGGTTCCATTCTGCTCGAATTGCGAAGCGGAACCTTAAGTGTGAATAACGAACGACGGATGTCTAATGACGAAGGAATGACGAAATCCGAATGACGAAAGAACTCGCCGACTGCTCCTTCGTCATTTGAGCATTCGGGCTTCCTCCATCCTTCGGGCTCCGTCATTTTCCGCCGCCACACGGCCGCGCGTGTCCTTCAACGCGTCATTTGATTTCCGCGGCTGGCTCCAAAAACACTTGATCCAAGCACCACTACTCAAAGAATTGGTCTTGGCACTTGGGCCGCTCATGGCTCTGTTGAGCAATTGAAGGCGCCATGAGTTTCTTCAATCCCGTTTTACCGCCGCTAATGGAGGAGGGCTCTGCGCCGATCATTCGCCGCGCATTCCAGCGGGCAAAGATCGTAGGCAATTTCGCGATCGTGCAGGCGGTTGTGCAGATCATCGGGTTCTTGAGCGGGATTCTGCTCGTTCGCACACTGGAACAGCGCGAGTACGCCTATTTCACCATCGCCAATACCATGCAGGGAACGATCAACCTGCTCGCAGACATTGGCATCAGCGTCGGTCTGGTCTCGATCGGGGGGCGCGTTTGGCAAGATCGACATCGTTTCGGTCAACTCATCAGCACTGCGCTAAGCGTGCGGAGAAAGCTCGGCGCGGTCGCCATTATCATCGTCACTCCGGTTTTGTATTTCCTGTTGGTCAAGAACGGCGCGTCATTTTTTTACACCGCAGTCTTGATCGTCGTGGTTCTCGCCGGGCTTTTGATCCAACTATCGCTCGGCGTCCTGGACGTCGTCCCTCGGTTGCGCTCCGATATCGCGCGTATCCAGAGCATCGATCTCACCGGCGCGATCGCGCGACTCCTCGTTCTGGTCACGCTCATGTATTTTTTTCTCAATGCCGGCGTGGCCGTCGCCGTCGCCACGGCGACGTTGCTCCTGCAATACGCCATGCTCCGAAATTACGTGGCGGGTGTCATCGATCTGGACGCGCCCGAAAATGCCGAGGATCGCGCCGCCATGTTTGGCTTTATCCGAAAACTCGCCGCCAATGCTGTTTTCTATTGTTTGCAGGGACAGATCACGGTTTTTCTCATCAGCTTTTTCGCCCGCCGCACGAGCTCGGTCGCCGAAGTGGGCGCGCTCGGGCGACTGGCGATGATTTTTGCGGTGCTCAGTAATCTTCTTACCAACGTTTTCGTCCCGGCATTCGCTCGCTGCCAGAGCGCACGGAAACTACGCTGGCGATATGCGGCAATCATTGGCGGCGTCAGCGCGTTCAGTTTGCTTGTTCTGTGCGGCGCGGAAATTTTTCCGGACCAATTTCTCTTTGTTCTTGGCAGCAAATACGCCCACCTCCATCGAGAACTGTTTCTCATGGTGGGTGGCGCCGTCCTCTCCGCACTGACCGGAACGTTTTGGGCGCTGAACGCCTCCAAAGCCTGGGTCGCCGGCTCATGGCTTTACATTCCGCTCACGCTCGCCGCGCAAATAGCACTGATTCCCTACACTGATTACTCGAGCGTCATGGGCGTTCTGACCTTCAATCTTATTTCCGCGATTCCCAATCTTCTGCTCAACATTGCGCTCAGTTATCGCGGCTTCCGTTCCTTCCAATCAGCGCCCGGATAACGATGCCAAACTTCGGTTACCATCTGGCCAGACTAAAAGGCGATACGCTGCGGCGACTCTATCGCGCTTTGTTGCCCGTGATTGTGCGCAGGCCACTGCCCTTGCCACGCTCACTTGCCCTGGAGGTGTTCGCTTATTCTGGCGAGACGACCTTGCCGGAACAAGTCGCCTCGATCCGATCGTTTCTTCAACAGGTGGGGCGTCCAAAAAGTTTCACCGTGGTTTCGGATGGCTCGCACTCAGCTCGAAGCATCCGGCTGCTCGAACGCATCGACCCGATTGTTTCGGTGCGATTGTCGATCCAACCGCCGCCCGGCGGACTGCCGGAAAAGTTTCTTCGATATCTCGCAACCCATCCAACCGGGAGGCAACTCGCGTTGATCATGTCGCTTCCGACCAACGGCCCCGCCTTATATGTCGATTCCGACGTTCTCTTTTTCGCAAGCGCTCCCGATCTTGCCACCCGCGCCGTGGCCCACGACGCGCCCGCGTATTATTTGGCCGACTGTCAGTTTTCCGGTGACGCTCGACTTTTGCGCGATCCGAGCGAGCGAAAGGAACCGGTCAACACGGGAGTGTTGCTCTTGTTCGAGAAGCTCGACTGGTCGCTGAGCATCCAACGATTTCTCGAACTTGAAGGCGAACCCAACTTTTTTACGAATCAAACCATGACACATCTGACGATGCACGAGAGCGGGGGACGTCCTTTTGATCCCACCAAGTATGTATTGCAGTTGGATGATCAGTTCGTTTATCCCGATCAATACGCCGGCGCCTCTCTGGCTCTGCGTCATTACGTTAACCCGGTGAGGCACAAGTTTTGGATAAGCCTGAAACAGTGAGGGCAGAGACCTTGACGCCGGCGCCAGGGCCGCTTCGCATCCTGGTTGTGCTCAATTTGCCCTGGGATGCGCGACTTGGCGCCGTGCGTGTTTACATGGAACTGGCGGAGCAATGGCGCGCCGCCGGTCATGTTGTCGATCACTTCAGTTTGTCTGATGCTTTCCCGAATGCGCGTGGCTCGCGTGCAGGATTTGCCCTACGCCAGGTGCTCTTTGCCTATAAAGCGGCCGCGTTTGTGAAAAGGAAACACCCGCGCTACGATGTGATCGACGCGCTCATTGGTTCTCTGCCTGCGTCCAAAGAGAAGTTGAGGTTTAACGGACTTCTCGTTGCGCGTTCTGTCGGCTTGTACCGGCTTTATGATCGCTTCGAGCGTAGCGCACATCATCGTTGGCCGCGCCGCTCGCGTGGAAGATTTCTTGGCCGGATTCTCTACACGCTCACCAGGCGGCGGCTGATGCATGCCTCCGAAAAGGCCGTGCAGCATGCCGATCTCATCAATCTGCCTAACGAAAACGAAGCGGCTTGTCTTCACCGTGAAATCGCTTCTGATCGCCCAGTCGTCGTCCAACCATATGGCCTCACCGCCGAACGACGCCGCGCTCTTTTGCAGGCGGCGGCGCCCGCCGATGCCCGTTTGGCGCAAAAGAAAATCAGTTTCATCGGAATGTGGGCCGCAAGGAAAGGTTCCCACGACTGGGGGCGCATCGTCCGGCGCATCTGGCAGGAAGTTCCAAATGCTCGTTTCTGTTTTCTCGGAACGATGGTTGGTGCGGACACAATTTTGTCAGACTTGGGCCTTGAATCATCCGCCGGAATCGAATTGATCTCCGACTATTCACCTGTCGATCTTCCCAAGCTTCTGGCTGATTGTGCGGTCGGCGCTTTTCCAAGCTACGTCGAAGGCTTTGGTTTGGCCGTGCTCGAACAACTCGCCGCTGCTCTTCCGACAGTTGCATTCGACGTTGCCGGTCCGCGCGACATTTTAAGCACGCGTTTGCCTGAGCTGCTCGTTCCGAGTGGCGACATCGACGCATTCGCGGGCGCAATTTGCAAAATTCTTGAACGCGACCAACCCTCCTACCAACGACTGTCCGAGCGCAGCGCGGAAGCAGCCGCGCAGTTTAGCTGGTCAAAGATTGCCGACGACACGCTTCATGTTTATCGCCGGCGGTTGCGCTCTCTCCGGAACACGATTTTGTTTGTTCAACCATTCAGCCTCTGCTGGGCTGGCGGTGGCGCGCGCATTCTTCGCGCTTTGCTCGGACGAGCGCCGATGAAATGGCACAGCCTCTGTTGCGCTCCGAAACGTCCGCAGAATTCGCCTAACGAAACACATCTTCGCAGTCGGCCCTCCTGGGGAAAAATTGAAACGAGTCGCCTGGCGATATTCCCGAAGATGACCGTGTCGATGTTCGCCTCTGGATTTCGGCGTCGATTAAAAGAATTTTGTCAGCGCCGGGGCGTGTGCGCCATTCATACCATTCCGCACGCCGGTCTGGATTTTGCCCAGGCGCACGCCGTCGCTCGCGAACTCTCTCTCCCGTTCTTCATTAGTTTGCACGACGATCTCGCCTACACCGCAGCCAGCGCTGGACGAGCTGTCCTGCGTGAAACGGCCATGCGCCGCGCCTGGCTCAACGCGCATGGCCGCTTCGTTATTTCCGAGGCGCTGGGACGTGAATATTCGCGCCGCTACGGCGCGCGCGATTATCAAGTCGTCACAGATGGGTTGAACGAGTTGGCCCCGTATGAGAACACGGCAGAGCCGGGCCGTTTGCGGATCTATTTCATGGGACTTTTCCATATGGCTTACGAACGCAACCTGCGCGCTCTGCTTGAAGGGACGGTTATCTTTGAGCGCGAGCATCCCGCGGTCGCTGTCACGGTGAAATGCCGTTGCGAACATATCCGGCCCCACGTGTTCAAAGATATTAAAGAAGTTAAGGTTCTCCCTTTTGCGAGCGAGCCGCAGATCGACCGCGATCTCGAAAACGCCGATCTGCTTTACATGCCAATCCCCTTCGGCGAAGAACATGAAAACTTCGCCCGCTACAGTGTCTCCACCAAGATGGTGACCTATGCCGGCAGCGGCATCCCAATTCTTTATCATGGCCCCACCACTTCCGCAGCATTTGATATTTTAGCCGGGAACAAGGCTGCGATTTTTCTCACGTGTCTGAGTCCGGAGGAAATCGCGAGATCACTGGCGCACCTGACGAACTCAGAGCGCGCGGAGGCCGCTGCGAACGCTCTCGACCTTGCGCGCCGCGAGTTCATGCTCGCGGATCAGACGCGGAAGTTTTGGGGCACGATTTCTCGCTTTGTCACGATCTCGTGAACGCGCGGCCGTTCATCATTATCAGCACGCGGCTTCCGCCGCAGCTCTGCGGAATCGGCGCTTACAGTTGGCTGTTACATCGACATTGGCCTGGCGAGACCTCGCACGTTGGATTCCTCGTCGTTGAAGGCGCGGCGGAATCAGCCGCCGCCCTCAATCATAGCGCGATCGCCGAATTCAACGCCAAGGCCGCCAACCTTTCCCGCGCGCTCGAGAGCGCGGATGGCGCGGATGTTCTTCTGCATTACGCGGGGCGGGCCTATCATCGTTACGGTTGTCCAATATGGCTTCCGGCGGTCCTCGCCAAATGGAAGGCAAAATATCCCGCGGGACGCTTGCTGATTTTTTTTCATGAATTGCCCGGCAAATTTCCAATCGCGTCTCGACATTATTGGATCGACCTGTGCAACCGCCGCATCATCCGCAAACTTGCGCGCCTCGCCGATGTGATCGTCACGAACACGAGCGATCACGTGACAAAGATTATGAAGATTTCCGGCCGCGCCGATGTTCATCTAGCTCCGGTCGGATCGAATATCCTTGCGCCGGACAATCTTTCACAACAAAGGGTTCGTACTGAGTTCGTGATCTTCGGACTGCCTTTCAGCCGCTGGCAGACATTGCAGATGTTCGATGCAGAAATTCGATCGTGGCAAAGGGATGGACGCTTAACCAAGCTTCACCTCGTCGGACCGCGCGATGAAAAATTTGATTTGCGATCAGAGGAACTGATTGCTGCGTGGCCTGATCCCCATGTCGTTATTCGCCACGGAATACTGCCGTCTCTTGAAGTTTCCAAATTGCTTGCTGGGGTGCAGTTTGCTCTGACCAACGCCACCTTCAAAAACTGGAGCAAATCGGGCCCGTTAATGGCCTACGCATCGCACGGTTGCGCGATTGTCGGCAGATTGCACGCCGCCTCGACGCCGTTGTGCTTCACGATTTCGCCGGACGAAGTCGCAACGATTTCCGAGGCCGATCTTGGCGGAAGAACGCAATCGCTCAAAGAGTGGTACGATCAAAACGCAGACTGGAACATCATCGCCCGAAAAATTTCCGATTTGCTTCCAGCCAAGGTGCAAGAGGAGGCGATGACGTGACGGATGAGATCGTCATCATCTCTCCGGAATCGACTCCGGGTGCGGGCGGAGTTGGCGATTACACGCTGAGAGTACTCGCCCACTGGCCGTCGCTTCCAAATCTGCGGTTGCTTGTTCCGAAGGTGCGGGAAAGCCGGACAGCTTCGCGGCAATACTTTGTGGCCGAGTTAGGCGCCGATGCGGACGCAATCTTGAAGCGGTTGCCGTCAAGGGGCGGTAAAATACTCGTGCAATACAGCGCTTATGGCTTCGATCGTGCCGGCTATCCGCGCAATCTCATCCGCGCGCTGATCGACTGGAAAACCAAAGCGCGCGGTCTTCTGGTGGTCATGTTTCATGAGCTCTGGGGTTTTTGGCCGATCATGAACAAGAACTTCATCGTGCAGTTTTTCCATCGCCGTTCGATCAAACAATTGCTGGATTGTGCGGACATTGTCTTCACCAGCACATCCAGTCAGGCGGGACATCTGCGCGCGTTGGCGCCGCGCACGCGAGTTCACGTTCTTCCCGTTGGATCGAACATTCGTCACGATAAAGATACCGATCCACGGCGGAAGCCAGGCTGGGCCGTCTTGTTCGGACTGCAAACCGCGCGTATCCGCGCGCTTAGAAAAATGTGGAGCGGTTTGAGCTCGCTCGCCGCCGCCGGTCGCATCACGAAGATTATCACAGTCGGCGCGAATGGAGATGGCGAAAATGAAGAGCGCGGTTTGCTCTCTGGTTTGGGACTTGCGGACGGTTTCGAGCAGCGCGGTCCCCGGCCCGAGCGCGAGATCTCCGAGCTGTTGTTGACGGCGTCGTTTGGTATTTCCGGGCAGGATGAGTTGAGCTACAGCAAATCCGGGACGTTCATGGCCTGTGCCGCCCACGGATTGAACATCGTCGCCGTATGCGCCGATCAGTCGAAGGAGGAACCTCTCTGCTGGCTGATCAATCCGCGCGAATTGCTCCAAGGCGTCTCGGAGGCTGAACTAAAGCTGCGCGGAGAGCGTCTTCGCGCCTGGCAGAAGCGCGCTTCGTCGTGGGAGCTCATCGCCGCGAAATTCGCTGACGCGCTCCAACTGGCACAAATAAGTCGAATGCGGGGTTAAGCTGCAAGCCGGTGAAACAAAGCAAGCTTCTTTTGGTCAGCCCGTGTCACGGTGCCTACGGCGGAATCGAAGCGTTCATTCTGGCCGTGGCCGACGCCGTACGTCACGAACCTGATTTTATTGTCCGGCTCTGCTTTAAAAAAGTGAAAGGCTTCGCGCTGCATCCGAGTCTGGCCACGATGCTCCGCCACGAATCCTTTATCTTTGTCGATTCAGCCGGCCGCGAGTTGGCCGATACAATCAAATGGGCCGACATCGTGCACTTGCAGAATGCGTCCCCGGACGTGGTGTTTCTCGCGAAATTTTTCCGGAAACCAGTTGTGCTGACCATTCACAACTACATGCGGCGCGAGTGGAGCTTGCATCGCCTGCTCTGGCGAATCAGTTCACGCTGGGCCGACGCGCTCTGGTACAACTCAGATTTTGTTTGGCGAACCTGGGAGGGAAATCGCAAACGGCGCGGCAGTCGCAAAGTCCCGACGACATCCAAATTGTCCCCGGATTGGACTCGACCAATCGAACGGACCGGTTTTGTTTTTATCGGGCGATGGATTGCGAACAAGGGGATCGCGACGTTGGTGGATGCTTATGCGCAAGCCAATATCGATCGGGAAGTCTGGCCGCTTCTCTTGATGGGCGATGGTCCTCTGCGCGGAACGATTGAATCAGAAATCGCAAGACGTGGACTTCACGGCGTTCGTACTACCGGGTTTGTCGATGAAACAACCAAGACGCTGCGCATGAAAAACGCGCGCTGGGTGGTGGTTCCACCGAACACGAATGAAGATTTCGGTCTCACGGCCGTGGAAGCGCGAAGTCTGGGCGTCCCTTGCATCATCACCCGCGATGGCGGCTTGCCCGAAGCCGGCGGCCGGCAGGCGCTGATGTGCGAGCCCGGCGACGCCCGCGCGTTGGCGAATCTCCTCGAACAAGCTGCGAAGATGAGCGAAGCCGAATACGCCGAGCGCGCCGAGCGCACCCGGCAAGAGCTTACCGATGAGCTCGAACCAATTGACTTTTACGCGCGCGCTTATCGCCAGATTCTTCGTGGCGAACCGGTGAAGTAGAATGGTTTTGCTCACGCATCCATTCGGCAATGCCAACGTGCGTGCCGTGCTCGCTGCGCTCGATGGCGCCAGTCTCCTGGCGAGATTTGTCACGACGTTTGGTTGGTCCCAAAATTCTTACCCCATCCTGACAGCCAAGATGCGCGGTAGACTCCGCCGCAACTACGCGCTGCCAGCGGACAAGATCGACATCCACGCATTCCGGGAATCGGTTCGCTTACTGGCCGGTTTTTTGCGCGCCAGAGGCTTGACGGCGCATGAATCGGGATGGGCGAGCACCGATCGAGTGTGGCAGAGTCTTGATCGCGAAGCCGCGCGACGACTGCGCCACGGGGAATACGGGTCAGATGTGCGCGCAGTTTACGCTTATGAAGATTGCGCCGAGCGGTTGTTCGCGACCGCGCATGATCTTGGTTTGAAACGTGTCTATGATCTTCCCATTGCTTATTGGGAAACCACGCAGCGGTTGCTCCGCGAAGAAGCGCAGCGTTATCCGGATTGGGAACCAACGCTCGGCGCCACGCGTGACTCGGAAGGAAAACTTTCCCGCAAGACGCGCGAACTCGCCCTCGCCGAGCTGGTGATTTGCCCGAGCAGATTTGTGCTCGAATCTTTGCCGGCAGAAGCTCACGCGAAGAAACACTGTCTGGTGGCGCCGTTCGGTTCGCCAGTCGCTAAATCGAATGAAGAAAGATCGACCACAAGAAGCGCGGGCCCTTTGCGCGTCCTTTTCGTTGGTTCCCTGACCCAGCGAAAAGGTCTGGCCGATCTTTTCGCGGCCATGAAAATGATCGACTCCGCTGCGGTCGAGCTTGTAGTGATGGGCTCGACCCTTCGCTCGCTCAGTTGGTATCGCGATCAATTTCCCGACTTCACTTACGAACCGCCGCGGCCGCATCGGGAGGTGCTCCGTCTCATGCACAGCTGTGACATTTTCGTTTTGCCATCGATCGTGGAAGGGCGCGCACTCGCGCAACAGGAAGCGATGGCTTGCGGACTTCCATTGATCGCGACGCGAAATGCCGGGGCTGATGATTTGATCGGAGAGGGTGTGACCGGATTTCTGGTGCCGATTCGTTCGCCGGAGGCGATCGCTGAAAAAATAAACTGGTGCGCCGCCAATCGGTCGCTCATCTCTGGCATGGGGATTGCGGCCAAGCAGCGGGCGGGTGAACTTAGCTGGCGCGCGTACGGTGAAACGATAGTCAGCGCGATTCGCGAATTAATTGATGAACAGCATCGACAGTTCTGAAGAAAAAGCGAAGCGCCACATTCGCCGGCTGATCTGGCTCTATTTCTGGCTGCTCTTAATAGAAGGAGCCTTGCGCAAATGGGTCCTGCCCGATTATTCCAACCCGTTGCTCCTGGTGCGCGATCCCGTCGTCATCGCGATTTATTTGTTGGCCATCCCCGCGCGCGTTTTTCCCAAAAACGGATGGACGATCGCGCTCGTTGTCATCGGGTTCCTTTCACTTTTCGCCACTTTCCTTCAACTCTGGCCGTATCTGTCGCCCACTCTGATCGCTCTGGTCGGCGGATACGGGTTTCGTTCCAACTTTTTCCATCTCCCGTTGATTTTTGTCATGGCCAGTGTCTTGCGACCGAAAGATGTGAAAAGATTCGGCTGGTGGACGCTGCTAATTCTCGTGCCGATGTCGATGTTGATGGTGGCGCAATTCGGCGCCGCGCCGGACGCCTTTCTGAATCGAACACCCGGTGGCGAAGGCGAAATGATGATGTCGGCGCTCGGCAAGGTGCGGACAGCGGGGACGTTCTCCTTTGTGGTCGGCGTCGCGGCGTATCTCTCTTTGGCTACGGGGTATCTGGTGTGGGCATTGTTGAAACCGGGTCTCTATAAAAGCTGGTTGCTGACTGTCGCCGGAGTCGCGCTCGTCGTCGGCATCGCCGTTTCCGGCAGTCGCCTGACCGTGGGCGCGTGTGCCGTGGTCGTCGCTTCGCTCGTGCTCGTCATCATTTTGCGGCGCGACGTCGTCAACCGCTTCGGCCGCGCGCTGATCATAATTTTGATCCTGGGACTCGTCGTGAGCCGTCTCCCGGTTTTCCACGAGGGCGTCAATGTCTTGAGCACGCGATTTACTGAGGCGGCAGCGGGTAGCGAGCAATCCGTTGCCCGCGGACTCATCGCTCGAGTTTTTGCCAGCTTCGAGGACGCTTTTTTCGTCCTTGGGAAAGCACCGTTCCTTGGATATGGACTCGGGATCGGCACCAACGCCGGCGCGAAATTTCTCACCGGTCACAGCGGTTTTCTCCTTACTGAAGGCGAGTGGGCGCGCATTTTTCTCGAGAGCGGACCTGTTCTCGGGCTCGCATATGTCGCGTGGCGGTTGGCGCTGGTCGGGCGAATGGGATGGCTCTGTGTAAAGTCGGTGCGCTTGGGGAATCTGCTGCCGCTCTTGCTTTTCAGCTCGAGCTTTCTTCCGATGATCAGCGGTCAATTCGGCCAGCCAACCATTCTTGGTTTCACAGTGTTCACCACCGGTCTCGCGCTGGCCGCCAGAAACGAAGAAACTTTGCTCGCCCCGAGTGTGGCCGGGGCGCCTTCCACGCGTGTCAGACCTGCTGAAAGAATTGTTCGCGGGCGCTCCGTTTATGCCGACCGACTGCACGGGCAAGGCGCCCCACACGATCAAAGCAATGGTTCTGCTGATCGGTAACTACTCGCTCGATCAGCAGCAGAGCATGCAGCGATTCAATGCGATGATGCTGCACGGCTTGCGCGAGTGTGGCGTTGAGGCCGAGCTCGTTCGACCACCTGCCGTGCTCGGAAGAATCCGCGCCTTTGGTGCGACGGCGGCAAAGTGGCTCGGCTACATCGACAAATTTATTCTGTTTCAGTGGCGACTCTGGCGCAAACTAGCGGCGAGACCTGCGCTCGTGCACATTTGCGATCATTCCAACGCCACTTATGCGCGCTCAGCGAGAAAATTTCCTCTCGTGATCACATGCCACGACCTGCTCGCAGTGCGCGGAGGATTGGGTGAAGACACGGACTGCCCGGCCTCATTTACCGGCCGCATGCTCCAGCGCTGGATTTTGCGCGGTCTGCGCCGCGCCGATATCATCGCATGCGATTCGCGTGCGACTGCGCAGGACGCAGAGCGGCTCCTCGCCCGGGAAGGTGATCGACCGCGCATCAGCTTAGTTCACGTCGGGCTAAACTTTCCGTACCGGCATTTGCCTAACGACGTTGTCGATGCGCGGCTACGAACGATTGCCGATCTAAAATATGAAGAGCGCTTTGTCTTGCACGTCGGTTCGAATCTTCGCCGGAAAAATCGTGAAGCCGTGCTCCGTATTTTTGCCAAGTGCGCGGACGCGCTGGATGCGCAAATGGTATTTACCGGCGATGCATTGAACGACAGCCTGCGCGCACAAGCCCGCGATCTCCACACCACGCGCTGCTTTACCCGTCGCGCTTCGAAGGATTCGGCTGGCCGATTATTGAGGCGCAGGCGTGCGGTTGCCCCGTCGTGTGCAGCTCGTCCGGTCCGATGGCGGACGTCGCGGGCGCAGGAGCCTTGCTGCACGAGCCAGACGATGAAGAAGATTTTGCGGCCGATTTGTTGCGACTCGCCGATCCCGAAGAGCGCAGGCGCTGGAGTGCCAAGGCGTTCGAGAACGCGAAGCGATTTTCCGCCGCGCGCATGATCTCCGAATATCGCGAATTGTATCGTTCGCTTGCGCCCGCATGCTGAAGAAATTGGCAATGTTCTTGTCGATCTTGCTGCCGTGGCCGGCCCGGCGCCGCTTGCTCGAGAGGCAGTTCGGCTATTCGATTCATCCCACCAGCCAAATCGGTTTTGCTTGGATTTGTCCCCGTCGCCTAATCATGGAGGAGAACTCTCGCATCGGACACCTGACATTTTGCAAAAACATCGATCTGCTGTATCTCGGCGCACACGCGATTATCGGGCAGTTAAACTGGATCACGGGTTTTCCCAGCGGAAGCAGCCGTCATTTCGCACATCAGCCAGACCGACGTCCCGAGCTTATTCTTGGAGCCCACGCCGGGATCAGCAGCCGGCATTTAATCGACTGCACCGCGCGTGTGCGCATCGGCGCGTTCGCCACGATAGCGGGATTTGGGTCGCAGTTCGTTACGCACAGCATCGACCTGGAAGCCGGACGGCAATCATCGGAGCCAATTGAAATCGGAGAATACAGCTTCGTCGGGACCGATTCTGTGATCCTCGGCGGGAGCAATCTCCCGCATCATTCGGTCCTCGGTGCGAAATCGCTTCTGAACAAGAAGTGGGATGCGCCGTTTCATCTTTACGGCGGCGTTCCCGCGAAGCCGTTGAAGGAACTTCCGCATGAGATGGAGTATTTCCGCCGCAAAGAGGGATTCGTGTGGTAACGGGCGGTCGAACTCCCACGGTACAATAGTATGTGCGGAATTGCAGTCCATTTCTGCTCGTCTGGTCGCACGACGCCGCTCAATCTTCAACTGCTGACGCACCGCGGGCCGGATTCTTCGGGCGAATGGAGTTCAACCGATGGCCGATGCTGGTTGGGTAGTACGCGTTTGGCGATTGTCGATCTTTCGCCCACCGGTGTGCAACCGATGATCGATCCGGCCAACGGCAACGTGATCGTAGTGAACGGCGAAATCTATAATCATCGGGCATTGCGCGACTCGTTAGGCCCAAATGTGAATTGGCGCGGCACGAGCGACACGGAGACGCTCCTGCATGGATACGCGCGCTGGCGCCACGGCGTGCTCGACCGAATCAAGGGGATGTTCGCCTTTGCGATCTATGACAACGCGCGCGAGGAGTTGTTTCTCGCGCGCGATCGTCTCGGCATAAAACCGCTGTATTACACGCTGGATGCGCACGGCGTCCGTCTTGCCTCAGAGGTGAAAGCGCTCGCCAGCGCAGGCGAAGCGATCACAGCAGAATCGATTTCTGCTTATCTACAATGGGGAGCTTGCCCGGAGAAAAATCTTCTTTACTCGAACATCCACGCCTTGCCCGCGGGCTATGCGATGACCATCGCACGGCAAGGGCAGCGCGACATGTGGAGATACTGGCCCTCGCGCCAAGCATTTGTTTCTTCCACCGATCAAGTTGTTCGACAAGTGCGCGGTCTGATCAACAAGGCCGTGGAAGAACATCTTCTTTCCGATGTGCCGGTCGCCAGTTTTCTCAGTGGCGGAATTGATTCGTCGATTGTGACGGCGATTGCCGCGCAAAAGTTGGAGAGAAAACTGCAAACATTCTCCGTTGCTTTTGACCTCGCGGAATTCGACGAGAGCGCGATCGCGCTGGAGATCGCGCGGCGCTACCGGACGGACCATCACCGAATTGAGCTTTCGGAAGAGGAAGTGATTCACTCGGTGATGGAAGCGGTGGACAAACTCGATCTGCCATCAGTCGATGCGATCAACACTTACATTGTGTCGCGCGCGGTGGCGAAGCACGGAGTGAAAGTGGCGTTGTCGGGTCTCGGCGGCGACGAGTTGTTCGGCGGTTACGCCAGTTTCCGCGATGTTCCCCGACTGAAGATAATCGCCAGGCTACCGCGCGGACTGCGGCGAATGCTCGGTGCGACCGGCAACCTCGGTGACCGATTAGCCGATCTTCCGAGCAATGCGGGGGCCGGTGATTTGGCCAGATGGCGACGACGATTTTTCACCGACAGCATGCTCGATCGTGCCGAGCTTCCAAACGGAACCACGCCAATCGAATGCCCCGTCGAGTTACCGGATGATTATGCGCGCATCAGTTGGGCGGAGCTCACTGGCTATATGCGTCGCATCCTGTTGCGGGATGCAGATCAAATGAGCATGGCCGTTTCCCTCGAGCTGCGCGTGCCGTTTCTCGATCATGAACTCGTTGAGTATGTGTTAGGACTGCCTGCGGTAGAGAAAAAGCGCTACGCTGGATCCAAGGGGCTGCTCGTGGAAGCGTGCCGCGACCTTCTGCCGCCTTCCGTCTATCAACGTCCAAAGAGTGGCTTTGTCTTGCCGATGACAGGTTGGATGCGTGGCCCGCTGGCCCCTTTTGTCGATGAAGGAGTTCGCGAAACAATCGCCCGCGAATTATTGCCGGAAGATTTTGTGAACGGCATCAGCCGCGCATTTTGCGAGGACCGTCTGCACTGGACGCGTCTGTGGAGCATCCTGGTCCTGGGTCATTTCGCTAAGCGAATGCAATTGTGTCGCCGCTCGGATGAAAATACTTCGGTCCATTCACTCGCTTAATCCGGCGATCGGCGGCCCGATGGAAGCGGTCAAACAATCATCCGCAATTTTGATCGGTCGCGGCCATGGCGTGGAAATTATTTGCCTCGATGCGCCGAGTGATCCCTGGATTCGCCAATACCCGGTTCCAGTCCATGCGCTCGGTCCCGGTCGCGGCAGCTACGGCTACGCGCCGCGTTTCACTCGCTGGATCAACGATCGACATCGCGATTACGACGCGGTGATCGTCCACGGCCTTTGGCAATACAACAGCTTCGGCGTCTGGCGCGCATTACGCGGAACCGCGACGCCGTACTTCGTTTTTCCGCACGGAATGCTCGACCCGTGGTTCAACCGAACCTATCCGCTGAAACACATTAAGAAACTGCTCTATTGGCCGTGGGCCGAATATCGCGTCCTCCGAGACGCCGCGGCTGTCCTTTTCACTTCCGAAGAAGAACGCCGTCTGGCGCGAGAATCATTCTTGCCCTACAAGGCCAATGAAATCGTTGTGAATTACGGCACCGCCGCGCCGGATGTCGATCTCGCAACTGCGCGTGAAAATTTCTTCAACCACTTTCCGTCGCTGCGCGGAAAGCGGTTTCTGCTGTATCTCGGTCGTCTGCACGAAAAAAAAGGCTGCGATTTGCTCATCGAATCGTTTGTCCAGACGCACCCTGCAGGCGGGGCAGCCGGGCATTTGGTCATCGCCGGTCCCCCCGGTCATCAGGATTATTTGCAGCGATTAAAGCACCTGGCGGCGGACGCGGAAACATCCATCACGTTTTGCGAAATGCTGACCGGCAATCTCAAATGGGGCGCATTGAGTGCCGCAGATGCATTCGTTTTGCCTTCGCACCAGGAAAATTTTGGCATCGCCGTGGTGGAAGCGCTCGCCTGTGCAACGCCGGTTTTGATTTCGAACAAGGTTAACATCTGGCGCGAGATTGTGAACGACGGCTCCGGTTTCGCCGATGAAGATGATCTGGCGGGCACGACTCGTTTGATTGAACGCTGGATTCGCGCATTGCCCGAGGTGCGCGACGCGATGCGGGGAAATGCAAGGCAATGTTTCGCCCGTCGTTTCGAAATTAATCGCGCGGTCGATTCTCTCCTGCGAGTTTTGGAAGAGCGCGTCGCCGCATGAAGATCACGATCGTGCTCGGCGCATTTCTGCCGGTGCCGCCGATCATGGGCGGCGCGGTCGAGAAAGTTTGGTTCGCACTCGCCCAAGAGT
>QHQE01000070.1 GCA_003219265.1 Verrucomicrobiota bacterium
CTTGAAGGATGAATTTTCATCCGCGCGCGTGAGCAGTGTCGCGTTCACGCCGTCGGATTCGGTGGCAGCGAGAATCCGGCCTTTATGATCGGTCACCCAGTGATCGACGTGGCCCGGATTTTCCGCGACCATTTTCAAATCGCTCGTCGAGACGTTCAGCCGATAGGCATCGAAAAGTTCTGCATTCCGTTTGTTCAAAGTAATGACGATTTCGTTTTCGGAAATGTCTTCCAGATCATCCACCAGCTCTGCGCGCACTTTTGGAAAGGGCGTCAGGTCCTTCACTTCGCCGCTTTTCAGGTCAACCCGCATGAGATGAAAATTCTCGTCGCCTTTGTTGTCCTGCGCGTAAATGACGAACTGGTTTCCCTTCCAGAAATAATTGCGGATATCCCGGTCCTTGTCCGAAGTGATCCGCTTC
>QHQE01000071.1 GCA_003219265.1 Verrucomicrobiota bacterium
ATGAGCGTAGGTTGGGCGCGCGGAAGAGGCGCCCTTTAAGTATTAATCACGCGGCCTTTGCGTGACACGCTTTGTCGTCAGTCTCCAACCAGTCGAACAACGTCGTCTTCGCCGGGTCGAGTCCGAGCGGTTTGACTTGTTCGGTGAACCAATCGCGCCGCTCCGGATCGTTGTATGGGTCGGTCGCCTGGACTTCGTCACCCCAGCGTTTGATTTCTTCGGGCGTTTTCTTCTCGCCGTTTTGATCCAGCCATTCCGCCATCTGTTGATCACTCGCGCCTTTCTCGATCTGCGCTTTGAAATCGTCCCCCTTCACGCCTTTGAATCCAAAGAGCATATTGTCCAGTGGACAATCGAAATGGTACTCACCGATGTTGCCGGCGACGAGCGCGCGACATTTGTCGATCGTGCGCCCCAGAATGGCGTAACCACCAACGCGAATGCGTGGACTGCGCGGCGCTTCCCTCGTTAAATCTTTTCCCGTAACATTTTTGTGCATACGTCAGGCTAATGCGAAACGGACTCGCCGCAACCGATGCTGTCGCCGCCCCTCTCTAAGGCACGTAAGACCCCAAGCGACAGGGCCGTTCTTCTCCTAATGCGACGGTCGCAGACCGCCGCTACAGTCAATCGCGTGAAGAAATTCTTCTGTTTATCTTTGCTCGGTGCTTTGTTGGTCCCCGCCATTTCCGGGAAAACGCCACATGTTTATCCGTCGCCGCTGGGAAGGCTCTATCATGGATTTTATTGGGGCGGCGTTGGCACTGATACGCACGACCCGACGGAGCACGACGTGACCTCGGAAGATATAGCGCGCTACGAGCAAGCGGTCGGGGCAAAAACTGCGTGGATTTATTTTTCCGATAACTGGTTCGAATCGCGAAAATTTCCAGCAGCTATGTGCAGCTGGATTCGCGATCTAGGTAAAGTTCCGTACATACGCCTGATGCTTCGCTCCGATGTCGATCAGCGGCACGCGGAAAAGGAGTTCAGCTTGCAGAAAATCGTTGCCGGCGTCTTCGATGTCGATCTTCGCATCTGGGCGCACGAGGCGAAGAATTTCGGCTCGCCCATTTTAGTCGAGTGGGGGACTGAACCAAACGGGAATTGGTTCAGCTGGAACGGGAAATGGAATGGTGGCGCAATCGAGGGTCCTGCGCGTTACGTCGCTGTTTATCGGCACATAGTCGATCTTATGCGCGCGGAAGGCGCGGATAATTTGCAATGGGTCTGGCACGTCAACTGGCTCGATGAGCCTGAGAAAAGCTGGAACCGGTTCGAGAATTATTTTCCTGGCGAAAATTATTGCGATTGGGTCGCGCTCAGTGCCTACGGACCGACCACGCCGTCAACTCGTGATGGCGCGGAAAGCTTCGAATTCAAAATGCGCGAGGCTTATCCGCGTCTTACAAAAATCGCACCGAATAAACCAGTGATCATCGCAGAGTTTGGCTGCGATTTGCACAATCGGCATGTCTCTGTTGCGCGCTGGGCGCGAGAAGCCTTGGAAGATTTATTTTCAAATCGCTGGCCAGCGATCATCGGGTTCTGCTGGTGGAACGAAGGCTGGCAGAACGACGATCACAAAAAGCACGACACCGACATGATCATTCTGCACAATGTCGATCTTATCCGCGTCTTTCGCGACGAATTCGCCCAGCACGGGGACAGAATTCAGGAAACGCCGATTGAAATGACGAAGCACGAATGACGAATGACGAAGGAATGACAGAAGTCGAATGACGAACAACTAGTCTATCAGTAAAGCGCCCGTTTGGGCTTCGTCATTTGGATTTGTTTCGTCATTCGTCATTCGGATTTCGTCATTTGAATGCGACAACTGTCGCTCGACATGACAAGAGCTGAAACGCATCGCATAATCGAACATGGTCAAGGTCGATATCAAATATACCGGCGATTTGCATTGCGACGCCACCCACGGTCCGTCGCAATCGAAAATCGCCACTGACGCGCCCACTGATAACAAAGGCAAAGGCGAAGCATTTTCGCCGACCGATCTGGTCGCGACCGCGCTCGGCGCGTGCATGAGCACGATCATGGGCATGAAAGCGGAGGAGCTCGGCCTCGATTTGCGAGGAATGACTGTGTCGGTCCAGAAAGAGATGTCGAAGGCCGCGCCGCGTCGAATTGTCGGATTACCGTCTGAAGTTCACATTCCTCTGCCGGCAGATTGCCCGCAGCGCGAAGTGCTCGAACAAGCCGCGCTCAATTGTCCGGTGCACAAAAGTTTGCCGTCGGAAATCAAGCGGCCGACAAAATTTTTCTGGGAAGGTTGATCTGTAGACGCTTCGCTCTGCGAAGCGTGAGGTGGATCGAGCAGTTCCTTGTCCGCCAGTCGGACGGACTCGTCCGGTGGCGAGCTCGATGTTCAGAATGGCGGCGGAGCCGCACTTGTTTGGCATCGCCCGGCGGAGCGGCCGATCCACCTTACTCCCCGCTGTCGAGAAAGGCCGCGTACCTTCGGGCCGCGCGATCTTTCCACGCGCCCTTGTGATAAGCGTATCCCGCGATAAGTGGAAGGGCGAGCGTCGCCTCTGCGAAAACCATCTGCTCCGCGCCTTGATCGACTTTTCCCCATGAGTTCGCTTCTTTTAAGGTCGAACTGCTGAGCGCACCGTCACGCACGTCGGAGACCGTGATTTGCACGGCGTATTTGTGCATGCCCACATCGAACCCGAGATAATCGCCGGCCACCACCGTATCTTGCGCGAAATTTTTCGGCACGCCGCCACCGATCATGAGCAGGCCGCTCTGCTTCGATTCGATCTTGATCTTGGTCAGCTCGAGAAAGTCTTTCGCCGAATCGATGCTGACATGTCGATTCGGATGATGCCATTGATGATGAATTAATCCGAACCCGGCGCTGCAATCGCTGAAGGCCGGACAGAAGATCGGCACATTTTTCTCGAAAGCCGCGAGCTCAACCGAACTGCGGTTCTTCGCGTTGTCCTTCAAATGCTGTCCCATCTCGCGAATGAATTCGCGCGATGAGTACGGACGCGGCTCGAGTTTGTCCGCGATCTCTGCGCAGGTCGCGTCGCAAACACGTAACTGGTCTTCGTCGATGTAAGTATCGTAAATGCGATCGATGGCGAGGCGGCGCAGCACATCGTCGTCGGTGTTGATTTCGCCTTTGTAATGTTTGAAGCCAAGCGCTTCGAAAAAATCTTGATCGACAATGATGGCGCCGGTGGAAACGATCGCGTCCACCATGTTGTGCCGGACAAGGTCGACAATGACATTTTTCAACCCGGCGGAGAACAACGAACCGGCCAGACAGAGAATGATCGCGCAATCTTCATCGCGCAGCATCGTTTCGTAAATTTGCGCGGCGCGGCCAAGATCGCGGGCCGAGAACGCCATTTTGCTCATCGCTTCAACCAGCGGCACGACGTTGTGCTCCTTGATGTCGATGTGCTCGATTATTTCGACAAGAAGATCGGATTTCTTCGGTTTCATAATGTCATTGGAAGACAGGCTTCCAGCCTGTCATGGCAAATGGGCGTCTCGCCTGTTTGCGTCGTTCGAAGAAAGAATCGACAGGCGATGACGCCTGTCTGCCAGGACAGCCAAGATGGCTGTCTTCCGTTCTTCGAATCATTTCGCGTTCTCTGGATACAGCCAATTCATGTAATCTTTCACGCCCGTTTCGAGAGGAAATTGAGGTTGGTAACCGAGCGCGCTGCGAACCTTATCCAAGTCAGCCTCCGTGAAGTTTTGATAATGCGCGTGCGGGTTGTCGATGTAATCAGCCACGAATTTTGTGCCGAGGCATTTGTTTAGAATATCGACCAGCTCATTAAATGACCTTGCCTGGCCGCAGCCCAAATTATAAATCCCGCTTTCCCGCGCCTCGAGCGCGAGAATGCTTCCTTCCACGACATCCTTCACGTAAACGAAATCGCGCTTCTGCTCGCCTTGCTTGAAAATGCGCGGGCGCTGTCCCGCTTTCATCTGCTGCGCGAGATGATAAACCATGCTCGCGGGCACGCCTTTGTGCGCTTCGCGCGGCCCATAAACGTTGAAGTAACGCAGCCCGATTATGGTCCAATCCGGCGACTCCTTCGTCTCGCGTATCGCGATGTTGTCCATGATCGTCTTGGAAAACGCGTAAATGTTTGCTGGCGCGGCGCCGTTTGATTCGGCACTGGCTTCGCTCGCTGGCCCATAGGTCGATGCGGACGACGCGTAGATGATTCGGGTTCTTGTTGGCCGCGCAAAATTCAAGAGACGCCGGAAACTTTCCACATTGTCGTGCACTTGGATGAATTGATCGTGCAATGTCGTGTCCGTGATCGATGCCAAATGGAAGATCGCATCGAACTTTTCCTCGCCGAATTGGTCCTGCCAATCGAGCGTCGCCAGATTTTGCGCGACGAAATCACCACGATAACCAACAAGGTTCTTGAAATCGCCGGAGCGAAAATCATCGATCACAGTCAGGCGCGCCTTTGGAAATTTTTCCTGTAACGCGAGAACAAGATTCGAGCCGATGAAACCGGCGCCGCCGGTCACCACCAGGTTGAGAGCAGAATCGGAAACAGCCAAGCGCAAGCCGCTACTTGTCGATCTAGTTCTTTGTCAGCTTGGAAAAGTGGATCGGCGCGAGAAATCCCGTGTGAATCGGGAGCAGTTGCGCTGCTGTAACTGGATACGACTTCCACAGGGCCAATCCCCGAAAGCTTTCGGGGGTGAAGGCGGGAAGAAGGATGAAGCCAGGAGCCAGAATATTTGTCCGATCCACCTCATTCGTCCGTTCTGCTGTAGCGGCGGTCTATGACCGCCGCCATTCCTTGGACAGAATAATGCGACGCTCACAGAGCGCCGCTACAGAAGCAGGACCGGCGAAAAAACTTCTTCGCAAAAAGAAGAATGAGAGCTGGGCGACCCAGCTACTTCGCTAAACCTCGACCCGAGGAGTGATTTCGAATCATCGGAAGTAGCTGGGAACAAGTCCGAC
>QHQE01000072.1 GCA_003219265.1 Verrucomicrobiota bacterium
TTACAGTGGACGGAATATTAGTTTGAATGTCATAGCCGTGCCCGAGCCCGCCACTTACCTTACAGGACTTCTCACACTCGTAGCGCTTGGCTACCATCAGCGACGACGCTGGCGCTGTCTGCTCCGCAGACATGTGACTGGTGGTGTGTAGTGGCAGGCGTGTCGCCCGCAAAGTTGTCGCGGCCGACCCGTCAGGGCGGCAATCTTTCGACCATGGATGTGCTTCACATCGCCTCTGCACTTACGCTAGGGGCTACTGATTTCCTCACCTTCGATCAAAACCAGGCCGAGCTGGCCACGGTTTTGGGGCTCACGGTGAAGCCGTGAGGAAGAAGTGATGAATGGTAAGTAAAAAGTGACAGTGGAGGCGCGGTCACTCGCCATTTGTCACTCCTTGAATCAAATCGCGCTCTTCCGGCAACAGTTTGTCGGGGGGAATTTGTGCTTCCGTCATTGCGTCATCGTGGTGACCGTTTGCTTCAAGAACGGCCGCGTGCACGACGAGCGCGGAAGGGGAAAGCGTGTTCGGCGCAACCTTGATGTTTGAATAAACATCGATCGCCGCGGCCGGGCGATGCTGTTCCAGCCGCGCGAGCGCGAGCAAGGTTCGGTGCGGCAGGCTGGTGGGATTTTGCTGCACCAGTTTTTCGGCGAGATGTTCGATGCCGTTCAATTCTTCACTTGGAGGGACGACCTGAGCTTGCCCGCCGTGGTGGGTGTCGTCCTTTTGCCCGGACGGGACAGAGCCCGTCCCTCCAAGGAACAAAAGCAGCAGACGCATGTAGGCTTCATCGTTCTGGATCGCGCTGTCGTTAGGCCAAATCGTCAGCATGCCGGCGAGCACGGCGTGAATTTTCTTTGTCCCACCGCTCGATTGGGCGAGGCGCAGACGACCTTGCCACGCGGCACGCAGTTTCGGCGATTCATTTGTCGCTGTTGCGTAAGCAACTTCGGCCATCTCGTTCGCGCCGTTTCTTTCCGCATACTCGGCCAGTGTCATCAGTTTGCCCGAATCGCCTCCTGCCGCTTCCAGCGCGCGCTTCCAATTGTTTTCCGACGCGGTCTTTTCACCGAGCCGTGCGTTACAACGCGCGATATACATACGCTGTACAACCTCATCGAGCGGGAAATGCTCGCTCTCGAGCAACTGCTTAATCTCACTCCACCGATCCAGCGCGCCGAGAGCATCAAGATGTTGCAGAAAAACATCCCGCGACTGGAGCGCGCGCTCGAGCGGGATGGTATCGAGCTGACGCTGATATTCACCTTTGCCATCCAACCACGTCGCCAGCGCCACGAGCGAAGCCGCATCGGCGTCTTTCCAATCGGCGATCGCGCGCGAAATCAAAGCGTCGCGCTGGGTGGGATCGGCATGCATCTGCAAATCGAGCGCGAGAAGTTTATGTGGCGTTTTGGCGAGGGGATGATTTTCCAGCGCGCGCACGAGATCGTTTGGAGGGACGACCTGAGCTTGCCCGCCGTGGTGGGTGTCGTCCTTTTCCTTGGACGGGGAGGGGACTACAGAACTGGACGGGACAGAGCCCGTCCCTTCAGGACGCGAGAGCGCGCGTTGCGCGAGAACAACAAGGGCATCGAGCGCTGCTTTCGTTTTTCCCTCAGCCAATTTGCTCAAACGCGCCCAGGCGGCCTCAATTGAGGCCGCGTCCGTATTCTCGGGCGTGGCAATGGCGAGCGTAAGGAGCACAGCTTGAAATTGAGTGCGCTCATCCGCGCGCGAATCGTCCAGCACCTTTTGCGCAAGCTTTCTCGCTTCATTTGTTTCGTTTTTCTGCCGCGCAACTTGCGCGGCGAGGAGCCAGTCGGCCGCTGAAGCAGGCGAGTCTTTTCGGGTGAGCAGATCCTTCAGCGCCACCTCAGCCACGGAGAGATCATTCCCAGCCAGCGCGATGTTTACTTCGTCGCGGCGATCTTCGCGGGTGAGTGATTGTCGATTTTGGAGCTGTTTCCAGAAATCGAGCGCTTCCGGCTGGTGAACGCGCGAAAGAAAACGCGCCACGGCCCGTAACGCTTGCGGCTCGCCCGGCTGCAATTGGTAACCAGCAATCGCTTCCTTTTGCGCTTCGTTCCACTGCGCATTATCAATATAAGCAAACGCGCGCTCCGCATGCCTCCGCGCTTGCCAGGCCTTGATCGCGTTGCTGGCGGGTCGCGCGCCGAAAAACGTCACGACGATAGCGAGCACGAACAGGAGAATGACTACGAGCCAGATGCGGCGCTTACGCCGCCGCAGACGCAGCTCCTCCGCGGTCAGTAGAATATCATCGGAGCGAGCCATTTGGTCAGAGGGGAGAGGTGATCGGTGATTGGTGGTTGGTGGGGTCACCGGCCCGAGCCATCTGTGAAATCCGCGTAATCCGTGGTTGATAGGGTCAGGGTTGAGGTCAGGAGTCAATGCGACTCCGCCGGTGTGACGACGATCAGCTTCGGAAGCAGCGCCGCGAAATCTGCTTGGGCTTCCTTTTTATCGATGACGCCGCGACTTCGAAGGACAACTTCCATGACTTGCTGGCCCAAGTGCCGGCGGCCTTCGAGGACGGCCCGAACACGTTCCCCACGTGTCCAGGTGGAAGGAGAAGTCGTCATCTGCGGCAGTAGTGAAGCGGCCACCGTGCCAGGCGGCGCACGATCTTCCCATAAACAATAGAAAGCGTGGGCAACCTGTTGCGCCGGTGGGTCTTCCTTCGTTCCATGGCGGAACTCGAAATGACGAAATGGAAGAGCAAACGCTGCGACTGCGGAATATTGTCGAACCCCATTGTCGGCCACCTGTTCCCAACCGATTGCTGGCAAACAAACATCCGGCCGGTGCAAATTGGCGAGCAGCGCGCTGTTTCGGCCCGGTTTCCAGCGGAAAAAATAAGCAAAACAGGTAGTCCGCGTGGACATTGCGCGACTAACTGTCTCTACCCAGTCGATAGGCTGACAACTCCACGACGCGGCCACCCCTTCATCGAAGCGTAATGTGCGACGAACTTCTTCATCGAGCTTTAAAAGGTGAAAATCGGGCGCACTTTCAGGCCAGTGAACGGTCCACGGTGTGCTCGCAACAAGGTTCCTCTCGTGCGCGCGGTACCACCATGTCGATCCAACTTCGACTGCGACCAGCCAGACGAGCGCACAGATTAGAAAGGAGAACGGTGGAAATTCGAGATTCGCGATGCGAGATGCGAGATTCGAATCTGCCTCGTGTGTCCTCTGTCCCTTGATCTCTGTCCTCTGATTTCTGACGTTTGCCTGCCACGCCGCACGCTTGGGCGCGGAACCTATGCCCAGCAACGCCGCTACGCCAAGCGACCCGATAAAAACGGCAGCAACGATCGAGTACCCGGCGAAATCGTGCCAGCGGTCAATGGCCGAAACATTTTGCGCGGCGGCGATCCAGACGAGAAAAAATGCGCGCGCGTAATTGCCCACGAACGCAATTGCGGCGGCGGCGCAGAGAAGCGCGATGCGCCGCGAGATCGACAATCGCTTCAGTTCGCCAAAAAGGAGCCCGATCATAAGCGCGGTTTGCAGCGAGCGGACACCGCTGCACGCTTCGTTCACACCTACGAGCCCGGTGCTCACGCGAATCAGACTGCCTTCCAGTCGGGCCGGAATACCGAACAGGTTCGCCGTTTCGCTTGCCAGCGCCGCGATGGCATGCATCAGGCCTTGAATGATCGGCGCTTCCATCGGCGTCACCCACGGAACTGCTACGAAGAAGAACCCGATCGGAAAAGCAAAGTGACGCAGCCAGGTCGCGCCGCCCCGGTACCATATATATAAGAGCGTGAGCGTGGTGACGACGGCGGCGTGCACCCACCCGAGCGGTCGCCAATCGGGATTTCCGATTTCAAAAAGGCGAACCGGGAAAAGCAGGAGAAGCGCGAGGACAGCGATTGCAACAACCTGGAGGGACGGCCTCTGTGCCGTCCCAAGATTTGGACGAGACGGAGCTCGTCCCTCCATTGGCCGTCCCTCCCAGCGCAGCCAAAAAAGGAGCAGGGCGAAAAATGGAACGAACCAGCCGTAGTTGTAC
>QHQE01000073.1 GCA_003219265.1 Verrucomicrobiota bacterium
CCTTTGGGAGCGTACAACCATTTGTGCAGGCTGGTGCCGAAGTAATCGCAACCCAGGTCCTTCTGTTTGAAATCGAACTGCGCGAAGGAATGGGCGCCGTCCACAATGGTCTCAATTCCTTTGGCGCGAGCCATGGCGCAGACAGCCTTCACCGGAGTGATCTGTCCCGTAATGTTGATCTGATGCGAAATCAGAATCAGGCGGGTTCGACTTGTAATTCCTTTTTCAAATGCCGCGGTGATCTGGTCGAGGTTCTTGGGTGGAATAGGAATCTGGATCAGCTTAAGCTTCAGGCCTTCTCGCTTCTCCCGCTGACGGAGCGTGGTCAGCATGCGCGGATAATCCTGGGTCGTGGTGAGAATTTCATCGCCCGGCTTGAAGTCCATGCCCATCAAAAGAATCTCGAGTGACTCGGAAGCATTGCGCGTGATCGCGATCTCTTCGCGATCGCAGCCGAACAGTTCCGCCAGGCCGGTGCGGATCGTTTCCGATTGTGGCTCGAGGATTTGCCACATGGTGTAGGCGGTGGCGTCTTCCTGTTGCCAGATGTAACGCACCAACGCTTCGGTCACGATCCGCGGGCTGGGCGAAACGCCGCCATTGTTCAGATTGATGATGCCACGCGTGACGGTGAAAGAGTTTTGAATGATGGCCCAGTAGTCTTCGTCAATGGCTGCCTCCTCCGGGGTTAGATGCGCGACGGTCTTCGTCGCTGCTTCGACACTTTCGAGTAACGAGGCAACCGTTGCGGAAGAAAGCGCGGCCAGACCGAGGCTTTTGCCGGCGAGGGAAAGGAAGTCGCGTCGCGTGCGCTTGCGAACCATGGAATTGGAGATCGTCACAAGATGGGAATCAGTGGTTTGCGGATTTGAAACGCAAGACAAATCCGCAAAGTAAGGAAAGCGGAAACGTCGAACCCGCCTTCGCCACCGCTGGCTACACCGTCACAGGAGGAACATGAAACGACGGAACTTTTAATTTCGGCTTAGGTCTATTGCCGGCGGTTCCGCTGGCGTTTGGTTACTCGATCGCGTGAACGATGTAGGTACCGACTTGTTTGTCGCGCTCCAGCTTTAGCAGCCCACGCTTTTGCGCTTCGAGGAGCAGTTCGTTGAAGGCACGGAACCCATGGGCACGCTCGTTGAAACCGGGGTTCTGACGTTTCATCGCCTGCTTCATGAGTGAGCCGCGGATCGGATAATCCTCGCCTCGCTCGGCCCGCAGCGCTTCCAAGGTTTTCCTCAGAAGATCGAGCGCCCCGTCGATTGAAGGTCCCTGATCTTTACCGGTTTTCGCTGCTGGCGCGGACGCGGCCAGGCTCGGACGCTTCTTTGCCGGTTCCACCCGCACGAAATCGTCGTAATAGAGAAATTCGTCGCAGTTGCTGATGAATAGATCAGACGTGGACTTTTTAACGCCGACGCCAATGACCGTCTTGTCGTTCTCGCGCAATTTGCTGACGAGCGGAGAAAAGTCCGAGTCGCCACTGACGATGACGAAGGTGTCAACGTGACTCTTGGTGTAACAGAGATCGAGCGCATCGACCACCATACGGATGTCGGCGGAGTTTTTGCCCGACTGGCGCACGTGCGGGATCTCGATGAGCTCGAACGCCGCTTCGTGCAGCCCCCGCTTAAACGCCTTGTAGCGCTCAAAATCGCAGTAGGCTTTCTTGACCACGATCTGGCCCTTGAGCAGCAGACGCTCGAGCACCTTGCGGATGTCGAACGCGGGAAAGTGCGCGTCATGCGCGCCGAGCGCGATGTTTTCCAGGTCGAGGAACACAGCCATGGTGGCGTCAGAATCTTGCACGCTCATTAGGATATGATGTTAGCCATGTCGCACTCGCGAGACAGTGAAAATGTTTAGAATGGGAAAATGGGGTCGCGTCTAAACATTTCAGATATCGCTTCGCGGACCTCCATCCTGCCCTCGCCCCAGCTGAGCCGGGCGGAATCTCCTAACGAACCAAGGTTGGTTGCTGCTTGGCAGCGTCCCCCTACTTCTTTCTCGGCGCCGCCTTGGCGGCTGAGGCCTGTTGCTCTTTCTTCTGAGCCGCGCTGTTGGCTTTCGCCTTTTGCTGTGCCTTGTGCTTCTGATTCGCTTTCGGAGATTTGTCGCCCATGATGAGAAAGGCTCGTCTTGCAATCCGTAAAGTCAACGTGGCGTTGGACAGCCCAGGCTATTACTTCGGTACCGGTCGCAGCCTGATTCGCCCTCTTCGCACCTTTTCGTTAGCGGAAGAATATCCAGTAGACGAGAACGCTTAACACTACCACGGCCATGATTATTTGCGGCAGGCGTTTCGCATCAAACGGCCGGAACAATGGGAGCGCCCTCAATGGGATGGCACAATGGCGACAATGATGATCGAGGATTGAAAGCGCGTAACCGCAGGTGGGGCAGGATTCCAAAGGCATATTACACTAATCGCAGAAATCGACCTAATAGCGAGGCATACCCGCAGGCGATTGCGGATGAGCAGCGACTCGCGCAACTGGATCTTCGGCCGGATCAATCGGATAAAGAAATGGGGTCGCGTCTAAACTCGAAAGTCTTCGCGAGCAAAGCATTCAACCTTCGGTAAAGTGAAACGCTAAAACGTTGAGTCGTTGAGGCGGGGCGGAGAAAGAAAACTGGCCCGAGACATTCAATCACTCCCAGATTCCCACATCATCGCCGCCGAATGGAGCGGATGGGATGAGCGACATGGATCGTGGAGAAAATGGGGTCGTCTCTAAATATTCAACATCTGGCCTTCGGCACGTAACCCGTTAAATCGTTACATCGTTACATCGTTACATCGGCGGATGCCAAAGCTCGAGAGAGCGCGGACTTGTTTAAGCCGAAGCTAAATGACCCGCCGCGGTGAGACGCCGCTGATGCTCCGCTTGCCCAGCTCCGCACCGCGACCCTCCGCGGCTTGACCGTCTATCCAGCGCTGCCCTCGCGCTGTATTCCGATCCACGTCGTACGCTACTTTTTCTCCAAGAGCGACAGGAACGCTTCATAACCTTCCGCTTTCATTCGTTCCATTGGAATGAAATGGAAGGCGGCCGAATTGACGGAGTAGCGTTGTCCGGTCGGCGACGTCGCGTCGGAAAAGAGATGGCCAAGGTGGGCATTGCTTCGTTTGGCGCACACCTCAGTGCGCTGCATATCGTGCGAAGTGTCCGGTTTCTCGACGAGGAGATCTTTCGAGATCGGTTTGGTAAACGTGGGAAAGCCGGTGCCGCCATCGAATTTGTCGAGCGAAGCGAACAGTGGTTCACCGGTAATGACATCGACGTAGATGCCGGTGCGCTCGTTCTTCCAGAACTCGTTTTGGAAGGCGGTCTCTGTGCCACTTTCCCGCACGACAAAATACTGGTCCGATTTCAATCGCCTTCTCAAAGTGGCGTCGCTCGGGACGGGCCGGTTCGGATCGAAACCCTTGGTCTCCTTTTTCTCTTTCTGCGCGAGAAAGAAGAAGTAGAGCGCCCCGGTAGTGAGCACGACCGCGATGCTGACACCGATGTACGTGCTGATGGTCGACCTTTCCTCGCTGGTGATTCGACCCCCGTTCATCAGATCGCCTATCAACGCAATTGAATCAGAAACCGGCCGCCTCTGTCACTTCTTTTTCTCAAACAAGGGGAGATATTTACCATGGCCCTCCTCCTTCAATTCTCCCGCCGAAGATGCTGAAGGGTCAGTCCTCGCTTTTGGCACCAAGCGAAAACCCAAAGACAGCGCTGCCTTGAGCGTTCGCGACGCTGAAACGTTAAAGCGTTGAATCGTTACATCGTTCAATCCACAGAGACCTCTAGGCCGCTGCCTACTCGCAAACGCTTTCGGAGTCGCCCAATTCGCCGCAATTGCGACTGATCTGAAGAAGTAACGTGAGACATAAAGTTCGCGACCGCGGGCCGCAGTCGCCGGCACGCGAGGGCGCCCGCACACGGACGGGCAAGCTGTGCGCTGCGGGTTAGCGCCAGTGATGACCGTGCCGATAAAAGGGGCGGCCGTAGGCTCGGTGATAGCCGTAGGCGCGGAATGGCCGCGGGTAGTAGCCAAAGCCAAAGGTCGGGTAGACGACGATGCCCACCGGCGGGGGGGCGTAATAGACCAGAGGGGGCGGTGGCGGCGCGTAGTTGTACCTTTGCTGCGGAGCGTACTGAGGCTCCACCACCTCGGTGCCAGCGTTCGAGCGCGGCGCGGACGCAAACCCGACTGCCGATACCGCCAGTGCAATCACAATCAATTTCTTTCGCATGATCGATACCCTCCGGTTGTTTTCGGATTGAACCCACCACTCGGCGCAAAGTTGCAAAAGAG
>QHQE01000107.1 GCA_003219265.1 Verrucomicrobiota bacterium
CGCAATCGAATTGCGCAGTTTTTCCAAGAACGGTGGTTTCACTGGCGTTCGCTGCGGTTTCACGGTCATGTCCAAATCGTTGCTTGCCCGCACGGAAAACGGCCGCCGTTTGCCACTGCATCCACTCTGGCATCGGCGTTGGAGCACGAAAGCGAACAGCGTGAGTTATCTGGTCCAACGTGGCGCGGAAGCGTTGTATTCGCCCGAAGGGCGCAAACAAGTACGCGCGCTCATCGATCATTACATGGGAAATGCGAAAATTTTGCGCGACGCCTGCGCGAAGATTGGCCTGAAAGTTTACGGAGGAGTCAATGCGCCTTACATCTGGGTGCAAGCGTCCGATGGCCTAACGAGTTGGCAAATGTTCGATCGGATGCTGCGCGAAATAAACGTTGTCATCACCCCGGGCAGCGGCTTCGGCGCGCGGGGCGAAGGTTATTTTCGCATCTCCGCGTTCAACCGTCGCGAAAATGCCGAGGAAGTGGCTCAGCGTTTGCAGAAACTGTAGTCGCCCCGCTCTGCCTACCGCGCCGGAGCGTTTGCGAAGGCGGGTCGGGGCGTTGCGAGCACGGCGACGGAGCGCCGTGGCTACAGACCGAATCGCCCCTTGTCCATGCCCCCTCGGCGCGTACCATCCTGCGGTTAAAAATTTTCAGCGTGCCGGATTCGAAACAAAATCTTCCGCAACTTTATCGCTTTTGTTTCCTGATGCTGGGCGACCCGCGCAGAGCGCAGGAAGTTTTTCAGGCGACATTGCGCGAGGCGACGTTGCTTTGCGCAAATGGGGAAACGCCGAGCGATCCGTTTTGGTTTTTTCGCGATGCGCGCTGGCGCTGTCTCGAGACCAGCGAGCACGGTTTGCGGGCGGAGGATGTCGAGCTTCAGAAGCATGACCTCCCTCCTTCCGCTCCGGCACAAATCGAACGGCTGGATGTAAATCAGCTCGCGACCTGGATTTCCGCAGCGCCCGAACCGCAGCGGACGGCGCTCGCGCTTTTTTATCTCGATGAGTTCAATCATCGCGAAATTCTTTCGTTAGCGGAGCTCAGGATCGGCGAACTCTCCCGGTTGCTGGCCGATGGGCGGCGTCAGCTTCAAGCATGGCTGGATGCCACTCTTCCGCAGGAGGAGGCGAAATGAAAAGTGTTCGCTTGTCTCGCAGGCAACGTCTCCTTGCGAGCTGTGCGCCCATCCGCGAGGAATTGATAAACGACCGTTCCATGCGCGCAGCGGTCTTCTGCGCTCGCGCCTCCGACGAATTTGCAAATCAACAAAGTTTCGATCGCGCGGTTGCGACTCTGGTCCGCAGCGTTCCTGTTCCACCGGAGATAGGGGAATGGTTTTCCAGCGAAAATCTCGTCCCGCGTTCCAAGTGGAAATGGAAGATGGCGCAAAATCCGGCTGTTCTGGCCGTTGCCATCGCCCTCGCTGTCATCGCTGGAGTGTTCGTCCTCCAATTCCTCGAACATCGGCACGATTTTCCCGGCGCTGAAGCCGCGCGGAAACTTTTGATGGTCGCCGCCTCCACCCGATCGGTCCTGCTCGATCCGGTGAGGACCGACGCCGGCGCGCTGGGGGATCTCTTTTTTATGAAACACCAGCTCGAACATTATGATGTGGCGCCGGAGTTTGCTGATTTTCGCACACTAGGATGCCGGGTCTTCGACGACGAGGAAAGGCATCGCGTGGCGCAGATTTGGGTGATCGAAAAAGGAATGCAGTTTTTCCTTTTTCCCGCCGAGCGAAATGCAAAGACCGGCGCCGCTTTGGAGTTTTCGGGTTGGCGTTATGTCGAGCAGGAAGGTTGGACAGGAGTGGTGCAAGAGAGAAATGGTGTCTGTTTTATGGCGGCGTTGCATGGCCGGGAAAAAGATCTGGCGCCATATGTTTCGAAAACGAAAGAATAAGGCGGCGCCGTTGACACCCGGCGGCGCGCGATTGAGTCTTGTCGCCACAATGGCCAGGGTAGCTCAGCGGCCGGCCCCGACGAATGTCGAGGGTAGAGCAGCCCCGAAAGCGGAGCAGAACACAAGCTACTCTTCGGACCGGCTCAGTTCTGCGGCACTGTGATCAGCAGAATCTCCCCCTGGCCCGCCGGGAAGCCAAATCCCTTATGCGAAACGTAGAGCGCGCCATCTGGACCGAAGGTCATGGCCGTTGGGAAAGTGAGCCCTTCGGCAATCACCGTTTGATGGCCATTTGGATCAACTCGCACCACTTTGCCGTCACCAGGGTGAGGGCCACCGTTCGATGTGCTCATCTCCAACACGTACATTCGATGTTGGCTGTCGAAAGCAACGCCGGTAATGGCGGTGAGTCCTTCAGCGACAATCCTTATATCTCCGTCCCTTGAGACCTCGAAGACCTTAGCAGCGCCCGCAACAAGCGGGAAAGTAGTAAGGGTTCCGACATAGAATTTGTCGTTGTCGCGGGTGGCGATCGCCGTCGGGCCGATCCAGTTGGTATCTCCGGGATAACTTACGGAGAAGTCGACGACGCGGCTGATCTCGCCCATCGTCGGAGAGATGCGTTCGATCTCTTGATGGTTCGGATTGACGGCGTACAGGTCTACTTGATTACCGTCTCCGCGGGCCGGTACCATGCTGTACCACGTTCCGTCAGGGTCAAAGTCGCCAGAATCGGGGTGTGCGACAGGAAAAGCCATTTGAAACGCGCTCAGGTTAGCGATCAGATCCCTGGTGCCGTCGGCATTAACGCGGATCACGCCATTGGGCATCGCCGGCACCTGCGGAACGCCGTGCGAGCAGCCAGCTCCGGCCAGCAAGACATACAGGGTGTTTCCGATAAAGGCGACATCAGATGCGCCCATTTTCAGGCTACCAGTCTGCGGACTTGTCTGACTGGACGGAAGATTATCCACTGCTGTCGTGACAACGCCGTTGGCATTGATTTTGGAAATGCGTGACCCAGTGATGCTACCTGTGTATGGTCCAACACCAGCAGCCTGTTCGCAGCAGCCGACAGTCGAGTTCGCTCCGCCAACGCCCGCTTCGGCAACATAAAGGTAACCGTTGGGCCCAAACTTCAGGCCGCGGGGATTGTTTAATCCGGTAGCAAAGACCGAGACGTTGTTCGGCAGACCGGATCCAAATGCTGACACTAGCACAAGCGCGCTTAAGACTGTCGTCAGCGCGATTATTGTTACTGCTTGGTTCTTCATTTTTTTCATATCTGTTTTCCTTTCATATTTAGTTAGGTGAAGCGATGGTCGCTTTCCTTTTCCAAACGGATTGCTATGACCGTGAGCTTCCTTTGTGATTCGCAAGAATTTCCCACGCTCGTTTCTGCCAGAATTCCGCGTAGAAATGCTTGCGCTCGATCTGCAGTTCTCTCGTCTCGATGATATTGTCCGTTTCCTAACTCGGCGAGTTTGCGGCGTTTCGTTTGCAAAATGCAAGAAGATTTTGCGGAAATAAGTCGCTTGATGAGAGTTAGTTTCGCTATCATTCGCGTTAAAAGTCGGCGCGATCTACGGATGCAGATGGCGATGGAACTGCCTGCCTCCAAGTTGCGCGATGCGAGGTCGAGCTCCTTGTGTCTGGGTCCACCCTCGAATTCGAACAGCACCATGGAACAAAGGCTGGAACAAGAGTAAGAGCGTTGAACGTTTCCGGCGGGCGCTTGCCGGCAGGTTGCAACATGGGAAATGACAAAAACATTCTCGAAAGGCTTTTCTCGCGCGGAAATTCTTACTGGCTAACGCGCTTTGTCATTCTGCGGCTGCTAGGATTCGTTTACGCGGTTGCATTCCTCGTCGCAGCGCAACAACTAGTCCCGCTTATCGGTGAACATGGATTGACCCCGGCGAATCATTTTCTCGCCGCCATTCAATCGCAAGTAAGTTCGCCGACCGAATGTATGTGGCGCGTTCCGACGCTGTTTTGGTTCGGACTTTCCGATAATCTGTTGCCGATCTTTTCGTGGATGGGTTTCGCTTTGTCGCTCGTTGTTCTTGCCGGATACGCAAACGCGATCGTTCTCGCGATTTTGTGGATGATGTACATGTCGATCGTCCACATCGGCCAAATTTGGTACGGCTACGGCTGGGAAATCCAACTGCTCGAGACCGGGTTCTTGTCGATCTTTCTCTGTCCGCTGCTCGATGGCCGGCCATTTCCGAAATGCCGGCCGCCGCTCCTTATCATCTGGCTTTTTCGCTGGCTCGGTTTTCGCATCATGATCGGCGCCGGCCTCATCAAACTGCGCGGCGACCCGTGCTGGCGCGATCTCACCTGCCTATACTATCATTACGAAACGCAGCCGATCCCGAATCCGCTTAGCCGCTATCTGCATTTCGCGCCCCATTGGTTTCATCAAGTCGAGACAGCCTGGAACCATTTCATCGAACTGATCGTGCCGTGGTTTTCATTCGGACCGCGGCATGCTCGGCACATCGCGGGCGTGTTGCTGGTCAGTTTTCAAATCATCCTCGTCATTAGCGGCAATCTTTCGTTTTTGAACTACATCAGCCTCATCCCATTCCTCGCCTGCTTCGACGACACATTCCTTCGTCACGTTCTGCCGAAGTCACTCGTTAGGCGAGCCGATCGAGCCGCGCAGGAATCCGAACCGTCGCGCATCAACAACACCATCGCGATCGTATTGTCGATCCTGGTTGTATATTTGAGCTTCGCGCCGGTGCTCAATCTCGTTTCCGGGCGGCAACTCATGAACTATTCCTACGATCCGCTCGATCTCGTGAACACGTACGGCGCTTTCGGAAGTGTCGGCCGCGAACGTCCCGAAATCATTTTCGAAGGAACCGATGACGCCTTCATCACCGGCGACACGAAGTGGAGGGAATACGAATTCAAAGCCAAACCAGGCGATCCGAATCGGCGTCCCGCGATCATCGCGCCGTATCAACCACGGATCGATTGGCAAATCTGGTTCGCTGCCCTGGCATCACCGGCTGAATATCCGTGGACGCTCCATTTCGTCTGGAAACTTCTCCACAACGATCCCGGCACGCTCTCGCTCCTGGCCAGCAATCCATTTCCCAACGCGCCGCCGCATTACATCCGAGCGCGCCTTTATCGCTACCAATTTGCGCCGCCCGGCGATCGCGCCTGGTGGAGACGCGAACCGATCGGTGAATGGCTCCCCGCTCTCTCCACCGATGACGCCGAGTTCCGCCGCTTCCTCACTGCGATGCATTGGCTGGATTAAGAATTCTTTTTGTGAAATCTGCTGCGGCCATCAGCACAAATTACTTGCAGCGAGTAGCCGACCCGACGTGCCACTTTTGCGCAGATTATTTGGAGTATAAAAAGGGTCGGATCAGTTCTGCCCAGTTGGTAGCGCGTCTGCCGCATATCGCGATGATCGGCGACAGTCTCTCTCGGAATGTTTATGTCTCATCCGCACTAAGCACGCTTTGGCGGGCGCGCCGATACTACGGCAATGATTGGTTTCTTAACGCCGACCCTTCGCCCGAGAGCGTTTACAGCGTCTTCGAAAGACTCGACAAGGTCACACCGCTTGTCGCCACGGAATATGGCGGACTGGGCGCTATGGTCGATAGTGGGAAAGATCGACAAAATTTCTTCCGCAAAATCCTTCGCACCCGCAATTTTTCCGGGCAAGTCACTCAATTGCTGTCGCGCGACCGATTCCCCGATCTGATTCTGATTTGGATCGGCCACAACAATGTGGATTGGGCGTGGCGATGCCCTCCGGACGACCTTGAGCGCCCGGAAAAACGATTGCCGCGGCTCAGCAAACACTTCCGAGAAGACTACACTCGGCAAATACGACGACTCATTGCACGGGCCCGAATTGAGCGGCATCGAGTGGCGATCGTGGTTTACGGTCTCGTCGATTTCGAATCATTTTTTAAAGCCCGCGCAATCGCCGAAGGGCTGCGAGAGAAGAATCCAAAACTATATCCTTATCTGGGAACCGATCTTAAATATTTCATTTCCATGCAACCCGCCTATCGAGGCAATCTGATTCGCCTCGTGCGCATGATAAATGAGGAACTACACGCGATGGCTAGGCAAATGGAGCACGAGATCGAGCACGTCCCGAATGTGCAGGTGCGATACTCCGACGCGTTAGCAAAAACCGATCTCAGTCGTGTCGAAGTGATTCACGCCATAGATGGCTGGCATCCATCTGTGGAGGGGCACAATGTTTTCGCGAAGGCGGCATACAATGGTCTCGCGCCAAGTTTAGAATTTCTTGGAATCAATCGAGCAACCGCCGCGGCCTAAAGACCACGCTGTTTCAAGCGCGCGATTGTTTCCCGCAACATGCGGTAGCCAAAGTGGCCCTGTCGCACGTGGAGCAGTTCTGAGCCGCGCCATTTCTGCTGAATCTTTTCGATGTCTGCCGGACGCGCGATCAAATCGAATTCGCCAGCCACAAACAACACGCGCTCCGCACTGCACAACGGCTCGTTGTGCATCGGTGAACTGAGATGAAAATGCCGCGCCACAAGCGACGGCTCAATTTTCGCCCGGCGCAACTCCCGCCGCATGAAAGCTGACGCCGGACTTTCCCAGATTGCGTGCTCGACGTTTACGATCGGCGCCATCAACGCGACGAAACGAAGATCGCGCTCGACCATTGCAAGGAGTGCGCCAATCCATCCCCCGTAACTCGTGCCAAGTATGCCAAACTCGGCACCACCGCGCTCGCGCAACGCCACCATCAATTGCCGCACCTCGATCACGCTCTGGCGCAGGCCCTCGGCATTACGGATGAGGTCAGCCGTAATCGCGAGTTCGCCGTTCCAGTAGCCGCGCGGCACACGCGAATAGTGATAGGGGAGGTGCACGAAACAAGCGTTCCAGCCGAGTTCGTTGAAGTGCGCAGCCCAGCGGCGATAGCCAACATGACTCGCGGACATGAGCGCGTGCAGCATCAGCACCGTTGGCGCGCTCCAGCCGCGCGCGCATGGAAAAAAATCCGTGCGCGCAATATTGTTCGCGGGAAACTTCGTATCGATCGGGCTCCGCCACCTGAATGTCGCGCCGTAGGTATCGCCGATTGCGCTCGCGATTTCGCCATCGCGCGGCGCAGCGTAAAAATCATGCGCCGTGAGCTTCTCGCACTCGGCGACATAGCGTTCCATTTCATCGCGGCTGCGCGCGTGCAGCCGATGACGCGATTGGAGGAAATTCATCGATGCGCACATGAGCGAATCGACCGTGGTCGCAGCGAAACGCCGCAGCATAATCCGATTTGTTTTACCGGGAAGAACACGAAGGTCATTTTTCTGTAGAGGCAGCCGTGCCGGCTGCGCCATCCTCGTTCCCGCAGGCGACACGCCTACCGCCACAGACAGAGTGTCTTCGTGTCCTTGGTGGTTCGTAGGGTGCGTCCTTTTTCCCAGGCGTTCCCTTGGGGGATGTGGAAGGTCGTCGGCCGTGAGCGAAAATTTCTCGCGCAGCTCAGCGTAGAGATGTTTGAACGCCGCAGCGAGTTCACGATCGAGGCGCCCGCGCGCAGCCGATTTTTCCAGGTCCGGAAAATGCGGGATCGGATCGGCGAAAGCAACCCAGACCCGCGTGCGCCGCAGCGGCAGCCAGCTTTTCTTCGAGTAGAGGCGATCGCTGCCGACGATCACGCACGGCACGATTGGAACGCCGGCGATGTGCGCAAGGGTCGATGCACCCGGCCGAAGGGGCGCGCCTTCGAGTAGCGAGCGCGCACCGTCCCGAATGCCGCCCTCGGGAAAAACACCCACGACGCGGCCCTGTTTCAGTCGCTCAATCGCAGTGCGAATCGTCTTACGGTCGGCGCGATTTCGATCCGCCGGGAATGCATCAACCGCCCGCAAAAAAGATCCGACCAGCGGATTTGGGAAAAATTCCGCCATTGCCATCCAGTCGATTTTGCGCCCCACCACCGAGGAAAGGATAAACGGATCGAAATGGCTGATGTGATTTGCCGCCAGCAGAAGCCCGCCGTCGCGATTTGCATTTTTACGCCCTACCACGCGAACGTGCGCGACACAGCCAAACAGCAATTTCATCGCTTGCGCGGCAACGCGATTTGCCAGTGAATGAAACAATGGGCCCATAAAAAGTGGTGCAAGCTTCCCAGCTTGCGTTCTTATTTGGATCGCAAGTCAGAGACTTGCGCCACTATTTTTCGTTTGCGAGCTCTTGGCATTTTTTGAGGTCGAGTTTGCCGGAGGCGAGGACGGGGATGGATTCGACGCTCTGGATGCGCTTTGGAATCCACAAATTTGGAACGCCGGCATCGCGAAGTTTGTCGCGCAATTGCGCAAGATCGACATCTATCGCGCTGAGCAGCACGACAGCTTCGCCTTTCGCTTCGTCTGTCACGCCAACGATGGCAATGATGCGTTCGTCTTTTCCAGAGAGCTCGAGTAGATCGATAATTTTTTGCTCGATCACTTCGTGCGGCACCATTTCGCCGCCGATTTTTGAGAAGCGCGAGAGGCGTCCTTCAATGTAAAGAAATCCGTCTTCATCGAATCGGCCGATGTCGCCAGTCTTGAACCAGCCGTCGCGCAAAACGTCCGCAGTTCTTTCCGGGTCGTTCAAATAACCTTCGAAAATGTTTGGGCCGCGCAGCCAAAGCATTCCGGTTTCGTGCAACGAAAGTTTGCGATCGGTTTCCGGTTCGCGGATTTCAGCCGCGATGCCGGGCGCCATTTTGCCAACTGAGCCGAGGCGGCTCGAGGGCTGAACTTGTTCGCCAGGTTTGGTCGGTTGCGGCTCAGGCAGATTCACGCTCACCACCGGCGCGGTTTCGGTCAGTCCGTAGCCTTCCAAAACTCTTTGTTCGAATCGCTCTTCGAACGCCTTCGCAAGATCGAGTGGAAGCTTTTCCGCGCCAGTGATAACGAGCCGCAAACTGCGAAGTTGATCCGGCTCGGCTTTGCGCAGATAGCCGCGCAAAAAGGTGGGAGTCGCGAGGAGCAAGGTGAGTTTGTACTTCTCGACCAAAGCCGCGTTCTTTGCGACTTCGAGCGGATTCGGATAAGTGACAATGCGCACGCCTTCGACCAGCGGATACCACAGAGTGACGGTCGATCCGAAGCTGTGAAAGAACGGGAGGGACGCGAGAATGACGTCGTCCTTCTTCGCGTCGAGCAAGTCGCGGAATTGCGAAACGTTGCCGGCGATGTTCCGATGACTGAGCACGACGCCTTTCGGCTCGCCTGAGCTGCCACTGGTAAAAAGCAGGAGCGCCTCGTCGTGACCGCCTTTTTTCGGAATCTGCAACAAGTGCGCGAGCAATCGCGCCGGAAGCAAAATCGACAACGTCCACCAGAAGATGATCTGGCGTTTCATTTGCGGCATCATTTCGTCCAATTTCAAAACGTGATCCGGCCAGGGAAAGTCTTTGACACGCTCCATGAATCGCGTCGCGGAAATCGCGACGCGAAGGTTCGCGCTCTCGCACGCGGACTCATTCGCCGCGCGTCCGGCCGTGAAATTAAGATCGACAGGAACTTTTCCGGCGAGCGCGACGGCCAGGTTTGCGACCATTGATCCTTTGCTCGCTGGCAAAACGATGGCTATGCGCTCGTCAGAAAATTCCTTTCGGAGAAATCGACTGAGCGCGGCGGCGGCGCCGAGTAATTTCGCACGGCTCAGTTCGCTATGGTCGATTCCGTCAATCACTGCGGTGGAAAATGGCCTGCGCTTCAAGCCCTGCACGCACGCTTCGGCAAGATGTCGATCTAACGACGGTCGGCGGCTGTAGCAGAATTCACCCAGTTTGAGTAACTCCTCCCGCACGGTCGCGATTTCGGCTGCTTTCGGTTCGAGTGGTTTGCCGAAGGCGACCGTGACCCGATACGGAATTTCTTTGGGCCACTTTGTGAAGAAGCGCCCGCCTTGAAACGAAAAAATTGAGCCCCACAGCCGGTCGAGCCAGACCGGAACGACCGGCGCGTTTGCGTGATGCGCGATCAATTCGTAACCGCGCTGCAAACGCAACAACGTGCCCGCGCGTTCCAACTGACCCTCGGGAAAAAGGCAGACAATTTCGCCCTCGGCGATTTTTTCCGTGGCCGCGCGAACCGCCGAGCGCGAATGACGCGTGTCGATCGGGATGCAGCGGACGAGCCGCACAAAGGGTTGCAGGATTGGCTTGCAATAAAATTCCTGGTCGATGATGTAGCGGATCGGGCGTGGGCAAGCGATTTGCAGAACGATCGCATCGACCCAGGTGATATGATTTGGCAAAAGCAGAAATCCGCCTTGCGGGAGATGCTCAACGCCGAGCGCACAGACTCGGTAAACGCTGCGCACCAGCGGGCCAGCAAAGAAGTGAAGCGCGCGTTCGCCGGCTGACATCGAGGGCATGGTTTATGACTTACAATCAGCGCGCCGCGAACTGCAATCGGCAATTGTCTATGGAAACCAGCGTCAACGGCGGATTTACGCTCAAGCGACCCTACCGGGCCAGAACGAAACGACTAGCGGCGGCGGACGAGCGAGGCCGGCAGTCCATTTTTGAAACGCAACGTGAAAAGCGGGTTCGGTACAATTTTTTTCTTCGCGGCGACCTCGAAACGCCAGCGGCGGGCGATTGCCGCCACAACCAGCACCAGCTCCATCCATGCAAAGGTTTCTCCAATGCAGCCGCGCAGCCCGCCGCCGAACGGGAAATACGCAAATTTTGGGAGTCGGGCCTGAAATTCCTTGGTCCAACGTTCTGGTCGGAATTCGGTCGGGGCATCAAAATAATGTGGATCACGATGCATGACCCACTGGCTCATTAGGACCAGGGTTCGCCGCGGCACATCGTAACCGCCGATCTCACACGATTCGTTCGCCCGGCGTGTGATATTCCAGACCGGTGGATAGAGCCGCATCGACTCCGTCACAACCTTGCGGGTATAGTCAAGCTCGGCTAAATCGGCGCGTACTGGGCTGCGCTCATTCGCCAATATGTGGTCGACCTCCGCATGAAGCCGAGCCTCGATTTCGGGATGCTGCGAAAGCAGATACCACGTCCAGCAAAGCGCCACGTTGGTTGTGTCATGGCCAGCGAGAAAAATGATCAGCACTTCGTCGTGCAGTTGCTCATCAGTCATGCCCTCACCCGTCGCGCTTTCTGGATCCTGCGCCGCCAGCAACATCGAGAGCAAGTCACTCCGAGCAGGTCCTTCTTTGCGACGGGCGTTAATAAGGCGGTACAAAATCTCGTCCAATTCAGCTCTCGCGCGTCGCAGTCGTCGCATCACTGGAAGAGGCAAGCGCTGCAAAAATTGGCCGAGTGGCAGCATCAGCAACGGGAAGATGCTCATCAGTGTGCTCACCGCTTTGCGCACTTTGGCCGCCTCGGCATCGACATCAGTTCCGAGCAGGGTCTGACTGACAACGCCGAGGGTGAGACGCGCCATCTCCGCATAAAGGTCGCGTGATTCACCGTCCCGCCATTCTGTCATTACGCGGTTCGCGTGCTGGGTCATGGTTTCAGCGAAACTGTTGATTCGCTGAGGATGAAACGCAGGCTGCATCAAGCGTCTTTGTCGCAGATAAAAATTGCCTTCGCTCGTAAGCAAGCCGTTGCCGAAAACTTGTCGCGCTCGTTCGAGTGAACGGCCTTTACTGAACTGCCGCCCTTTCGTCACCAGCACTTCGTGAATCAATTCTGGATTCTTGACCAAATAGATGCGTTCTCCCGCGGCACGAAAGGAAACTACATCGCAACGCTTATGGCGCAGCGTTTCCAGATATGCCAGAGGGTCTCCGTAGAGGCGGAGAAAAACTCCAGCTCCGGGTCCCTTCACTTTCGGCGGCAGGTTTCGCCTTCTACGATTCAGAAGATTTTTGAGCTGCATCTAGGTTTGGTCAAAGCGCTGCTTCGCAAGTAAAACCGCCACCCGTTATATCCGGCGAGGTCTCAAACCACAAATCGTTTATCGCGTCCAGGTGCGGGAAAGGACTGAAGCGCGTGCCCGGACGGCGGGTATCGCAGGTATTGTTTATGATTTACAATCAGCACGCCGTCGTCTGCAATGGCCGATTGTCGATGGAAGGGGCCGCGAAGCAAGCGATGCGAAGTGCGCATGGGGCGCTTTTGCTTCTCTTGGCGATCAACTTGTTAAACTTCATCGACAGGTACATTGTCGCGGCGGTTGAGCCATCAATCCGCGCCACTTTTTTCGCGGCGGGGGATCGGAATGCGATGGCTATTACCGGAACACTCGGCACGGCGTTTGTCGTTAGTTACATGATTGCCGCGCCCGCGCTCGGCTGGCTGGCCGATCGTTTTTCGCGCTGGATGATTATTGGCATCGCTGTTGTTCTGTGGAGTCTTGCTAGCGGTGCGTCGGGGCTGGCTTCGAGCATCGGAATATTACTCGCCGCGCGCGTGTTTGTCGGAATTGGCGAAGGCGGATATGGTCCTGCGGCGCCACCAATCATTTCCGATCTTTTTCCACTGGCGACGCGCGGGCGTGTGCTCGCCGTTTTTTTTGCAGCGATTCCGGTCGGCAGCGCGCTCGGTTATGCTGGGGGCGGGCTGGTTAATCTTCTTCATTTGAGTTGGCGTTGGGCGTTTTATTTGGTCGCGCCTCCTGGTCTTCTTCTTGGGTTCTTCTGTTTCCTGCAAAAGGACCCTCGAGTGCGGGATGTGACGGGCGAACGTCGCCATAAAGCCACGCGCGGCGATTATGTGAGGTTGCTCCGAACGCGGTCGTTCCTTTTCAATGTCTTTGCGCAAACGGCGATGGCGTTCGCCTTGGGCGGGCTGGCATTTTGGTTTCCAGCCTATTTGATGTTCCGAAATCAGCCGGGCTCGGCCACGGCGGTCTTCGGTGGCATAACGGCTCTGGCGGGATTAATTTCCACGCTGGCAGGTGGATTTCTGGCGGATCGGCTGCGGACGCGATTTGCCGGTTCCTATTTTCTCGTTTCCGGCGTGGGGATGCTGCTTGGCTTCCCGCTCCTGATCGCCATGCTTTATACACCGTTTCCATATGCGTGGCTCCTTATGTTCGGCGCGCTGTTTTTTATTTTCTTCAACGTAGGCCCGTCGAACACGGTGATCGCAAATGTCTCGCTCCCGGCGGTGCGCGGGACGGCCTTTGCGCTCAACATTTTCGTAATTCATGCGCTCGGGGATGCGATTGCGCCCCCTTTGCTCGGTGCAGTGGCGGGTCACACAAACATGAACATCGCATTCATGGTGGTCTCGGGCGTCATGGTCATCGCTGGCGTGCTTTGGCTCAGCGGGATGAAATATCTTCCTGCCGACACAGCTGCTGTGGAACAAACGGCCGTCGCGAAATCCCACGGTGAGCATGTCACCCTTGTGTGATTATCGATCTGCAAATAAAGCAACCCGCGTCGCGGCTGAACCCATGCGCGGCTTCGAACTTGTTCGCGGTTTGATGTCCGTGATCCGTAAAGTTATTTCCGCTCCTTTGTGCTTCGCGGCATAGCAATTGTCGATCGAAACAAGCGCGCGTTCGCCGGCCGACATCGAGGGCATGGTTTATGATTTACAATCAGCGCGCCGCGAACTGCAATCGGCAATTGTCGATGGAACCCAGCTCCGGAAAACCACTGGCTGGCGCTCGGGCCGCACTCTGGCTGCTTCTGGGCATCAATCTTTTCAATTACATCGACCGGCAGATTCTGGCGGCGGTTGAGCCGGAGATTCGCGCGACGTTCTTTTCGCCTAACGACCCGAACGCGATGGCGCGCACCGGGGCGCTGGGCACGGCGTTTCTCGTCACCTACATGATGTCGGCGCCGGCGCTGGGCTGGCTCGCCGATCGCTTTCCGCGCTGGGTGATCGTAGGAACCTGCGTCATTCTCTGGAGTTTGGCCAGCGGCGCCTCCGGCTTGGCCACGACTTTCACGTTACTTGTTTTCACCCGCATTTGCGTTGGGATCGGCGAAGGCGGCTACGGACCTGCGGCGCCGACCATTCTGGCTGATCTCTATCCGCTGCAAAGTCGCGGACGCGTGCTGGCGATCTTTTGCGCCGCAATACCGGTGGGGAGCGCGTTGGGATACGTCCTTGGCGGTTTGATCAAAGTGAATCTGGATTGGCGCTGGGCCTTCTATCTTGTCACTCCGCCAGGTCTGCTCCTGGGCCTGCTCTGCTTCACCAGACGCGATCCGCGCGGAGACGGCGCAACCAAAAAGAAGCAAAGGCGCGCGACTTGGGATGATTATGTGACGCTCTTCCGCACGCCTTCCTACGTTTTCAACACTCTGGCGCAAACAGCGATGACCTTTGCCATCGGCGGTCTTGGTTTTTGGATGCCTGCCTACTTGCAGTTTCGACAACAACCGCCCTCGGCGCTGCCTATTTTTGGAGGGATCATCGTAGTGGCCGGATTAATTTCGACGCTTCTGGGCGGCTTTGTCGCCGATCAGTTGCGTGCGCGTTATGCGGGATCGTATTTCCTGGTCTCAGGATTCGGAATGCTCGCGGGGTTTCCGCTCTTTATCGCGATGCTCTTTGCCCCATTTCCCTTCGCCTGGGTGTTTCTCTTTGCATCAGTGTTCCTGGGATTTCTTAATACGGGTCCTTCCAACGCTGCCCTGGCGAATGTGTCGCTCCCCTCTGTCCGAGCGACGGCGTTCGCGCTCAATATCTTGATTATTCACACGTTCGGCGATGCCGCGGCCTTTCCTGCGATCGGATTTGTCGCTGGGCACACGAGTATGAACACTGCGTTTCTTCTTGTTTCTGCAATGATGTTCGTGGCCGGACTTCTCTGGCTTTTGGGCGCGAAATTTCTGCCATCCGATACCGCCGCAGTCGAGGCGGCGACGCTGCAAGGCGGATTGTCGATCTAACCGACCGAAAGAGAATCGTTAGGCAGCGCGCTCTTAGATGTGTCAAAGCGTGCTGGCGTGCGCGGCCAGATGCACGTCGTAAGCGTTGGCCCGAGCGAGGGCTTCGGCAGCCTCCTTTTCTCGTCCCGCTTTTGCAAATAACTGGCTGAGCAATTGCCAGCTTTCGGCCCGGTACCATTGAGTGCGCAGACAGGCTTGCAGTTCGGTAATCGCCTGGGCGGTCGCGCCACTTTCGTCCAGCACTTTGACGTAGCGTTTCTCGATCGACCAATTCGGCGGGCCGGTCCGCGCCGCCAGCCGCAGACGCAACAAATCGACGCCGCCGTTCTCCTTGTTTTCGAGAACGGCGAGAAGTTCGTGTGCCTGCGCTTCCACCAGCGGCATCTTTGTTGCGCGCTGGAGTTGTTCGCGCGCAGCTTTGAAATCGTTCTGTTTCAACGCCACCGCTGCGAGGTTGATCACCGCCAGCGGTTGTTCGGGCTTTTTTTGCAAAGCGGCGTGCAGGTGCACAGCTGCGTCTTCCAGTTTTCCCTCGCTTAATTCCAAGTCACCCAGGTTGATCAGCATGCGCGCCGAGTCGCCACCGCTGACGATGGTTCCCTCAAGAAATGTCCGCTGATCTTTCCAATCGAAGGTGCGGATGAATGTGCGCGCGCCGAGAAACGCAAGCCACACGATAAATAACAGCAGCGCCCCCAATTTAATTGTCGATCTTCGCGGCGGTTCTCGATTTTCGAGAAACGCGCCGACCTCAACCGCCGCCGCCAAAAAGAAAAATGCGCTCGGCAAATAAATCCAATGCTCAGCAACCGACGCATTCAAGGCGACGATTCCACTAATCGGCAAATAACTTATAACCGCAAACAACAAGCACGCGAACGCCGCCGGATTGCGCTTGCGCGCGCGCACCATCCAGTAGGTGACGGCGGCAATCAGCACGATTCCAAGGAGGGTCTGAAGCTCCCGCCACGCCGCGCCGCTTAAACTCGCCTGGTTGAAGCCGCTCGGATGAGTCTCCACGTCCCGATCCATGTGCAGATGGAGCGGCAACAAAATCAGCCCGCCATACTCGGCGACTGCACGTGCAACGATGATTGGCCTAACGAGTGAAGGCGCAGGCGCGCTCAAGGCGGGCGGGGGAATGTGTTCGGCTGCCGAGCGCAAGCTAAAATAAATCGCGCAGACGAATGCAGCGACCGCTACCGCTTTGCACATGTTGATCCAATTTTTCTTGAGAACAAAAAACGCGATCCCGATTGCCAGGAAAATTAATCCCGTCTCTTTGCTCAGCGCGCTCAGGAGAAGTGCGACGCCAGCGCCGAAGAGAAAGAATAATTTGCGCTGGCCGATGGCGCGCAGGCTAAGAAGGAATAAATACAAACCGAAAAAACCAAATGTCGCAGCCAGCGGGTCGGCGCGACCGGAAACATAAACCACGGCCGCGCTCTCTACTGGATGAATTGCCCAGACCAGCACGGCGAGAAATGCGATCCAGAGACGCTTTCGTCGTTCAATTCCGAATGCGAGCAAGAGTTCCTCTGCAAAAACGAATAGTGCGATCGCCGCTGCGGCGTGCCAAAGAATGCTGGCTGCGTGGTAAGGTCCCGATCGAAACGCGAAGGCAGCGTAATCAAGCGTGTAAGTGAGGCGCTGGAGCGGCCGGTAAAAATTCGACGCGGTCGCGTCAACAAATAGAAAGTGATTAAATGCTTCCGGAATCAGCCGCCAGCTCCGAATGAGAGGGTCGCGCAGAATTTAAGCCGTATCGTCCCAGACAAAACCATCTCGCAGCCCAGGAGCGTAGCTGGCAAACACCCCGGCGATGATGAGCAAAACAGCGAGATATTTCTTCACGACGAAAACGGGTTGGACAGAATCAATAGAATGCGCGTCTAAGTTTGGAAACGTTTATGTCGATTTTGCGCTGCTTCCTGATCTATTCACTGATCCTGCTGACCAGCAATGCACATGCCGATGGTGTGCCGGATGATTGCAGGCAGCTCATTCTCGCCATCGCGCCGGATTGGAATTCAATGCGCGGAAAACTTGAATTGTTCGAGCGACAGCCCGGCGGCAGTTGGGCTGCTGTCACGCCTTCATTTCCAGTCCTGTTCGGCAAAAATGGCGTTGCCTGGGGGGCAGGTCTGGCCGGTCAGAATGAATCCGGCCTTCGCAAGAAAGAGCGCGACGGTCGCGCGCCGGCTGGTGTTTTCCAGATCGGCGAAGTTTTTGGTTACGATCCGAATTTACCAGCCGAAGGCGATTATCCGTATCATCGGGTGACCGAGGCGGATGTTTGGAGCGACGACCCGCGCTCACCGAATTACAACCGGCACATCGTTATCGATCCCAACAATCCGCCGGACAATTACACGCACGAGAAAATGCGCTCGGGCGATTTCGCATATCGCTGGCTCATCGAGATCCGGCATAATTCCGACCCGCCAGTTCCCGGCGCAGGCAGCGCTATTTTTTTTCATATTCGCCGCGGAGTGAATCGCCCGACGACGGGTTGCACAACCATGGCGGAGCCAGACCTCGTGAGAATCATCACCTGGTTGCGGGCGCCGCGGCACCCTTGTTACGCGCTCTTGCCTGCCGCAGAATATGACAAGAAATGGCAAGCTTGGAATCTGCCTTCGCCCGGGAAAGCGACGCCGATTAATAAACCGGAAGCCGCTCGTTGATTCTCGCGACGTTTCGGTTACTGGTTAGGCGAGGTTTCATGCGCAAACGGGGCAATCCTGATTCAGAACCAAACATCCGGCGCATTGACACGAAGACGCGCGCGAAAAAACAGACGCACGGTTTTCAGGTCCATTTTCTTCGCGGAACCGAAGTCTTAACGAAAATGTTTAGCGACACCATTTACGGCGGGAAGGAAGCGGCGCGGCGCGCAGCGCGGAAGTTCAAGCGCACGGCCACGCGCGGTTTGCCCAAGCGGAGAGTTGGCGGCTTGAGATCGACAACGCGACGGCGTCGGCGAAAATTTTCGAGACAGCGCGGACGCTAAGCGCGTTTTTTTCTGCGGTACGCTCCCCAGCATTCTACAAAACCCGGCGCGAAATCCTCCGGTCGCGCTGCGATCCAGCCGTCGACGATAGCGGGACTGCAAAAAACACCGGCCTCGATCTCGCTTCGGTTGGGTTTGGGATCGCCGCGAAGCAGCCCGCGATAAAGGCAGATGAACTCCTGCCCGGTGCGTGCCGAGGCGGGGAGCTTAAGGACTTTTCCAAGTGGAACGTTGATTCCGAGCTCTTCCTGCAACTCGCGTTGCGCCGCATCGTCATATCCCTCTCCGGCGCAAAGGTGACCGGCGGCGCTCGAGTCCCACAGAAGAGGATGTCGATCTTTCCAGCGCGAACGTTTTTGTAAATAAACTTCGCCGGCATCGTTGAAAATCAGGATGTGAACGGCCCGGTGGCGCAAGTTATCCCCATGCACTTCGGCACGGGAAGCTTCGCCTAAAAGCCGATCGTTCTTGTCCACGACGGGAAAGCGCTCCGCGTCGTTCGCGCGCCGCTCTGGAGGCTCCAACGGGCGCACATGATTGGTTAGCGCGATCCACTGCCGCAGGGAGAGGGTTTCCGCGCGTGCTTTCCGATCGAACCCCAGCGCTTGGGCAGTTTTTTCCCAATCGGCTACATCTGGGCGAAGCAATTTCCCCAATTGTTTTCGTCTCTGGGAAAATCCGCGCCGCACCAGCGCGGCGAATAATTCCTGATCACATACTGGAAGTTCTTCCGGATCGCGGGGCGTGATTCGAACAAGCGCTGAATCGACCTCGGGTCGCGGAAGAAAAACGCTCGCGCGGATGGTGCGAAGATATTTTACGCGATGATGCAGTTGCACGAGCAGGGTGAGCGCGCCGTAATCACTCGTCGATGGCGCGGCCGAAAGCCGCTGCGCCATTTCCTTTTGTAACATAAACAGCCACAGCGATATGGGACTTGGATAAGTCACGAACTTCATCAGTAGCTGACTCGAAATGTAGTAAGGAAGATTGCCTAACAATTTCACTCGCTGCTGCGCAAAAAGCGCGCGCACATCGAAACGCAGCGCGTCGGCATGCAGAACTTCCAATTGTCGATCTCGGAATTTTTCGCGCAAAAATTTAGTCAGGCGCGCGTCCTTCTCGATAGCGAGAACGCGCGTGCCTTTCGCGAGCGCAAACTCGGTGAGCGCTCCAAGTCCCGGCCCGATTTCGATGACGTAATCTTCGTCCGTTAGATCGGCTTGCTTGACGATCCAGCGCGCCAGGTTTTGATCGTGAAGAAAAGTTTGACCGAGACTTCTGACCGGGGAAACGCGGATATCTCGAAGCGTTGCGCTGATCTGGGAGAGCCTCATGTTGACATCGACGGTCCCCGCGACCGTCGCGGAAAATTCGCCAACTTGTTCACAAACTCGTGTGAACAAAACGCGCCGTACGAGTGATCTTATTCACAAGTTATTCAACGATCTCCCGAGCGCCGAAGCTTGCTCTGTCCGGCGAGCAATTTTTTAGGTTTTGCGGGTTTTTCAGATTCTTGTGCAGTCAGCAGTCTTGGTTTTTTGCGACTCGCAAGGTAAGTTCGGCGCGCGTCTTTCAGCGAGACGCCCTCGAGAAAGAAAACGGTGGCCGCCCGGCCAATCGCATAGGTTCCCGCCCCGGCCACCATTCCACAAACGACATTGCCCCAGCCGGGGAAAAATTTTAGCACCGCGCGAGTGCCTTCGCGCAGAAGCATCCCAGCGCCAACGTTTGCCCCCAGCGCTCCGATGAACTCAGTGGCGGCGCGCAAACTCCGTTCGCGTCCGCTTACGTACATGATTCCGGAAACCATCACCAGTTGGAGCGTGGTGAGAATTGGCAAGTCGGCCAATGGAATCGGCTGCGCGCCGATCGCCGCGCAAATCGCGGTTGTCGATTTGACCAGGACGTGAGCGACCTCGTGTTGCGCTTCTCGATCTCGCGATATTCGGATCATCTCGATCCGGGCCTGATTCGGCAATTCGCGCGCCAGGATCGACATCAACTGCTGCGCTCCGGAGCTTTGCTTGGCCGATGAGTCGGAAGCTGTGGAAAAATCGATCACTTGGAGCAATCGATCGCGTATCGCGGGCTTCTCACTGAGCGCCTCTTCCAGTCGCACTTTTCTCGATTCCAAACCGACGCCAAGACCGATGATTTTCGTCTTGGCTGGCCCGGCCTCGTTCCAATCGAGACACGCAACCAAATCATCAAGATCACGCTTTCGCGGCCCGCGTGCGTCTTCGCCGTCGTCCACAAAAAAAATAATGTCGGCGCCTCGACGCTTGAGTTCCTCTTGAACCCGGGCCGCGGCCGACTCATCCGCACCGCGGGCATCGAGAATCGAGATGACGCCTTTCTCAGCGAGGTTCACATCCTGCCAGCGATAAAGTGCAATCAAAGCATCGCGCATTTGAGCGGACTCGGCCGAGGCGAAGAGTGCTCCCATAATTTCTTGGAGAGATGTCTTGTGCGAGCCGGTGAAAAGAAACCGCGGCTGCCGCTGTTGCAGAAACAGTTCCTTAAGAGGTGTGAGTTCGCTGAGGATTGGTTTTTGAATAGTGGCTGGCAACTTGCCCAGAAAACTTTCGAGCCGCTCGACGACGTGGAGGAGTAATGGCTGATTCATCGCCTCGATTATGTTTGCAAGTTCACCCCTGACGATCTTTTCAAAAGAAAGCAAGATCAAGGATTGGCCAAAATCATTTCCCTTCCGTCGGCGCTACTATTATAAACGCGGCATGAGTTTGAATATCGAAATCCTTTCGCGCGCGGCGACACAGGCGCGTGGTTTGTGCATGGACGCGGTGCAGGCTTCGCAATCAGGCCATCTTGGGCTTCCCCTGGGCTGTGCCGAAATGGGGGCGGTGCTTTACGGCTATGCCTTAAAACACAATCCGGGCAAACCGCGATGGATCGGCCGCGATTTTTTCGTTCTCTCGGCCGGCCACGGCAGCATGTTTCTCTACGCCTGGCTGCACATGAGCGGTTACGATTTGCCGATGTCGGAGATCAAACGCTTCCGGCAACTGCACTCGAAAACGCCAGGACATCCGGAATTTGGCGAAACACCCGGTGTGGAATGCACGACTGGACCACTTGGACAAGGCGTCGGCAACGCCACCGGCATTGCAGCCGCAATGAAAATGGCCGCGGCGCGCTTCAACACTGATGAGCACCGAATTTTCGATCAGCATGTCGTTTGTCTGGCAGGCGATGGCTGCATGCAGGAGGGCGTTGCTTCGGAGGCAAGCGCCTTCGCCGGGCATTTCGGCCTCGATAACTTAATCCTGATTTACGATTCCAATTCAGTCACGCTTGATGCTGCGGCAAAGGAAACGCAAAGCGAGGACACCGGCGCGCGATTTAGAGCTTACGGATTCGATGTCCAGGAAATCGACGGGCACGATATGCAGCAGTTCCTCGATGCGCTGAACATCGCCAAAGAGCGCGATAACGGCAAACCACAGTTCATCATCGCCCACACGCTGATCGGTAAGGGCGTTCCGGAAGTTGCTGGGACGCATAAGGCGCACGGCGAAGCAGGCGCGAAATATGTCGATGCCGCACGTAAAGGCCTTGGCCTGCCTGATGAGCATTATTTCGTCTCGCAAGAAGTGCGCGACTATTTCGCTGACCACAAAAAGAAGTTGCTCGCCGATTACGATCGCTGGGAAAAAATTTACAACGACTGGCGCAACAAAAATCCCGAAAAAGCGAAGATGCTCGATAACGGAATTGAGCGAGAAGTTCCCGTCGATCTTTTATCCAAGATTCCGGAGTTTCCCAAAGATGCGAAACTGGCCACGCGCAAAGCGGGCAGTGAAGTGTTGCAGCCAATCGCGCAAGCGGTTCCGTTGCTCATGAGCGGCAGCGCCGACTTGCACGGATCGACATTGAACTACATCAAGGACGGTGAGGATTTCACGCGCGACAATCCGGAAGGCCGCAATATCCGCTTCGGCATTCGTGAGCATGGTATGTGCGCGATCCTCAACGGCATTTCGTATCACGGACTTTTTCGCGCATCCGGAGCGACGTTCATGGTTTTCACCGACTATTGCCGCGCGTCGATCCGGCTCGGCGCGCTCGCGCGTCTGCCGAACATCTACATTTTTACGCACGACTCCATCGGGGTTGGCGAAGACGGCCCAACCCATGAACCGGTTGAGACGGTGAGCTCCGTCCGCTTGATGCCGCAGATCGACGTTATTCGTCCGGCTGACCCCGAAGAAACGGCTGGCGCGTTTGTCGCCGCTATTCAGCGAACCGATGGGCCGACTCTGCTCGCGCTCACGCGTCAGTTCGTTCCCATCTTGAACGAAATCGATGTAAAATTGCGCCGCGAAGGTGTCTCGCGCGGCGGTTACATCGCGAAAAAAGAAAAAGGCAAGATCGATCTCATCATCATGTCGTGTGGCAGCGAATTGCAGCACGCGCTCGCCGCCGCAAAAGAGCTCGGCGACGGTGTGCGGGTCGTTTCGATGCCGTGCTTCGAGCGATTTGGGCGCGAATCAGAAAAATATCGCGAAGAAGTTTTGCCGAAATCATGCCGGCGTCGCGTCGCGATTGAGGCCGGCGTCCCCGAAATTTGGTACCAACATGTCGGCCTCGACGGAAAGGTCATTGGTCTACATGAGTTTGGCTTGAGTGCTCCTGGCGCTGAAGTGATGAAAGAACGTGGCATCGACGCCAAGCACGTTATCGAGGCAGCGAAATCGTTAGGTAGGGGCGATTGACCTCAATCGCCCGCGGGCGGTTCGGTGAACCGCCCCTACCCTAAAACGCCTCTTCCGGCTCGGTCACATTGCGGGCGCGATCTTCGAAGCGCGTGAATTCTTTCAGGAATGTGAGCGGAATTTCGCCGACCGGACCGTTGCGTTGTTTCGCGATAATGAACTCGGCTTCGCCTGCCATTTCCACGCGGGCTTCTTCGTCCTCCTCGTAAATCTCCGGCCTAACGAGTAAGCCGACTAGGTCGGCATCCTGTTCGATCGAGCCCGACTCGCGCAGATCGCTCAGTCGCGGTTTGCCACCGGAACGCTGCTCTGGCTGCCGATTCAACTGCGCCACGACAACGATGGGAATCTTTAGTTCCTTGGCCAGCCCTTTAATGCCTGCGGAAATTTCTGAAATCTCAAGCTGCCGATTGTCCTGCGCGCGGCGAGATGTCGATCTCAGCAGTTGCAGATAATCGATAATGATGAGTTGCACGTCCTGCTGCGCCTTGAGCCGGCGCGCTTTCGCGCGCAGCTCCAGAATGCTTAGGGCCGCGCTGTCATCGATGAAAATTTTCGCTTCCGCCAATTTTGAGGCCGCCGCCGTCAGGCTTGGAAAATCGCGCTCCCCTAAAAATCCGTCCCGGACTTTTTGCAAGTTCACACGAGCGCGTGAGCAAAGCAGGCGCTGTACAAGTTGCTGGCTGCTCATTTCCAGGCTGAACACACCAACCGGAAGCTTTTCCTGAATCGCGGCGTGCTCGGCAATGTTCATGGCCAGCGCGGTCTTGCCCATGCTCGGCCGCCCCGCGATCACAATCATCTCCGCGGCGTGCAGCCCGCTGGTCATGCGATCGAACTCCACAAACCCGGTCGAAATCCCGGTGATGCCGCCCTTGCGCTCGTAAAGTTTCTCGATCGACTCAATCGCCTCCATTACCTGATCTTTCATCGAGAGCATCTGACCCTTGAAGCGGTCCTCGCCCACGGCGAAGATTCTTTGCTCCACTTCGTCCAGCAGATTGCTTACCTCGTCCTGCTCCTCGTAGGCGCGCCGCACGCTCTCCGTGGCCGCGGCAATGATCTCGCGCAAAATGTATTTGTCGCGGACGATGTCGATGTAGTAACCGACGTTCGCGGCCGTGGGAACGAATGTGAATAGACTGGTGACGAACGCCGCGCCACCGACCGCATCGAGCAAATTTCGATCGCGCAGCACTTGCGTGAACGTGATCAGATCGATCGCTTGTCCCGCGTTCCAAAGATCGACAAGCACGCTGTAGATCGTTTGGTGTGCTGGCACATAAAAATACTCCTCATTAATTTTTTCCACGCACTCCGCGATCGTTTCGCGCGGCGAAATGAGCATCGACCCGAGCACGCCCTGCTCCGCCTCCACGCTATGCGGCGGCGTGCGGTGAATATCCTGCGCAGAACCTGTTGGCGATTTGGGAAAAACTCTTCCGCCATTTCCTCCCGGCCTGCCTCGGCCGGGCCCATTGCCCGAATCTTTGCGAGGCTTCTCACCCGTCCACGGGGACGATGGTTGAGTCGCCATTTATTTGGTTTCTTTTTTTCTCCGGAAAAACGAGCGGTGTTTTCTCTCAGTTGGTTCAGCCGCAGCTTCTTGGCTCTTTGGCTTTTCGGCCGATTTCACCTGAAAACTAAATTGCGCCGTCACGTTGTGATGCAGCTTGATTTGCACTTCGTGTTCGCCGGTGTCTTTAATCGGCCGCTCGAGAACAATCTTGTGCCGATCAATTTCGCTGCCGATTTCATTCTTCAGGCGATTGACAATGTCTTGCGCGGTGATCGAACCGAAAGCTTTGCCGGTTTCGCCGGTTTCAAGCGTGAACGTCACTCTTAATTTTCCGATTCGATGGCTGAGCTCTTCCGCTTCGTTCAACTCGCGCGTTTCGCGTTCCGCGCGCTTCTTTTTCAAATTATCGAGCTCCCGCAAACTCGCCGGCGTGACTTCGTAAGCCTTGCCGCGCGGCAAAAGATAATTGCGCGCATAACCGCGGCGCACCTTCACCACGTCGGCTTCCGCGCCGAGGCCGGGAACGTTTTCGGTTAAAATGATTTCAGTCGAAGGCATGGATCTTAAAGTGGTTCCCAGGGCGAAAATTTTCGGCAACGGAAGCGCGGGGACGAGTATAGAAGCAGCGCGAAAACTGTCAACGCCGCGAATGAATTAAATCATGTCGAACTTCGCCCTGCCCGACTTTGGATGTACCAATCTTCTCGTGTGAGAGGCAGCTCGGTTTGACCGGACGAATCCAACTTGGCGAGCAGCGTTTGGTAAACGGCGATGTGCCCGCGGCGAAATCCATGCGCGGAGCCGGCAAGGTAAAGACGCCAAACGCGATAAGTCGCTTCATCGACGAAGGAAAGCGCTTCGGCATGATGCATTTCCAGCCTGCGAAGCCAATGGCGCAGCGTCAGGGCATAATGTTCCCGCAAGTTTTCCACGTCGCGAATCTCAAACCCAGCCGACTCGGCAGCGCGCAGCATGATTGGCAGCGGCGGAATATCGCCACCGGGAAAAACGTATTGCTCGATGAATGAGCCGTCCCTGTTATCTGGTCGTGCCACCACGCCTTCGCCGATGGCTTGATTGAGGAAAACGCCACCCGGCTTAAGCGCGCGATGCGCGGCACTGAAGTAATCCGGCAGCTTTTCGCGCCCGACATGCTCGGCCATTCCAACGCTCACAATTGCATCGTGGAGTTGGCTCCTGTCTGAGGAAATTTCGCGATAATCGCGCAAGTCGATTGTCGCTTCGTTTATCAATCCGGTTTCAGCGATGCGGGCGCGCGCCCATTCGGCCTGCGGTTCGCTTAATGTGAGTCCCTCGGCGCGGACACCGAAATGTTTTGCCGCGTGAATGACCAGGGCGCCCCAACCGCAACCGATGTCGAGCAGACGCTGGCCGGGACGCAAGCGCAGCTTGCGGCAGAGATAATCGAGTTTGCATTCCTGCGCCGCGTCGAGGTCGTCGTCTTGCGAGATGAAATAGGCGCAGGAATAAACCATTCGCGGATCGAGCCAGAGACGGTAAAAATCATTCGCGACATCGTAATGAAACGTGACTGCGCGCCGATCGCGATCCAACGAGTGCTGCTTGCCGCGGATTCGAGGGAGCAGTTGCCTGGCGGCGCGTTGCATTGTTGATCTACCGTCTTGGTCGGGCAGCGCAACCAGCAATCCTGCGAGCTTCAACTTTTTCTTCCAATCACCGAGATGGGCGAGCAGGAAATCGCCGATTTCAAATGCGACCGCGATATCGCCTTCGATATCGAAGTCATCGTGCAAATATGCTTCGGCTAATCCGACTTC
>QHQE01000074.1 GCA_003219265.1 Verrucomicrobiota bacterium
ACCGTCTTTGAGATGTTTCTCCAGCCAATCGGTTTCGATCAGCGCCTCTGGATGCGCGTATTGCGTAGGGTGCGTTGCCATAGGAATAGAAATTCAATCCGCTGCGGTGCATCGGCAAGCGAATTTGCTAACGCTGCGCCGCGCCTCCCTTACTTCGGAGAAGGCGAGGCAGCCGACCGATCCGTCGCGATGCCGGAGTTACTTCTTCGCGTGCATATCCAATTGTGCGAAGAGGAACGAGTACTGGTCCGAGAGCTGTTTGATTCGCTCGCTCAGCGCCGTGCCGATTCCATGACCGGCGCTTGAGCTGGTGCGCAGAAGAATTGGATTACTGGATTTATTGGCTTCGTCCAGGCGCGCCACCATCTTGCGCGAATGATACGGCGCGACGCGTCCGTCGTTCGCGCCGGTCATCATCAAAATCGACGGATACTTCGTGTCATCGACGACGTTATGATACGGCGAGTAGGCGTAAAGCGCCTTGAACTGCTTCGGATCTTTCACCGTGCCGAATTCCGTGACGTTAAATGCGCCATTAGGCGCGAGCTCGACCCGCAGCATGTCGTAGATGCCGACCGCTGAGACGACCGCGCGCATCAGATCAGGGTGCTGCGTGATCATCGCGCCCATGAGAAGGCCGCCATTGCTTCCGCCCTGGAGCGCGAGTTTCTCGGGGCGCGTCCACTTCTGTTTGATTAGGTATTCGGCCGCCGCCGCGAAATCGTCGAACACGTTTTGTTTTTTCGTCAGATTGCCGGCCTTATGCCAATCCTCTCCGAACTCGCCGCCACCGCGGATATTTGCCACCACATATACGCCGCCACGATCGAACCAGAGGCGGCGAGTGAAGTCAAAATTGGGCGTCATGCTAATGCCGTAACCGCCGTATCCATAAAGGAGTGTCGGATTGTTGCCGTCGGGTTTCGTCCCTTTACGGCGGACAATGTTGAGCGGAACTTCTGTGTCGCCTTTCGAAGTCGCGAATTCGCGCGTTACTTCAATGTCGGCAAACGAAACCGGCGAAGTATTGACCAGCGCCGTCTTGACCGGCTCGATTTTTCCGGAGGCGACTTTGAACCACGCTGCCGGCTCGGTGTAGCTCACGTCGCGAAAGAGCAGCGAATTATCTTCCAACGATTCCATCTCGGACACGGCAGAGATTTTCGGAATCGGAATCAACGTCTCGTTTTTGCCGTCCAATCCAAAGCGCCGGATCTGGGACGGCCCGCCGAGGAGATCGCCCACGTAAAGCGCGCTCGCCGTCGGCTCCATGAACTGGATGACCGGGTCGCTCGGTGGCACAATCACCGTCGCCTTCGCCAGCTCGGGATTATCGAGCGGCAGCCGCAAAATCTTTCCCCGCGGAGCATCGGCGCGCGAGAGCAAAAAGAGCGCGTTGTCCCGGCCCAGGCGCGCCGCCTTGATTTGATCGTTGAACTGCGTGATTTGCTTCCAACTGCCATCTGGTCCGAGCAGATAATGCGCAAAGTCGCCCCCGTCGCCGTTCGCTACGGTGGCGAGAATAAATTTTCCGTCGCGCGACGCCTCCAGTTTGATCTCCGCGATGCGCGGAAAGTCTTTGCCTAACGAATACGTGTCTTCCGTGTCGGCCGTTCCGAGTTTATGAAAATAAATCTGCTGATAAAAATTCAGGTCCGCGTCCGGCCGCTCACCTTTGCGCGGAAAGCGCGTGTAATAAATTCCAGCGCCGTCCGCATTCCAGGCCGCGCTGCCGCCGGCGGTTGGATATTGCACATGCGCGATCGAGTCGGGCATGGCTTTTCCTGTCGCGGTTTCATAAATGTGGAGCGTCCCATCCTCGCTCCCACCTTGCGAAATTGAGATCGCGACATATTTGCCATCGCGCGAGGGCGCGAACCAATCAATCGCGGTCGTGCCTTTGACGTCGAGCGCGTTCGGATCGAGCACCATCTTTTCTGATTTCGGATTGTCCGCCGAAGCGAGCGTCACCAGCATCTGTTGCTGCTTGGGCGGCTGAAATTTCATCGCGAACAAAACGTCGGGCCGCGCGACGAGTTCGGAATAGCTCGGCGAAGTTTTCGCATACCACTCGGTCAATTGTTTCTCGGTCGCGGCTCGATCCGGTAACTTGTCGATATAGGCACGCGTCCGTTTATTCTGGGCGTCCGACCACGCCTTTACCTCTGGATCATCATCCTTCTCCAGCCATTGGTAATCGTCTTCGACCTTGACGCCTTGGTACTGGTCGGTGATCGGCTTCTTCGGCGTTTGCGGATCGGGTTCGGCCGCAGGCAAACTCGTCAGACAGAGGCTGCACGTCGTTGTGATTAGAAAAAGAAGGCGACCGATTTTCATGAGGAAGCAATGAACGCGTAACGCCGCAGTCCTTGCAACCGATTTTGAGCTAAGGACGCTATCGTTTTCAGCGCCCGGCCAAGTCCTTCGTCAGCGTGTCTGAAGTGTAAAGCACGCCATTCTTGATTACGCCGTCGATATCGGAGGCGTGCGCGATGTCATCGACTGGATTCGATTTCAAAATCACGAGGTCGGCGAGGTAGCCATTGTCGATCTTTCCGATGTGCGCACCGGTCTCACCGCCGAAAAGTTTGGCCGCGTTAACGGTCGCGCACTGCAAAATTTGCATCGGCGTAAGCCCGGCCTCTTTCATCAGCTGAAATTCTCGGAACAACGCGGGACCATGAATTGTGCCGATGTTTCCGGCGTCTGTCCCAGCGGCAATCGTTACGCCGGCATCTTCCAGTTTTTTCAAATTCGGCAGAGCCACGTCGTACGTTTTTTTGATGCGATCCAGTGCCTCGTCCGGCTTCGCCAACGCGTTCTTGATCCGATCGGGCAATTTGTCCTGCGGAATTTTCGTGACGTCGAGCGATGCGATCACTTCCGGATTACCCCACGCCCTTTCTTCCGGTGTCAGATTCAACTGATGCGAAAAAGTCCGCCCGTAGCGCTCGAACACGACCAGCGTCGGGCACAGAATGATATGTCGATCTTTCAACAACTTCACAAACGCGTCATCGACCGGTTTATCGACCACGCTGTGGACAAGAATGTCCGCACCTTCTTCAACTGCTGCCCGCGCCGTTTCCAATTCGGTCGCGTGCACAGCGACGCGAATCTTGTGCGCGTGACTTTCCTCAACCGTCGCGCGAACGATAGGCCGGAAACTGTCAACGGGATGATCTTTGTCGACGATGTACCAGATCTTCACCAGGTCGGGATTTTGCGCGGCCAGTTTGCGCACGAAGTCGCGCGCTTGATCCGGATTGTCGATCTTGACGATGGGCGGATCGCCCAAGTCGAGTTTCTCGCGGGAAACACTGGAGATTAGCGGGCCGGCGACTGCGACGCGTGGCGCCTTTGCAGTCGCGTTTGCGGTTTTGCGGACTTCGAAATTCCAAAACGGACCTCCGACATCGACAACTGACGTGATCCCGCACCGCAAATAACGCGCGAATACGTCGTTCACATGGCTTTTGACCCACGCGACTTCCTCTTTATACGGGCGGACACTGTTTAGATCGGCGCCGTCCGGGCGCGTGAACAGATCGGCCGATTGGAAGAAATGGATGTGCGTATCGATGTAGCCGGGCAAAATGAATTTGCCTTTGCAATCGATCACGCGCGCGCCGGCGGTCGAGATCGCGCTGCGCGCATCGCCAACTGCTGCGATGCGCTCGCCATCGACAATCACGAGCGCGTTTGGAACTGCCTGGCCTTGGCCCGGATTAATCAGCGTTCCGTTAACCAGCGCAATTTTTTCGGCGTGCACCGAGAGCGCGGAGATCGACAATGCAAGAGCGAGCGCGATTCTGAACTTCATGAGCAAGAGATTCCTCGACTTCGCTCGGAATGACAACAAATCGCGATCGCGCGTTTTTTCTGTTTCTGATTCTGGGGAGCACAGGCTGCCAGCCTGTAGTTGCCGG
>QHQE01000108.1 GCA_003219265.1 Verrucomicrobiota bacterium
ATGAGCGGCAGTTTGGGATCCGGCAGCTCACCATCGACAACGTGAAGGTCGGTGCGGCAAACGGCACACGTGGCAACACGCACGAGCAATTGTCCCGCGCCTAGCTTCGGTTTTGGCGCGTCACGCGAGCGAAGCGGCTGCCGTGGCCTTTCGAGAATCATCGCGCGCATATGTCGATCTAATTACGATGCCAGTTCAAAAATCCGAAATTCGAAACAAATTCGAAGCTCGAAAACTCGATCCGCCTCAGGCGAATCGAAATCTCACGCGATCTCTGGCGTTTTGGATTCTCTTGATTCGGATTTGTTTCGGATCTCGATATTCGATTTTCGAACCGTCGAGATGCATTCAGTTTTACGGATTGCTATTCACGATTCCTTGCGACCGACGCTTCGCTCAGTGCACGCCGGCCGGTTCGAGTTCGCCGTCGCCAGTCCCGCTGGGGTGCGGCTCGGTTTCGCCTTCATGATGGGTGTGCGCGCTGCGCAGGAAGGGCACTTTGTCGAGGACGTGTTCCTGGAACCACTCGAGCCAGAGATAAATGACCGGCGTGACGAAGAGCGTGATCATCTGGGAGAAAATCAACCCCCCGACAATAACAAGACCGAGCGGGCGTCGCGATGAGGCGTCTGACCCGAAACCGATCGCCAGCGGCAGAGCGCCCATCAGGGCGGCGAAGGTGGTCATCATGATCGGGCGAAAGCGCTCCAGGCTGGCTTCGTGAATTGCCTCCCGCAGGCTCAGTCCTTCATCGATCCGTTTCAGCGCGAAATCGACCACCAGGATTCCGTTCTTCTTGACGATGCCGAGCAGAAGAAACAAGCCGATGACGCTGTAGAGCGACAGTGTCGATCCAAAAATCCAGAGGGTACATAACCCACCAACGACCGCCGGCACGATCGCTGGAAACAACACCGTAATCGGATGAACGTAGCTCTCGTAGAGAATTCCGAGGATCACATACATAACGAAGATCGCGGCGAGGAGCAGCAGCGGTAGCGATTGGAATAACTGGCGAAAGACAAGCGCTTCACCCTGGAATGTGGCTTGCACAGTCGGAAATTGTCTCCGCACTTGGGTAAAACTGTCCTCGATATATTTGGTCGCGTCACCAATCGCGACGTTCGGCAGCAGGTTGAAGTTGATGGTCACGCTGGTGAATTGGTTGAGGTGATTGACCGCCTGTGGACCAACGATTTGCTTTGTCGATGTTACGGCGCGGAGCGGCACGAGATTGGCCGCCGTGCCAGTAGTCGTGGTAATTCCCCCGCCGCCTGCTCCACTCGCGCCGGTTGTACCACCGCTGTTGCTGTGCACATAAAGATTGTCGAGATCGGCCGGCTGCGCGCGCTCGTTATCCTGCACTTCCAGAATAACCTGATATTGATCTTCGGGCTGTTTGATCAAATAGACGTAGTTCTGCGAGTAAGCCGTGCGCAACAAACTCTCCACCGCGGATGTGGAAACGCCATAAGTGGCAGCGCGCTCACGGTCGATATCGACGGTGAGATTCGGAGTATTGTTATAGTAATCGGAGCGCACTGTCGCAAAACCCTTGAACTGGCGCAGCTTGTTCAGCAACTGGTCGGCGGCGGTGTAAACTTCATCGGGTACAATGCCGCTCAGCGTGTAGGCATATTGGCCCTGGGTCTGATTAGTTACACCGACATTGATTTGCAGCACTGGATTGGGTTGCAAGATGGCGGTAATGCCCGGAATGGAACTAATCGATTTCTGTAATTGCGGAATGCATTGCTCGATTGGCAGGCGTTGACTTCTTGGTTTGAGAAAGCCAAAAATCAGTCCCTGCGACGATGATGTGCGAGCCGCGAAACCGGCGAGCGTGAAAAACTGCGCAATGTTTGGATCATCCTTCAGCTTCTGATTGACCTGTTGCTGATATGCATGCATCTGCGCGGGTGAAGAGCCTTCCTGCGCGATGAAGACGCCTCTCACAAAACCGCTGTCGCCTGGCGGGAGTAATGTAAACGGCAAATGCGTGAAGAAAAACCAGAGCCCGAGAATGCACCCGAGGAGGATCGGAACGGTCAGCCAGGCACGATCGAGAAATTTGTCGAGCGCCCTGCCGTAGGCCGCGATCACGCGCTTGATGAAATCGCCCGTCCATTTCTCCATGCGTGCGCGTTTGTGTCCGGCTTTGCGTTCGCCAAGAATGCGCGCACACATCAGCGGAGTGAGCGTTAACGAAACAACTCCCGAAGCGAGAATGGCGATTATAATCGTGGCGGAAAATTCGCGGAAAATCCGTCCAAGCAAACCGGGTAGAAACACGAGCGGAATGAAAACGGCAGCGAGCGACAACGTCATCGACAAAATGGTGAAGGAAATTTCGCCCGCGGTGTTATAAGCCGCCTTTACAATCGATTCGCCGTGCTCGGCGCGTCGCACGACATTTTCCAAAAAGACAATCGCATCATCAACAAGGAAGCCGATGGCGAGAGTGAGCGCCATCAACGTCAGATTGTTGACGGAAAAGTTAAGCATGTACATCACCGTGAAGGTGACGAGGAGTGAGAGCGGCAGCGCAACCACGGGAATCAGCGTGTCTGTGGCGCGTCCGAGGAAAACATAGATCACCATCACAACGAGCATGAATGCGATCACAAGCGTGAATTTCACATCCGCAACCGAATTAACGATGCTCTGTGATCGGTCGAATACCGGAACGAGTGTGATCGATCCGGGCAGGCTCGCGTGCAACTCAGGGAAGAGCGCCTTGACCGAATTCGCAACCTCAACCGCATTTGCTCCTGCCTGTCGGGAGACTGCTAACACGACGACCGAGCCTGGCGGGTTAAAACCGCGCATCCAAAAGGTGCGAGAGAGACGCTCGTCCTGTACGCTTTGGCGAACCTCGGCCACGTCGCGCAAATAAACCGGCGAACCATCTTTGTTCCGTGCAACAATGAGATTGCGATATCCTCCCGCCTGGTCAATCTGGCCGTTGGGTTGGAGGACGAACGTGCGGTGCGCACCGTCCAATTGTCCGGCACCGGAATAAACCGTTCCGGCTTGGATCGCGCGCGAGAGGTCGTCCATGGTCAGACCGCGCGAAGCGAGCGCAGCGGGATCGGCTTTGATGCGAATCGCGCTTTGAACGCCGTAGATGTTTACCTGCGATACACCAGGCAGGATGGCAATGCGCTGCGCCACGGCCGTGGACGCATATTTGTAGAGATCGCCATCAGTCAGCGTGTCGGAGAGCAAACCGAGCAAATAAATCGCCTGATCGTTCGGATTTGTTTTTGTGAATGTCGGCGGGCTAGGCAAATCGACCGGCAATTTCCCGGTTGCGCGCTGGATCGCGGCCTGCACGTCTGTGGCCGCGTCAACGATACTTTTGCTGAGATTGAATTGAAGGGTGAACGAGGTATTTCCCTGCGTGCTCGCGCTCGTGATGATATCGAGGCCTGGTATTTGCAGGAACTGTTTCTCCAGCGGCGTGGCGATGTTGTTCGCCATTGTCGTCGGGTTCGCGCCCGGATATGAGCAGGTGACCTGGATAACCGGATAATCAACTGCGGGCAGATCGTTGACCGCCAGTTTGTTGTAAGTGGCTATCCCAGCGACGATGACCGACAACGTCAACAGCACGGTCATCACCGGCCGGCGAATGAACGGCCCCGAAAGCCCAGAGCCACTGACCTGGATTAACTTGGCACCGGGTGCTGCTTTTGATCGCACATCCGCCGTAGGTGATTTTGCAGGCTGTTGTCGATCCTTCGCAGCGTGGGAGGGCGAATCGTGTTCATGATCTCCTGCACCATCGTGTTGATCTGCTTGGGCCATATTCGAAAGACAACTCTACATCGGAGCTTTGGTAGCGACTTGACCGCCCTCGGGTTCATTGGGTGCGTTATATGGTTTCGGATCAACTTTCGTCCCGGGTGCGAGCGCAAGCTGTCCCGTAACGACGACGGTTTCACCGGGTTGAACGCCACTTTGGAGCACGGTCATTTCGCCATCCTGCCGTTGACCGGGCTTGACTCGTCGCAAATCAACCGTGTTGTCCGGTTTCACCACGAACACAAACGGACCATTCTGACTAATCTGCACGGCCTGCGACGGCACCAGCGTCGCGTCTTTGAACAAATCGAGAATGAAACGCACCCGGACAAATTCCAGTGGCCAAAGAGCATGGTCGGGATTGGGCGTAACGGCGCGCGCTTTCACCGTGCCCGCGCCTGGCTGAACCGCAGTGTCAATGAAATAGAGATCGCCGAGACGTGGCGGCATGCTGCCGTCCGCAGAGCGCGTTTCCACTTTCACGTTTGGCCCGCCGAGATAACGCCGCACTAGCGCCAAGTCGGTTTCGGCAACAGTAAAGTCGGTGTAAATGGGATCCAGCCCCTGAATCGTCAGCAGCACTGCACCACCGCCACCGCCGTTTCCGCCAGTCACGACGTTCCCAACATCCACAAGCCGCAAGCCAGCCCGGCCGTTGATAGGCGAGCGAATGTTGCAATAATCGAGATTCACCTGCGCGGCTGCGACTACGCCTTCGGCGGTTTTCACCTTGGCCTCGTCGCTTTTCACCGTTGCCTGAGCGGTATCGAGATCCTGCGGCGAAATCACATTTCTTGCGCGCAATTCCTGCTGTCGTTTCAGCGTAATTTGATCGAGAATAAGTTGCGATTGTGCTTGCGCGAGCTGCCCCTGTGCTTGATCGAGCGCGGCCTGGTAGGGCCGCGGATCAATCGTGAAAAGCAAGTCGCTCTGCTTCACGTCAGCGCCGTCCTGAAAGTGACGCGCCATGATCTGCCCGCTCACCTGCGCTTGCACCTGAACGGTTTCGTAGGCGCTGCAGGTGCCGATTTCATCGAGATACAAGGGCACATCTTTGGTGATGACTTTCGCCACCAGCACGGGTCGCGACGGCGGTTGCGCCGCCTTAGCCGAATTGGCTCTCTCGCGAAACGCTCGAAACAAAACGAAAGCGGCTAACACAATAAAGAGTAAATACCCCCACCACGGAATACCGTGACGTTTGATGCGTGCCGTCTTCATTTGTTTGATTTCGCAGCGCGGCGCACCAACCCTGCCTTTGTAATCGCATTTCCGTTCTTGTCGTGGCCGTTCTGCGGCAGCGGAAACCGCGACGCTCCCATTCTACGGCGATAAGCTCTATCGCTCTTTTCCGCTCTGTCCCGAATCCGCGCCAGCACATTGATGCAGGTCCGCACTTGGGGCGCTGGAATGTCGGCGAGCAATTCATGTCGAAGCTCGCTCGCCACGGCATTAATTTGCGCGATCACGCGCTGCGCTCGCCGGCCCAGATGCACCATTTTGCACCGGCGATCGTACGGCGAATTCCTGCGCGTCACCCAACCGCCGTTTTCCAAACGATGTAACAACGTCACCAGCGTCGGTTCTTCGATGCCGAGCCGCGCCGCGATCTCCGCCTGCGTGAGCGGACCGGGCGCGACCGACAAATGTAAGAGCGTCCGCCACTTGGCCTGGCTCAAGCCCATTGGTTTGAGCCGCTCGTCCAGCTTTAATCGCCAGGCGCGGGCGGTTCCGTGCAGCAGCGGGCCAATTGTTTCCGGATCGATCTTCGGCATCATGAAATAGTTAGCGTGCTAACTATTTCGCACTTGTCAATCCGGCCGGGCCAGTTTTCAAGGAGGGCCTACCACGAAAAGAATCACCGTTTCGTGGCGGTAATCCGTCACCGGCAGAATCGATCGAGCGCGGCGAGGCAGCCATTGTTCGCTCGCGAGGGCGTCCTGTTCCTTGTCCGGCCGCACCACGAAATATCGCGTTTCACTCGGAAGCTCTGCGAGACGGCTCACATATCTGACGGGAGCGTGCATATAAAAGAAGAAGGGCTGATAATGCGGATCCACCGCGTAAAGAATCTCCTTTTGCGGAACAGCAGCATTCATCTTCGCAGCCACGTTTTTCACCTTTTGCCGATGCTCCAAAGCAATCGCCAGCAACGGATAACCGATCACCCCAACCGCAACGGCCAAACCGACCAGTGGCCCCGCCACCTGCGACCAAAGCGGCTTATCTCGCCTGCTCATCCAACTCGGTGGCGCGAAAGCGTTCGCTGCAAAACTCAGCGCCGAGAGCCAGCAAAACGGCGTCAACACAGGCAGCGAATAGCGCGGGGCGACACCCGGAATCAGATTAATAACAATAAGCGGCGGCGCGGCACTCCACGCGAGAGCGCGCGCGAGTTCGCGCTGTCTATCATCTCGAAATTTGTTGAAGCGCACTAATGGCAAGAAGAATAGCCAGGGCAGGAAATAAACTAACGCGTGCGGGATGGTTAGAATCCAGACCGAGAAGTGGAAAAACCCTCCCGTGATGCGGCCGAGGGACTGCCCCGACCACCTATTCATCACTCGCCCACCCACTGTCATTTCAATGAAGGGGATCGCCCACGCCGCAAATATGGCGAGCATCACGAAAATACCGATGAAATGCGCGGGATGAAAAAGTGATCTCCACTGCTTGGTTTGCCAAAGCAGCGCCAGAACTAAGGCATAAAAGAAAACAAGATGCGTCGGCCCCTTTGCCAGCCAGCCCAGCCCGAGAAAGATCCACGGAACGATCCACGTCAGCCACGGAGAGCGTTTCTGTTCCCACCAGCTCAGCCAGCAAATCATTGCCAGCGCACAAAGGGAAACGTAAAGCGCTTCGATCTCAATCAGGCGGCCTTTTTCGATCATGCCAAAATTTGTCAACCAAATCAGCGCAGCGATTGTCGATCCACGCGCTCCCAAACTGCCGCGCGCGACCGTGACAAACGCGATCGCCACGGCCAACACGCAAAGCACGGAAGGCGCGCGCGCCGTCCACTCGTTGCGACGTCCGAAGAGCTTGAACGATGCGGCTACCAGCCAGTTGACGAGTGGCGGTTTACTAAAGTAGGCCGCGCTGCCCACTCGCGGAACAATGTAATCGCCGGTCTCGAGCATGCGGATCGCCGGCAGAATCCGCCTTCCCTCTTCTCCTTTGATCTCGAGAGAACCAAGCGCCGGCAGATAAATCGCCGCCCAAATTAGGAGCACGATCAACAAACTGTTCACTCGCGAAAGCATTGGACGTTGGGATGTTGGACGTTGAGCGTTCAACGTTCAAATCAAGGTAACCTACACAACTTGACGACTGCGCCTTACAAAGTTAAACTCAGGTCTAGTCCGCGCTGATCGGAGTGGGAACTGGTGTCCCACTCCTTTTGGTCTGCGGGCTAGATGTTTTTATGAACGCAGAATTTATCGCCATGCTGGATTACCTGGAGCGGGAGCGCGGGATCAAACGCGACATCCTCCTCGAGGCGGTATCCAACGCACTGCTCTCGGCTTCGAAAAAGAGCGTGGGCGCGGCTCGCGATTTGCGCATCGACATCGATCCAAAATCCGGCGACATCCGTGCACTCGCGAACTTGGTCGTTGTCGAAAACGTGCAAAATGCGCAAGACGAAATCGCGCTCACCAAAGCACTCAAGATCAAGCCCGACGCGAAGATCGGCGACACCGTCGAGATGGAAGTCACGCCGCGCAACTTTGGCCGTATCGCCGCGCAGACCGCTAAACAAGCGATGATGCAGCGCATTCGCCAAGTCGAAAAGGAAATGATTTACGAGGAGTTTAAGGATCGCGCCGGGGAAATCGTGAGCGGCACCGTGCGGCGCTTCGATCGCTCCGATGTGATTCTCGATCTTGGAAAATTCGAAGCCATCATGCCGCAACGCGAACGTGTCGTCGTAGAAGACTACAACGTGGGTGACCGGCTCCGCGCGTATGTCGTCGCGGTCGAGAACGGAATTCGCGGCCCCGAAATCATCGTCTCGCGCAGCCATCCCAATTTTGTGCGCCGGCTTTTTGAGTTGGAAGTGAGCGAGATCGCCGATGGCACAGTCGAGATTCGCGGGATCGCGCGCGAAGCTGGTTACCGGACAAAGATCGCAGTTTGGAGCGCGAATGAAAAAGTCGATCCGGTTGGCGCGTGCGTTGGCATGCGCGGTTCGCGCGTCAAAAATATCGTGCGCGAGCTGAACAATGAGAAGGTCGATATCATTCGCTGGAGCTCCGATCCGAAACAATTTGTGCTCGAAGCGCTCAAGCCGGCCAAGGTTAAAAACCTCGTCTTCGACACGGAGAAGAAAAGTGCGCAGATCTCGGTGGACGAAGATCAACTTTCGCTCGCCATCGGAAAAAAAGGACAGAACGCGCGCTTGACCTCGCGTCTCACCGGTTGGGAAATCAATATCGACAAGGACACTTCGGCCACAACCGCGGTTGAACAAAAAGTTGCCCAAGCCGCGCAGACGCTCGCTGCCACGCTGCCGATCACCAAAGAAGAGGCGCTGACGCTCGTGAAATCGGGCTTCACCAATTTGGAAGGCTTGCGCGCTGCGGACGTACAGGATTTTGTGGACATCCTCGCAATCGACGAAGTAAAGGCGCGCGAAATCCACGAGGCGATCCATCGACAAGATGGCGCACAGAAAAATGGCTCCGCTTAAAACGCTCGAGCCATGAGCGAAATTTTAGAGGAACAGAGATGCCAACAAAGACGACGATCAAGAAGGCGGTTCGCAAACCCACCGCCGGCAAAACAGTCAAGCCTGCCGTTTCTCACAAGTCTGCTGCATCGAAAGCCAAGGCGGCAAAGAGCGACAAAGTAGCGTTGCCCGCAAAACCAGCGCGCGCCCACGCCGTGCCAGCGAAAAGTCCCGCCAGTCCCGAGGCAACCGCCCCCTCGACGCCCGCGCCACGGCCGGTTATCGAGAGCGTTTCGCTTATCGACGAAAAGAAACCGCGCAAGAAACATGAAGACAGCGCAGTAAAGGGCGCCGTACTCCCGCCGATTTCGCGGATTCGCGCGTCCCTGGAGTCGCCGTCTATTCCACCGAAAGCCGAGCGGACGCCTGCACTTGGTGCCAAAGCGGACGCACAAGGGGCGGCGCCGAGTGCGATTGTCGATGGTACGGTTGCGCCGGCCGCGGCTCCGCCCGAGCCGGAACTCGAGCCGCAGAAGATCATTCACATCAAGCCGCCGATCATCGTCAAAGAGCTCTCCACTCAGCTCGGCCTAAAACCGCATCAGCTCATCGCCGAACTGATGACGTTCAACATTTTCGCGAACATCAATCAAACCATCGAGCCCGACATCGCATCAAAGATTTGCGAGAACCACGGGTTCGTCCTCGAAAAAGAGCGCCGGGAAAAAGGCGCCGGCGTCCATAAGATCGAGCAGGTCGTTGTCGCGCCGCCAAAGCCGGTCATCGAGAAGGAAGGGGAGCTCAAGCCGCGCGGTCCAATCATTACGTTCATGGGTCACGTCGATCACGGCAAAACGTCGCTGCTCGACGCGATCCGAAAAACTCGGGTCGCGGCCGGCGAAGCAGGCGGAATCACTCAGCACATCGGCGCGTACAGCGTCGATTACAAAGGAACGAAAATCACTTTCATCGACACTCCCGGCCACGCGGCCTTTACCGCGATGCGCGCCCGCGGCGCCAATGTCACCGACATCGTCGTCCTCGTTGTCGCCGCCGACGATGGCCTGATGCCGCAAACACTCGAAGCAATCAGTCACGCCAAAGCGGCGCCGCACGTAAAGATCATGGTTGCGATCAATAAGATTGATTTGCCTTCGGTCAATATCGACCGGGTGAAGAAGCAATTGCAGGAACAAGATCTCGCGCCGGAAGATTGGGGCGGCGAAACGATCGTCTGCCCGGTCTCCGCCACCAAAGGCATTGGCATCGATCACTTGCTGGAAATGATGGCGTTGCAGGCGGAGGTGATGGAACTCAAAGCATCACCCACCGCCACGCCGCGCGGCACCGTGATTGAAGCGCAAGTGGAAGCCGGCCGCGGTCCCACCGCCACGGTCATTGTGCAAATGGGGACCTTGAAAATCGGTGACGCATTTATTTGCGGCGATTACAGCGGTAAAGTGAAATCGCTTCTTGACGATCGCGGCCAGCCGATCAAGCAAGCTGGGCCATCGACGCCGGTAAAAGTGCTTGGCTTCACCGGTCTGCCGAATGCCGGCGATGAATTTTTGGTCATGGAATCGGAACGCTCGGTGAAAACTTTGAGCGAGGAACGTTTGCAGACGAAACGCGCGGACAAATTGACCGTGCCGCAACGCGCCACGCTCGAGAGTTTGCTCGAAGCGGCCGAGGGCAAAAAAAATCTGCGTATCGTTTTGAAATGCGACGCGCAGGGCTCGGTCGAAGCGCTCGTGGGCGCGTTGAAACAAATCGAGAGCAAGAAAATCGATCTCGAAATCATTCACTCAGCAGTAGGGCCGATCTCGGAATCGGACATTTTGCTGGCGAGCGCATCAAATGCCGTCGTGATCGGTTTCAACATCAAGGTCGAGAGCATGGCGGTTTCTGCGGCAAGACGCGAAGGCGTCCAGGTCAAGCTCTACAGCATCATTTACGAATTGATCGACCAGATCAAAGAAGCGATGGCCGGCCTGCTCGAACCCGAACATCGAGAAACGGTCATCGGTCACGCCGAAGTGAAACAGGTTTTCCAATTGAGCAGAGGCATCGTCGCCGGTTGTCTGGTTACCGATGGTCGCGTCGCCCGCGTCGCCCGCGCTCGCGTGCTGCGGAAACGCCAGCCGGTTTACGACGGCGGGATTTCGACGCTGCGCCGATTCCAGGACGACGTGAAAGAAGTGCGTTCCGGTCTGGAATGCGGCATCAAGCTTGGCGACTTCAGCGAATATCAGGTAGGCGACATCATCGAGTGCTATCAACTCGAGCAGGTCGCGCAGAAACTCTAAAACGAAGGAGTGTTGGAGTAGTGGAGCAATGGAGCAATGACTGATGGCGACTTCGTTACTCCATTGCTCCATTGATTCGCCCGTGAAACATCGACAATTACGCGTCAACGCACTCTTGAAACGCGAGCTCAGCAGCAGCATCGCACGCGAAGTACATTTCGAGAGCGCACTGGTCAGCATCAACCATGTCGACGTCACATCCGACTTAAAAAATGCGCACGTCTTTGTCAGCGTTCTCGGATCGGCCGACGGCGCGAGCATCATTAATAAACTGGAGGCACATCGTCCGGCATTGCAAGCTGAGCTGTCGCGCCGCGTCGTTTTGAAATACACACCGCATCTTGTTTTTCATCTTGACGATTCCATCCAACGCGGGGCTCGCGTGATCGAGATTTTGCAAGAGATCGAAACGCCCCACAGCGAGCACGAGTGAGCGCGGCCAGATCCACGTTCGAGGAAATCGGCCGGGCATTCCGCGAGCATCAGCGTTTCGCCATCTTGAGTCACGTTCGTCCCGACGGCGACGCGCTCGGCAGCCAGCTCGCCCTTGCTCTTTCGCTCAAGCAACTCGGCAAAGACGTTCGCGTCTGGAATGAAGACGGAATGCTCGAGAAATATTCCTTTCTTGCGCGCGCGCAATCACTAACCAAGCCGCCCTCCGGCCCGGAAGAGGTCGATGTTGCCATCGCGCTCGACACGGCAATTCAAAATCGCCTGGGAACCGCGTTCCAGGCCATTCGTACGGCGAAAATTTGGATCAACATTGATCACCACCCGAGCAATCCAGGCTATGGCGACCTGGTTTATGTCGATCCAACCGCGCCTGCGACCGGACAAATTCTTTTCGAACTGATCAAAAGCGAGCGCTTGCCGTTCGATCGCGCGATCGCGGAAAATCTTTACGTCGCGATCTCGACCGACACTGGATCGTTTCAATATCCAAACACCACCGCGCGAACCTTTGAGATCGCGGCCGAGCTCGTGCGCGCCGGTGTCGATGTTGGGCGAATCAACCAGCAGGTCTATGAGAACTATCCGCGGCGGCGGGTTGAATTGTTGCGCGAGCTGCTGCGCACCATGCGCTTTGAAGGTGGAGGTCGCGTCGCAAGTTTTAGCCTGAGTTTAAAAACCGCGGCCGAGCTCGGCGTTCTTCCCGAAGACAATGAAGGCCTGATCGATCATCTCCGCGCCATCCGCGGAGTTATCGTCGCCGTTTTTTTTGAAGAACTGACCGACGGCAAAGTGCGTGTGAGCATGCGTTCGAAGAGTGAAAAGACAAACGTGTGCGCGATCTGTCAGAAATTCGGCGGCGGTGGACATACTCTGGCGGCAGGTGCACGCGTGCGCGGTTCTCTCGCTGAAGTCGAACAAAGAATTCTGGAGGCAATTTGTAATGTCGTTGGCTGCGACTCCTGACGGCGTCTTGCTCGTGGACAAAGCCGAGGGCATGACGTCGCACGACGTGGTCGCGCTTATTCGGCGCAAGCTCGAGATTAGAAAAGTCGGGCATTGCGGCACGCTCGATCCCATCGCCACCGGTTTGCTGCTACTTACACTCGGGCGCGGAACGAAGATTCAGGATTTGTTGATGAGCGAAGATAAAGAGTACGCCGGCACGCTCATGCTCGGCGTCACAACCAGCACGCAAGATCGACAAGGAGAAGTGATCGATCAGCGGCCAGTTCCCGTGCTGGAGGAAAACCAAATCCGCGCTGCCTTTGAAAAATTTCGTGGCGATTTTTATCAAATGCCGCCCATGGTCTCAGCCATCAAACACGGTGGCGTTCCACTTTATAAACTGGCGCGGCAAGGAAAAGTGGTCGAGCGCGAGCCGCGGCTCGTCCACGTTTATCGCTACACGGTTGATCGGATCATCCTCCCCGAAATCGATTTCAGCGTTGTTTGCAGCAAAGGCTTTTATGTTCGCACCTATGTCCACGACATCGGCGAGGAACTTGGTTGCGGTGGGCATCTCAAATCGCTGCGGCGCGTGAAGTCTGGGCGCTTCGATGTCGATCAAGCCATCACTGTGGATAAGATTAGAAGTGGTCCGCGCGAAGAAATTCTTAGCCGGATTCTGACACTCCCGGAAGTTTCACGCATGCGCGGCGCTTAAGTTTGGATCGACAATGGAAATTCTGCGGTCGATCTCCGAGTTAAACCAGTTGCGCGGCCCATTGTTTCTCGCCATCGGCGTTTTCGATGGTGTGCACCGCGGGCATCAAGCCGTCATCTCCACCTCCGCCCGACATGCGCACTCGGCCGAAGGAACGTCGGTTGTCGTAACGTTCGATCCGCATCCAGCAAAGGTGCTCCGGCCACGCAACGCGCCTCATCTGCTCACCGCCACCCAGCACAAGATCGCGCTGATTCGTGCTCTCGGCGTCTCGCATTTATTGATCATCGAGTTCAACCGCGAATTCGCAGCTACCTCTCCGGAGGATTTCGTGCAGCGACTCGTCACGCACTCGAAACCGCTGCGGGAAATTTGTGTCGGCCATGAATGGTCGTTTGGCAAAGATCGACGCGGAAATCTCGATCTTTTAAAAAAGCTCGGCGCGCATTTTGATTTCAACGTCGTCGGAATTCCGCCCGTGATGGTCCATGGCGCGGTCGTGAGCAGCACTGCGATTCGCCAGGCCGTCGAAGCAGGCAGCCTGGCCAAGGCGGCGGAAATGCTCGGCCGCGAATACACCATTCTCGGCGCAGTCACGCGGGGCGACCAGCTCGGAAAGAAAATTGGATTTCCGACGGCTAATTTGAGCGCACACAGCGAGCAATTTCCGCCGAACGGAGTTTACCTCGCCGAAGCGTGGTTCGAGGGAGTTTTATATCACGGCGTGGTGAATCTCGGTTATCGACCAACAGTCACTGCCAGCAAATCGCAACGCCTCCTTGAAATTCATCTTCTCGATTTCGAGCGCGATATTTATGGCGAAGATCTCGAAGTCCGATTTGTCCGCTATCTTAGACCGGAACGAAAGTTCGACAGTGTGGAAGCGCTCGCCCAACAGATCGATGTCGATGTCCGGCAGGCGCGCGAACTTTGCGCTGCTTGATTAACTCGTAAGTCGGTACTTGGCCACGCCGATTTTTTTGATCCCGCGAACGTTTTTGCCGGTGGCGTTAAACCAAACGTAAAGATTCGCGCTCGGCACCCCAAGTTTCTTTGAAAGTTCACGAATCGTTGCCCCTTTTCTTCCCGCCGCGCGCAATGCTCGGACGATTTTATCTTTAAGTGCTCCGCGTCTTGTGCGCGTCTTGCCACTCGAGCTGCGCGCCACGCGGGAGACCGTTACCGGCGCGCCCCGGCTCGTGTTCGCGGACGGGACGCCGAATTTGGTTTGCAAGCGAACCATCTCACGATCGATTTCTTGGATTTGGCCCATGAGCGCTTCTTTGCGCTCCGAAAGTTTAACGAGCTGTCTAAGAGTCGCGCTCGGAATATTCGTAAACATTGCTCACCTTCGCGCGCAAGATCGAAAATGCAACGCTTAGATACCTAAGATTGCACTTCTCTAGTCTTAGATATCGCTGCGACAAGTCCACCGGCCATGACTAAGATTCCGCTGCCGACTGCGAGCACCAAAAGCCATAACGTCGGCAACGCCGTCAGCCGTACTATTTCTACAGCAAGAAAACGTCCTCCATCAGAAAGGACATAAGCCAGTGCGCACGCCAGTAAGGTGGTCCCGATAAGAATCACAGCGCGCAGAGATTGTCGCTGCGGTCGCGCCACCGGCAATTTCTGCAGGACACGCGCCGTGAACCCGTCGTCGTCGATGTACGGCGCGGCCTCGCGCAGTTGTCGATCCAACCAATCTTCCCGGTTCTTCTCGTCCATCTTAATCAGGTCCCCACGCCGCCAACATTCTTTTCAGTTTCTCCCGGCCGCGCAACACATTTGTTTTCACCGTCCCAAGCGGAATATTCAAGACACGCGCCGCTTCATCGTGTGATAAACCGTTTTGGCAGCAAAGCAAAACTGCCGACCGCTCACGCAGCGGCAACAAGCTTAGAGCATGCATAAGGTCATGTCTTAGACCAGGATCGACAGTCTGCGGATCCGCCTCGGCTTGTAATTGTTCTTCATCGATGCCGACCAGCTCTTTTCGGCGGCGCGCGTCTTCCCGGAAGCAATTGTAGGCGATCCGATAAAGCCAGGTCGAAAACCGCGCTTCGCCGCGAAAACTGCGGATGTGTTTGTAGGCGCGCACAAAAGTGTCCTGTGCCAGATCGTCGGCGAGGGCGAGGTCAGTGCGGGTAAGTTGGCGGAGGAGACCTCGCACAGCCGATTGATGCCGGCGGACCAGTTCGCCAAAAGCGTGCTGGTCATCCTCGACAAGAACTCGAGCGATGAGGTCCCCATCGGTTAGCTCCACGTCTCGATGCTACTGCGCCGGCGGCGGTGGTGGAATGTCCTTCTTTCCCTCCAGTTTCCACACCAGCAGATAACCCGCGCCGATTAGGAACGGAATGATGCCGAGGCTCCAGGCTCCGCCTTCCCAATCATTGACCGCTCCGAGAAAGAGCATGAGTCCCAAACCGACCATGACAAGGACAACTCCCCGGCGCATGTCGGAGCGCTGGCGTTGCGCCGGCACGGGCGGCGCGAGCAAAGCTGCCGGCACGGGCTGGCCTTTTTCCACCATCATTCGGATCGTTCGATGCATCATTCGGTTTTTCGAGAAACCGAAATACATGATCACGGCAACGATCAAGACCGGCGCACCAAATACAGCCAACACGGAGATCGCGACAATTGGAATCACTTGCGGCGGAATGTCACCCGAATCCAGATTTTCGTCCCCGTGATCGCCAATGGTGACGCCGAGATGACGGCGAAATGTTTGCTGCCGCTGCCGCCGCCGGCGCAGGACTGGCGACAGGTGAAACGGTTGGACTTTGGCCAAACACGCTTACCGCTAGCGCAATTGAGCATACAGAGACAATAAAAGATGTTTTCATAGTGATCCTTTGGGGGTGAGATGCAGTCACCGCCCGATTTGGATTCAAAAATTTCGAGAATCCTTGGGCCACCGGAACAATTAAAATGTTGCGCTGCGGAGGCCCGTGGACATTATTGCTTCCCGCTCAAAAACGCGGGTGTAGCTCAGTGGTAGAGCACCTCCTTGCCAAGGAGGACGTCGCGAGTTCGAGCCTCGTCACCCGCTGTTTTTCGCGAATTTAACGCCGGCCTGTGCGATCACTTTGTGAATCGCGCGCACTTCGTTCACCATTTGCTCGTATTCGTCGAACGTGAGCGTCTGCGCGCCGTCCGAAAGCGCTTGCTCAGGTTGCGCATGCACTTCGACCATCAGACCATCGGCCCCAACAGCCGCACCGGCGCGCGCCAGCGGCGTCACCATGTAACTTCGGCCCGTTCCGTGCGCGGCATCGACAATCACCGGCAGATGTGAGATTCGCCGCACCGCCGGAATTGCCGCCAGGTCGAGCGTGTTGCGCGCGTGCTGCGCGAAGGTGCGCACGCCACGTTCGCAAAGCACGATCTGGTAATTGCCTTCCGCCATCACGTACTCGGCCGCGAGCAACCATTCCTCCAGGGTCGCAGCCATCCCGCGCTTCAATAGAACCGGTAATCGCGAGCGTCCGGCACGGCGCAGCAAAGTAAAATTCTGCATGTTGCGCGAACCGATTTGAATCATGTCGGCGTATCTTTCGACCAGATCGACAGTCGATTCATCCAGCGCCTCGGTTACAACCTTGAGTCCGAATTTCTGGCGAACGTCAGCGAGAATTTTCAGTCCTTCTTCACCGAGTCCAGCAAACGTATAAGGTGAAGTGCGGGGCTTGAACGCGCCGCCACGGAAAAACTTCGCGCCGCTGCGCTGCACGATTTCGGCAACGGAAAAAGCCTGCTCGCGACTTTCGATCGCACACGGTCCGGCGATGATCGCAAGTGATCCGTCGCCAATTCTGGCGCCGCCAACATCGACAATTGTTCGTTCCGGCCGCAGATCGAGCGCGGTCAATTTGTACGGCTTGGTCACGTGGACCGCCTCGGCCACGCCCGGCAGATTCTCGAAATGACCAATGTCCACCGTGCCTGGATTGCCGGTCACGCCGATCGCCGTGCGCGTGACGCCCGGCATCGGATGCGCGCGAAATCCGAGAGACTCGATCACGCGCACAACGCCGTCGATTTCGCGTTGCGTAGCGCGGGCAGTCATTACGATGAGCATATTATATCTCTAAATTAACTTCGACGAGGACGGTTTCAGTTGTCGCCGACTTTTTTGCAGATGTCGATCTTACGCTTTGGTCGCTATTTGTCGAACCAGCCACGAAGGCGTTTTCGCGACCGAATTTGTGAGCGAGGAATGCCCGGCAAAAACGGCTTGTCTGGGATAGGTCCCCAACGGTAAATTCTCAAGCTATGAAAATGAAATTGCTCACTCTCTCGTCGTCCGGCGCGCTCGCCGCGCTTTTCTGTTTTGTTGGATTGGTTCGGGCTGCCGATCCACCCAAGGATAAGACGCCATGGAAAATTACGGGGCAACTCGAGGAAGCCTGTTCTTGCGACGCGGCTTGCCCGTGTTGGTTCGATTCCAAACCGACCAAGATGACCTGCGGCGGCGGCCAGGTACTCTTCATTGAAAAAGGGAATTACGGAAAAGTGAAACTCGACGGCCTGGCGATGGCGAACATGGGACAGAGCCCGGAAGGCCAAACGATGATGAGCTCATTTGGTAATTGGAATTTTTCCTACACTTACATCGATGAAAAGGCGACTCCCGAACAGCGGAAAGCTTTGGAAGCGATCGCGGCCAAGATCCTTCCGGGAAGCGCTTCAAAAAAAACCGAGACTCGTTATGTGGCGATCTCGCGAAAGATTGAAGGCAAAGACCACGAAATCACTCTCGGGCAATACGGCAACTTCCGCGGTCATTTGCTGGAAGGTGGCCTCGGCAACTCACCGAAAATCGTCAATCCTCCCGGCGCCGATCCTGTTCATCACGAATACCAACAAGGCCGGACCGTCAAGCTGGCTTATAACGACGCCGATCAAAATTGGGCATTCGAAAACTCGAATTACATGCAGGGAACTTTCACCGTCGATAACGTCCAGTACGAGAGATACTCCGCCGGTCTCGGGCAAAAGATGGCGAAGATGAAGAAAGAGGGCGCCGAGAAAAAATAAGATCGACCGCGCAAGAGTTCGTTTCGGCGAGACGCCGAAACCAGGTCGCCGCGGCGACCGCTCCCCCAAAACGCATTTGACGCGAGAGAAGAGCGGCGGCTAGGTTCCCGCACCGTTCAGCGGCTTCGGTTTTTCTGCATCGACGCGGTTTAATCTTAAGCCGCTCGACAAAATCATGCAGGCCGAAGAACTTTCCTACGCCATTGTCACGCCCTATTCGATGCGCAAATCGCGCACCGGCGGGATCATCGCGCGGCTGATCTCGCGCACGGGTCTCGATCTGGTGGGGGGGCGCATGTTCGCGCCGAGCGCGAAATTAGCGAACCGCTACGCAGAAACGATCGTGACTGAAACCGATGCGCGTCATCGCGCAACGCAGGAATTGATTCGCGAGTACGTGCTAAAAAATTTCACCGGCAACATTAATGGCCAGCGGCCGCGCGTGTTGTTTTTGGTTTTTCGTGGTCCCGAGGCCGTGGAAAAGATTCACCGCACCGTCGGACATATCGTGCACGAGCGAACAAGCGGCGAAACGATTCGCGACACGTTCGGCGATTACATCACCGATGGCTCCGGCAAAGTGACCTACTTTGAGCCAGGGGCGCTGGCGGCGTTCGAGGCCAAAGCGGTTGAACGCGATTTGAAACTCTGGGCGGAATTTTCCGATGTCGATGGTGGACTTCTCGATGGGGTGATCACTTTCCCGAAAACCGCAAAGATCGAGAAGACGCTCGTGCTGATTAAGCCGGATAATTTCAAATTTCCAAACTTGCGGCCGGGTGGAGTCATTGAAGTTTTTTCGCGCTCCGGCCTCTACATCATCGGCTTCAAGGTTTATCGCATGAGTGTGGCGCAGGCAGAGGAGTTCTATGGACCCGTGCTGCCGGTTCTCGAGAAGAAACTGGGCCCAATTAGCGGCCGCGATAACTGGGAGAGCATCGTCGAATTCATGGCCGGAATGAGACCGAGCGAATGCTCGCCCGATAAGCGGAACGCACCCGGTACCGAAAAATGCATCGCCATCGTTTATCAAGGCGAAGACGCAGTCCGCAAAATCCGCGACGTGCTCGGCCCGACTGATCCGGCCAAGGCCCCGCCGGGCTCAATTCGAAAGGAATTTGGACAGACCATCATGATCAACGCCGCGCATGCCTCCGATTCGATGGAAAATGCCGAGCGCGAGATGGCGATCGTTCAGGTGAGCGAGAACAATTTCAAACCTTTGATTGAAAACTTCTACCGTCGCCAATAGTGTGCGCTCCTTAAATTGCAAACATTGCAAACTCATAACATCAACATGGAAATTTCCGCGCGCGCCGCTCAACTGACTCCTTCGCTCACGCTTTCGATCGACAGCAAAGCCAAGGCGATGAAAGCCGAGGGAATCGATGTCTGCGGTTTCGGCGCGGGCGAACCTGATTTCGATACGCCTGAGCACATCAAAGCGGCAGCGATCGCGGCGCTGGAAGCCGGCTTTACGAAATATACGCCGAGCTCGGGCATTCCGGAGCTGCGTCAGGCGATTGCCGAAAAACTAGCGGCCGACAACCAGCTCAATTATCGCGCCACCCAGGTCGTAGTGAGCAACGGCGCGAAGCATGCCTGTTACAACGCGGTGCTCGCCACCTGTCAGCCCGGCGACGAAGTCGTGATCCCGGCGCCGTATTGGGTCAGTTATCCCGACATGGTGAAGCTGGCCGGCGCGGAACCGGTGATTGTGCCGACGATGGAGCGCAACGCCTGGAAAATGCGCGCGGCAGATTTTGAAAACGCGATGACGCCGCGCACGAAGATGTTGATCCTGAACACTCCGTGCAATCCGACCGGCTCGGTTTACACACGCGAGGAATTGCAGGCGATTGTCGATGTCGCCGCCGAGGAAGACATTTACATTTTATCGGATGAAATTTACGAGAAACTTATTTACGACGATGCGGTGCACGTGAGCGTCGCCTCGCTTTCCAAGGAGGCGTACGATCTCACCATCACAGTCAACGGTTTCAGCAAATCGTACGCGATGACGGGCTGGCGTCTTGGTTATCTGGCTGCGCCGGAAGCGGTGGCGAAAGCGGTGGATTCGATTCAAAGCCACAGCACGTCGAATCCTTCCTCGTTCTCGCAATATGGCGCGCTCGCCGCCTTGAAAGGCGACCAACAACCGCTCGCCGACATGCGCGAGGAGTTCGATATGCGCCGCAATTATATGTTCGATCGCGTCTTGAAGATTCCAAACGTGACCGCGGTCAGGCCGCAGGGCGCGTTCTATGTGCTCGTGAACGTTAGCCAGCTCGGACTGACTTCGCAGAATTTCGCCGATCGCTTGCTGAGCAAAGCAAGTGTCGCTGTCATTCCCGGCGCTGCTTTCGGCGACGACCGCACCGTCCGGCTCAGTTACGCCACAAGCATCGACGTCATCAAAAAAGGGTTGGATCGCTTCCAGGATTTTTGCCGGACGCTCTGACGATTGCGGATCGCCGACTGCGGATTGCGGATAGACTAAGCGCGCAATCGTAATCTCTCCGCAATCCGCAATGGCTTCTGGTTTTCTCGCGCTCGTGCTGCACGCGCACCTGCCGTTCGTTAGGCATCCCGAGCACGAACATTTTCTCGAAGAAGATTGGTTGTTCGAGGCGATCACCGAAACTTATATTCCGTTGCTGGCCATGATGCAGCGGTTGGTGAGCGACGCCGTCCCGTTCAGGCTCACCATGTCCGTCACGCCGACGCTTTGCGCGATGCTGCAAGACGACCTTTTGCGCGAGCGTTACGTGCGACATATCGATCTTTTGCTCGATCTCGCAGCTCGCGAAATCCAGCGCAGCCGGGATCAACCGCAACTTCACAAGCTCGCCGAATTCTATTTCGAAATGTTTTCGGAAAGTCGGCGCCTCTTTGTCGAGCAATGGAAATGCGATTTGCTGGCCGCGTTTCGCCAATTGCGAAAAACCGGCGTGCTCGAAATCATCGCCTGCGCCGCCACCCATGCTCTGCTTCCACTGCATTCGCGCGAAGCGATGCGCGCGCAAGTCTTGATCGGACGCGACGCCTATGTCGATGTTTTCGAGGTCGATCCAATCGGTTTTTGGCTGCCCGAATGCGCCTACGCGCCCGGGCTGGAATCAATTTTGCAAGAAGCCAACCTGCGTTGGTTCATTCTCGACGCTCACGGTTTGATTTACGCAAAACCGCGGCCACAGCGCGCGATTTATGCGCCGTGTTACACGCCAGCGGGACCGGCCGTTTTCGCGCGTGACCGCGATTCGAGCCGGCAGGTTTGGAGCGCACAGGAGGGTTATCCGGGCGATCCAGCCTACCGGGAATTCTATCGGGATATCGGTTTCGATCTTCCGATGGACCATCTCTGGCCGGTTGCGCGCGGAACCAGGAAATTCTCCGGCGTAAAATATCATCGCATCACCGGACAGGGCGTTGAAAAAGATCTCTACGATCGCGATGCAGCGGAAAAAGCCGCGGACGGGCATGCCACGCATTTTCTCGAACAACGACGACGGCAACTTCAGGCTCTTGGCGCGCTCAACTTCGATCCGATCGTTATCGTACCATTTGACGCGGAATTGTTTGGGCATTGGTGGTTCGAAGGCCCGCGTTTTCTCGAACTTTTCATTCGCAAAGCGGCGAACGAAGATTTTCGGCTCACAACGCCGAACGAATTTCTCGCCGACCATCCAACGCAGCAAACGCTCGAACCTGCAACATCGACATGGGGCGACAAAGGGCATCTCGAAGTCTGGCTGAGCCCGAGCAACTCATGGATTTATCCGCATCTGCACACCGCCGCCCGTCGCATGACTGAAGTCGCGCGCGGATACGTGAACAATGCGACGCCGTTCGCCGATCGCGTTCTCAAACAACTCGCGCGCGAACTTTTGCTCGCCCAATCAAGCGACTGGGCGTTTCTGATGAAAACAGGAACGGCAAAGGAGTACGCCACGAAGCGAACCATGGATCACCTTGTTCGTTTCAATCGATTGCACGATCAGTTTGCAGCGAACGATGTCGATGAAAAATTTCTGCGCGACTGCGAATGGCACCACAATCTTTTCCCGAACGTGAATTGGCGCTACTACTGTAGCGGTGGTCTATGACCGTCGCTGAAATAATGCGACGCTCACAGAGCGCCGCTACAATGACGAAGAAAGTCAACGCCGCAATCTTGATCGGCTTCGCGTTGGTCTCCGTCGCGATCGCAGAGGAATCACCTAGGTCGAGTGCCTCGCCCACCGCGTCGCCAACTCCAAACACGACGCCGTCACCGAGTCCAACGCCCTCGCCAAACGTGAACGCGTCACCTGCGCGCGGCGTGCGCATCAGTTTCGTCCCGCCACCGCTCGAAGGCACGATCAGCCTCGGCGTTTATGACACGAATGGAAAGCTGGTGCGTGTGCTGGTGCAGGAAGCCGAGCCGGATGAATTCACCGTCGGCCCGGACGCGCTCATCGCGAAGTGGGATGGAAAGAATAATAACGAACAAGATTTACCTGCCGGAAAATATCATGCGCGCGGTTATTTGGTTGGTCGCCTGAAAGTGGAGGATAAGGGACACGCGGCGGACTTTTCGCCTGATTCGAGCGCGCCAGATCACGTTCAGGTGAAGCTCGTCTCAAATCCGTTGGCGAAAGACGCGCGGCCGGTTGTCGATCTTGCCGTCGGCTTTGATGAAGAGAAGATCTTTCTCAAGACGATGGATGACTTACCGCTCTTCACCGTCATCGAAGCGCCGCAGTTGGTGCACGCATCCATAACTAAAAGCGGGGAAAAATCTGTCGATGTTTGGGCTTCCAATGGCACGATGGTCGATCAGGTTCGCGTGTCGAACATCGACAAGATGATGGCGTTCGATTGTGGCGAGATTGAATTGAAATGAACGGCGCGCCTCGCCGTAGCCGTCGCGCTCCGCGCGACGCGATGCGCGTGATGCCATGGCAAACCAGCTTCACGCTCGCCGGGGCGAGCGTCTCCAGACACAAGCGGCACTAGTCATCGCGTCATATCTTTGTTAGTTAACGCAGGATGTCTTCCACGCCCGAGTTTCAACATACTCTTGGCAAAGCCGCCGGGTTTAGCGGCACCTCGTTGCACACGGGAGAAAAGGTCACGCTCAAGTTGCATCCGGCGCCGGTCGATCACGGGATCAAATTCAAACGCAAAGATCTGCAGGATGAGCCGACGATTGACGCGAAGATCGACAATCTCAAAATGGTCGAGCGCGCCACGACCATCGGCGAAGGCTCGGTGCGCGTGCACACGGTCGAACACGTGCTGGCCGCGCTTTTCGCGATGGGCGTGGACAACGCGATCGTGGAGATGGACGCAAACGAACCACCCATTGGCGACGGCAGCGCGCAACCATATGTCGATCTGATCAAGCGCGCCGGCGTGGCTGCGCAGGAAGCGCCGCGAAAATTTTTCGACGTGCGCGAATCAATGCACATGGAAGCGAAAACAGGCGCGCTGCTTATCTTGCTGCCCGACGAAACGTTTCGCATCTCGTGCACGCAAGCCGGGCCGAACAACCGTTTCACGCAGTTTTTGTCGATGGAAGTGACGCCGGCAATTTTTGAACGCGAGATCGCGCCGGCGCGCACGTTCGTTTATTACGAAGAGATCCAATCGCTCATGGATAAAAATTTGATCAAGGGCGGCAGTCTGGAGAACGCGATTGTTGTCCGGGGCGATGCGGTTTTAAGCAAAGAGCCGCTTCGTTTCGCGGATGAATTCGTTAGGCACAAAATCCTCGATATCATTGGTGATCTCGCGCTCATCGGTCATCGCATTCGCGGTCATGTCGTCGCGGTCAAGCCCGGTCATGGCGCGAATGCGGAGCTGGCCCGGGCGGTGGCGCGCGAACAGACGCGACGCGATGCGATCTCTGTTCCGCGCACGCTCCCGCCCGGCGAAGGAGGATTTGATACGGACGAGGTGATGCAAATTTTGCCGCATCGTTATCCGTTCCTGATGGTGGACCGGATCGTCGGTTTCGAGGGGGAAACAAAATGCATCGGCATGAAAACCGTGAGCATCAACGAGCCGTTTTTTCAGGGACATTTCCCGGGGCATCCGGTGATGCCGGGAGTGATGCAAGTGGAAGCGATGGCGCAAGTGGCGAGCATATTGTTGTTCAAGCTGGCGAAAACTTCGAGTCGCGTCGGTTATTTCATGAGCGCGGACGAGGTAAAGTTTCGCAAGCCAGTTTTTCCCGGCGACACAATCTTCATTCACGCCGAACTGACGAAAGCGCGCGGCAATCGCCTGGCGAAAGCAAAGTGCCATTGCGTGGTCAACGACGCCGTAGTCTCGGAAGGTGAGTTGATGTTCACGTTCCTCGATAAATGAGCGACGTGCAGATTCATCCGAGCACGCTTGTGGACCCGAGCGCTGAGATTGGGGCGGGCACGATCATCGGGCCGTATTGCGTGATCGCGCCAGAAGTGATGCTGGGAGAGAACTGCTGGCTGCAACATCACGTCACCCTGTGCGGGCCGATGCGCGCCGGCGCGCGGAACAAATTTTATGCGTATTGCTCAATCGGCCAGCAAACGCAGGATCTGAAATATCAAGGCGAGCCGACTTATCTGGAAATCGGCGATGACAATACTTTTCGCGAATTCGTCACCATCAATCGCAGCACGACCGGTGAAGGAAAAACGCGCGTCGGCAGCCGCGGAAATTTTCTCGCCTATAGTCACATCGGGCACGATTGCACGGTGGGTGACGAAGTCGTGTTTTCGAACAATGGGACGTTGGCGGGTCATGTGCAGGTGGGCAATCATGCAGTGATGGGCGGGCTCACCGCTGTGCACCAGTTTTGCCGGATTGGCCGCTTCGCGATCACGGGCGGTTGCGCGAAAATTGTCCAAGACGTTCCGCCGTTCATGATCGCCGATGGCAACCCGGCGGAAATCCGCGGCGTTAATCTCGTCGGCCTGGAACGCAAAGGTTTTACGCCCGAGAGCGTGAAGTGGATCAAGGAAGCGTTTCGTCTGATCTATCGTTCGAAATACAACACGCGCCAGGCCGTCAATGCGGTCCGCAAGGAGTTGCCTCAGACTGAAGAAATCATGCAGATCATCGAGTTCATCGAGCAAAGCGAGCGCGGAATTATTCGTTAGGCCAGCAATTCGCTGTAGCCGTTTCCCTGTGGGAAGCGCGGCGCTGACGCACGAAACCACGCGCGCATCACGTCGCCCCACAGGGCGACGGCTACAGCTACGGTTTGGCTGGTGAAGCCGCCGGTGGGGCGGTTAAATCTTGTTCGATTTTTCTGAGCAGCGGCGCGGCCGGCGCATCGGGCACGACTCGTAGAACGCTGCGCACGAGGGCGAGCGCGCGCTTAGGTTTGTTCTGTTTGATCCATGCATCCGCTTCTTCCAGCACCACGCGCAGAAGATCGTCACGTTTTGCATAGCAGGTTCGTGCCTGCTGGAAATAGCTTGTGGCCGCGGAAAAATTTCCATCGCGCGCCTCCATTAGTCCGAGGTCTTCGATCATCGGACAGTTGCGCGAGCGCGAGGCGCCTTGCCGGGCCAGGGTGCGAAACTCAGAAACCGGACGCGTGACGTTTTTCACCGCGAATTCGTGATACGTCTTCCAGTCGGTCCCGCTTTTTGCGGAATCACGCAGCGCATCGATTTGCAGCCACGACGCGTAAGGCCGATAAAGCGGATCGCCCACCATTACCGACATCCAGGAGAGCGCTGGGATCGACATGTAGGCGCTCTCCGCAAAGGTGAAGCCGTGCAGCAGCCGATCATTGAAAATGTCGAGGTGCGAGGTGAGTTGGAGGTACGGTTCATAGACATTGCCTAGGCTGGCGGCGGCGCCTTTGGCAACAAGCGGACCGACCCAGTTTGCGTTCGGATCACGCAGCGTGTTCGCGCTAAAGGAGTGGATATGAACCGCCACCGCCCCGGGGAGAAATCGAAAATCCGGCTGGGTAAACGGACCCGCCACCGTCCCGGCATACCAACCGTAATAGAGCGCACAATCGGTCATCGGATAGCCCTCGGGAAAAAGCGCCGGCGTCTCATCGTAAACGACTGGAATCCCAACTTTGTGAAGTTGTCCGGAGATTTCAGAAAGCCATTGGTCGCCAACTTCCATTCCGCCGGATGTATTGTGCGCACCATCGACATAGGCGCGGCCCCAAAGTCCGCTCTTCTCCGCCGCTATCGCATCGACAATCATACGACGGACCGTCGCCGCGGCCGGCGCGTCGAGCCGGCAAACGAGCAGCATTGTTGCATTCTCGAAGTCGCCGATGGCGCGGAAATTTTGAAAGTACGGATTCGGCGTCGGCCCCGAAATCTGATGCGACATGAAGGCCAGCACCGTTAGCTCGGAATCAACCGAAGCTTCGTTGCGATTTCCCATCGGACCTGGCCTCGGAACGTCCCCGGGGTAATCGGCGGTTGGGCGAATTTTCAGCGGAATCCCTTTGATGATTGCGACGAAATGGATGGAGCTCGCCGTCACAGACTCTTCCTGGTCGGGCGTTTCGTGCAGCGTCCACCAGTGCCGTGTCTTGAAAATCTCACGGAGCGGATTGGCAATAGTCGTGTCGTACTCTTCGCGGCTGATTTCCTCTTCGGTTGAACAAGTGAGGCCAACAAGATGATCATGCGCGATCCCGCGTTGGTGAGCGTAGAATCTCGCGAGCTGGACTGAATCGGGGGCGGCTTTGTTGTAAAGAACGATGGTCGCTGCAGCGAGCGATTGCTCGGCAGCCTCCGCAATCGTGATCAGCAAACACACCACGATCGCGATGAATAGATACTGTGGCTTAAGCATCAGAATTTTAGCCGATCATCGGCACAGCTGGCTAAATTGAGAGTTGAGAGTGAGTCGTTAAGAGTGAGAAACTTTCAGGCCGCGCACTCTGCTCTCTCAAACCTCAACCATCAACCCTCAACCTTCTCCGTGCCCGCCGTCCTTACTTTGCTGCGAATAAAAAACCTCGCCCTCGTGGAAGATCTCGAATGGCAGATGGCGCCAGGCTTTATCGCCGTCACGGGGGAAACCGGCGCGGGCAAATCGATCATCATTGGCGCGCTGCAACTCTTGCTCGGCGAGCGCGCGGACAAGTCGCTCATCCGCACCGGGGCGGATCTCTGCACCGTGGAAGCAATTTTTTCCGGCGACGATTTGCAAAGATTAAATCCTCAGCTCGTCGAAGCCGGGGTCGAACCTTGCGAGAGTGACTTGATCGTCAAACGCACACTTTCGATAAGCGGCAACAATCGCCAATTCATTAATGGCTCGCCGACCACTTTGTTGATCTTGAAAAATCTTGGCGATGAACTGGTCGATCTTCATGGCCCGCACGATCACCAATCGTTGCTCTCGCCCGACAAGCAATTGAGCTTGCTCAATTCCTTCGCACGCGCCCAGGAGCAGCTCGGCGAATACCGAAAGCAGTACCGGCAATTGCAGGCGCTGCTCGCCGACCACGCGGCGCTCGACACTGTGGAAACGGCACGCGAAGAGGAACTCGATCTGCTTCGACATCAGACCAACGAAATTACCACGGCGAATCTCGACGCTGGCGAAGAAGAGGAAATCGAGAGCCGCTACAAACTCGCGAGCAACAGGAAACGGCTGATTGAATTGGCGAGCGCGGTCGCCAATAAACTTGCGGAAGCGGACGATTCCGTTCTCTCCCAACTCGCCGAAACGCAGCGCTTGCTGCGCGAACTGGAAAAGATCGACAATTCCATTGCCCAATTCTCCTCAGCCCACGCCGCCGGCGTGGTCGAGCTGTCCGAAATCGCGCGTTCACTTTCCAATTACGCCGAGAAACTCGACCTCGATCCGGCCCAGCTTTCCGCACTGGAGCAGCGCGTTTCACTCTTCGAAACTTTGAAGCGCAAATACGGCGGCTCCATTGCGGAAGTGATCGCATTTGGGGAACGCGCAGCCGAGCGCATGCGCAAAATCGAGGGACGCGACGCGGAGCTGGAGCGGTTGGCCGGCGAGATCGAAATTGCGCGCACCCACCTGAATCGCACGGGCGAAGCACTGCGCAAACTGCGAGTAAAGGTCGCGCCCAAGCTTTCCGAAAACATCCGGCGCAACCTTCGCGATCTCGGTTTTCGTCAATCGGAGTTTGAGGTGAAACTGGCGGCGTTGGATGAGCCGCGGCTAAACGGATTCGATTCGGTGGAATTACTTTTCTCGCCTAATCCGGGTGAGCCGTTGAAACCGTTGCGCGCCATCGCCTCGAGCGGCGAAATCTCGCGTCTCATGCTGGCAATCAAATCTGCGCTGGCCGCACATGACGAGATTCCATTGCTCGTCTTCGACGAGATCGACACCAACGTCGGCGGTGAAATCGCCCACGCAGTTGGCGCAAAGATGCAAACATTGGGCCGCGATCATCAAGTGATTTGCATCACCCATCTTGCTCCCGTCGCCGCTGCAGCCAGCTCGCACTTTGTCGTCACCAAAGAAGTTGTGAGCGGCCGCACGTTTTCGAATATGGAAGAAGTGACGGCGAAAGCGCGCCGCGAAGAAATCGGGCGCATGCTCGGCGGCAAAAGCGAATCGGCTTTGCAGCTCGCGGCGACACTTCTAAAAGAGATGTAGGGGCGGTTCACCCAACCGCCCGCGGGCGATTGAGGTCAATCGCCCTACCGCGCAATAAGACCGGAAGTCGAGAGCGATTACTTCTTAATCGGCACCGGACCGAGCGGCAGCACGCTTTTGCCGAACAATTCGTTGAGCACCTGGGCGAGTCCCGCATACATCGCGGAGAGACCGCAGAAGATTCCTTCATAGCCGGTGGCATGTTTGAAGCCCGCGCTCGCGCCGGTGAAATCGGCGATGGCGAGCAGAAAGAAAAGAATCGCCAGCGAGCCGAAAACGACTTGCAAGGCGAGGTTCAGGCGCAACGTGCCAACAAACATGACAGCAGTGAACACTCCCCAGATGGCGAGATACGCGGCCATCGCCGTCTCGTCGGACGGCGCGCCCCATCCCAGTTTCGCCAGGACAATCAGCGTCACCAGCGACAGCCAGAAGAAGCCGTAGGAAATGAAGGCGGTGGCGGCGAAGGTATTGCTTTTCCTCCATTCCATGATGCCGGCGATGATTTGCGCCGCGCCACCGTAACAAATGCCCATCGCCAGCACCATGCTGTTGAGTTCATAGAAGCCGGCGTTGTGCAGGTTGAGCAACACGGTCGTCATGCCAAAGCCGAGCAGCCCCAGCGGAGCCGGATTCCCCGTAGTATCCTTGATTTGAGTGATGGATTCGTTCATGTGCAATTTGTAGAAGGGTTAGAGAGCAAATCGGTTTTACAACTCGCAGCCACTCTTTTGAAAGAAAGATCGACAATGTAATAAGACAATTCACTTTCCGCAGTCAGAGACCGCGGCTAAAACGTAACGCGTGCTCAATTACATCTGGCTCACGCTGGTTCTGCTGGCGGTGGCGATTGGCGGCTGGAACGACCGTTTGAAAGATGTAACCGAGGGCGCGCTGGACGGCGCGAAGACGGCGGTCACGATTGCGCTCGCGTTGATCGGGATCATGGCGCTGTGGCTCGGCGTGATGCGATTGGCCGAGCGCGCTGGACTTGTGCAACCCATCGCGCGTGCGCTGCGGCCGGTAATGACAAGACTTTTTCCCGATGTGCCGGTAGAGCATCCGGCGATGGGATCGATGTTGATGAACATGGCGGCAAACATGCTCGGCCTGGGCAATGCCGCTACGCCGCTCGGCTTGCGCGCAATGCGCGATCTTGAAACGCTTAATCCCCGGCCCGGCGTCGCCACCAACGCGATGTGCACTTTTTTGGCAATCAACACGAGTTCCGTCCAATTGATTCCTACCACGGCAATCGCGATTCTCGCCGCCTCCGGATCGACAAGGCCAACTGCAATTGTCGGCACCGCGCTGCTCGCGACTTTGTGCGCGGCCACGGTCGCGATCGTCTCGGTAAAGCTCTTGGAGCGATTATTGATCTTTCAACCAAGGCGCCAGTCGAATTCCATCGCCGATGACTCGCCGCATCGATCAGCGCAAAGATCGACAGCGCAATTGCCTGAAGAGACGCCGATTGTGGAAGAGCCTCCGCGTCGATTGTCGATCTTGGGTCTGATCGCACTGATCATTCTCGGCATATTTTTCACGGTGCTCTTTCTGCGGATGGTATCGCCCGATCTCTTCCATCTTCCGATGCCCGCGGAAGCGGCGACGCAGAATCCTTTTGTCCGCAGCGTGAATGCATTGTCGATCCTGGCGATCCCATTTTTGCTCAGCTTCTTCCCGCTCTACGCGGCGGCGCTCGGCGTGAAAGTTTATGAGGAATTTGTCGAGGGGGCGAAGGAAGGCTTTGGCGTGATTCTCAAGATCATTCCGTTCTTGGTTACGATGCTGGTGGCAATTGGCATGTTCAAAGGCGCAGGCGGAATCGATCTGTTAAGCCGGGCGCTTTCACCGGTCTTAACTCCGCTGCACTTTCCGACGGATTTGCTTCCGCTGGCCTTAATGCGACCGCTCAGCGGGAGCGCGACACTGGCTCTTCTCACCGACATTGTTCACCGCCTCGGACCCGACAACATCGTCAGCCTGACGGCAGCGACGATTTACGGAAGCACGGAGACCACGTTTTATGTCGCGGCGGTTTATTTCGGAGCCGTTGGCGTGAAGCAAACGCGGCATGCAATCCCGGCGGGTTTGCTCGCCGATCTCACGGGGGTCGTTGCGTCGGTGGTTATTTGCCGCGCGGTGTTGTAAGGCGTTTCTGTGAAACGCTGGTTTGAAAGGCGTCTGACACAGACGCTCTACAAGCATCTGTCCGCGACGAAAGAATTTTTCCCTCGCCAGCCGGTGAGCTGATTCTCTATCGTCCGACCTTTCACAAATGATTCAGCGCGATTATCTCATTATTGGCAGTGGCATCGGGGGCGCCAGTGCGTGCGAAGGGATTCGCCACCACGATAAACGCGGCAGCGTTACGCTCGTGGGCGCCGAGATCTTTCATCCTTACAAGCGCTGGATGTTGTCGAAGAGTTTTCTGCGCGAGAAAACCGCGCCGCTTAAAGAGCTAATTCATCTCGACGCGCGTTGGTACGGCTCACACAAAATCGAGACGCGCTTCGGCGCCATCGTTACTCAATTCAACATCGAGCGGCGTCTTGCGGTCCTGGGCAACGGCGAAAGCGTCGAATTCAACAAAGCGTGCCTGGCCATGGGGAGCCGTCCGGTGCGGCCGCCGGTAGCGGGCACTGGCCTCGGTAACGTGATCTACTTGCGGACGATTCGCGACGCGCTCGCCTTGCGAGAGATGGCAAACCTGGAGAAAACGGTCATGGTCGTCGGCGGCGGGTTGCTGGCCTGTGAAGTCGCGGCCAGCCTGCGACGGCTGAAACTTAAAGTGAGCGTGATGCATCGAAATGCCCATTTGCTCAACCGCTACGTGGACCCTGAAACTGGAACGTGGCTCACGGATTATTTCGCAAAACACGGCGTGACCATGTTGATGGGGGAAAGTCTCAATGGCTTTGAAGGAAAAACTGTGCTCCGCAACATCCAGACGAAAAGTGGCAACCGGGTCCCGGCGGGTCTGGCAGTCGTGGCCTGCGGCGCCGAGCCGAATCTCGATCTCGTCCGCAACACACCGCTAGCGGGGCCACACGGATCGCCCGTTACCGATTATCTCGAGACGGAAGAAAAGGGAATCTATGCAATCGGCGACCTGGCATTTTATCCCGATCGACTGATGGGCGGCGTGCGACGCCAGACACATTGGGACAACGCGCGTGATCAAGGCCTGATCGCCGGCGCGAACATGACAGGCAAGAAACGACAACGCTACGAGCAGATTCCCTATTTCTGGACCGAGATGTTCGATTTGCGGATGGATTTTGTGGGCGATTTCAGCGTCCAACCAACCCGGGTCGATCTTCGCGGGACCTACGCGAAGAAAAAATTTACCGCGCGCTATTATCAGGGAGAAAAACTCCGCGCCATTCTGCTTTGTCAGCAAACGCCGCGCGAAGTGGAGTCGG
>QHQE01000109.1:0-6438 GCA_003219265.1 Verrucomicrobiota bacterium
CGCAGTGGGAGAAAAGCTGGTTCCCGAAGAAGATGGTTTGTTGTTCAAACCGGGCGACGCTCACGGCTTGGCCACTGCCATTGAGCGCCTCGTTCGCGAACCCGAACTGCTTGAGAAGCTGGCGAGAAATTCGCGAAAGGCTTACGAAAAGTATTTTACGCTCGATCGCTTTGGCACGGAGTTTCTTCAGCTGGTCGAGGAAGCAATTTCATCGGCTCAATCGCAGCCGCAAACGGCCATGACATCCCTTCGTGCAGGCGAAATGATCGGATCGCGTCGATAAGGGCACAATGGATTCGCGGCGTATTTTACTTGTCTCACACGAGATGACGCCGAGCGGCGCGCCGTTTGCCTTGTTCTACCTCGGGCGCTGGCTCAAGGAAAATGGATGGCAGCCTCTGGTCGCCGCGCCAGAACACGGACCAATCTCCGACCTGCTGAAGAATGCCGGCGTTTGTGTCGACGTTGATCCCACGCTTCTGATTGATCCGAAGCGGGAAAAACTGTGCGCGCTCTGCCGTGAATCTGACGTGGTCGTTGCCAACACCATTACGAGCTGGCCGGCCGTCGAGGCCGCGCATGGCGAGAATGTGCCACTGATCTGGTATCTGCACGAGACGCTCGTGGCCGTCCGGTTCATCAAACAGATTTCTCAAGTGCGGGACGCACTGCAAATCGCGCAGTTGATTGTGGTGCCGACCCGGCAAACGGCGCGCATTCTCGCGGGCGCTTCGCGAACGAGGGTTGAAGTGGTGCCCTACGGCATTCCGGAACCGGAAAATGTGGCGCCCGAGACAAACGGCGCATCGCTCTCCTTTGTCGCGCTGGGAAGTTTCGAGCCGCGCAAAGGACAGGACATTCTCGTGGAGGCGATAGGAAAACTTGACCGGACGACACAGACGAAAGCGTCGTTTAAGCTCGCCGGGCGAATTTTGGATCGACTATTCTTCGAAGAGGTTCGTCGTCACTCCTCGCAACTAGAGAATGTGGAATTGATCGAAGCGCTCGAGCACGACGAAGCGCTTTCGCTGTTGTCCGCTGCAGACGCTCTCATTTGTCCATCGCGCGACGAAACAATGCCGATTTCGGTCATTGAAGCGGCAAGTCTGGGAAAAGTAATTATCAGCGCGGACGTTGGCGGCATCGGTGAATGGATTCACGATGAGTTGAACGGTTTGTTGGCGTCGCCGGAGAATCCGCAAGCTTTCGCGGATGCAATTGCACGCTGCGCTCGCGATCGTTCGTTCGCTAGCCAATTGGGTCTCGCGGCGCGGCGCACATTCCAACGTCACTTTACGATTGATCGGTTCGCGGTGCGCTTCGCGGCGTTGCTCGAGGAGACGAGCCGGGCCAAAGTGACGCCGCCCGCCTCGGCGCAATCGAATTACGAACGCTGGATTGCCGCTTTCGATGCCGCCAGCGCAACTGATCGAATCAATCTGTGCCGCCGCGTTCGACGATTGCAACGCCACCCGCTCATCTCGGTCCTGCTACCGGTTTACAATCCCGATCTCGGGCTTCTTGAAGCCGCGATCGATTCGGTAAGAGGGCAAATTTACGAGCGCTGGGAACTTTGCATCGCCGACGATGCCTCCACGATTCCCGAAGTTCATGCGTTTTTGGAGCGGATCGCGCGCTCCGATTCAAGGATCAAGCTGACCTTGCGCAAAGAGAATCGACATATCTCAGCCTGCTCCAATTCAGCGTTGGCGCTGGCTACCGGCGAGTGGTGCGCGTTGCTCGATCAAGATGATGCGTTCGCCGAAAACGCTCTCGCCTTTGTCGCTCTGGAAATCGTGGCGCATTCCGATGCCGGGCTCATCTATTCGGACGAAGACAAGATCGACCATCACGGCGCGCGCTCTAACCCGTTCTTCAAGACGGATTGGAATTCCCAACTTTTCCTCGGGCAAAATTACATCAATCACCTCGGAGTTTATCGAACGTCGCTTCTGCGCGAGATCGGTGGTTTTCGCGAAGGTTACGAAGGCTCGCAGGACTACGATCTTGCGCTGCGCTGCGTCGAGCTGCTGCGAGCGGATCAAGTACGGCACATTCCGCGCATTCTCTATCACTGGCGGATGGCCGAGGGCAGCCTCGCCGCGATCCCCGACGCAAAACCGTACGCGAAGGAAGCAGCCCGGCGGGCCATCGCAGATTCTCTGAAACGCCGCGGCGTGAAGGCCCAAGTTGTTCCGTGTCCGGAAAATCCGCAATCGCACCGGGTCATTTACGAAATGCCGGATCCGGCGCCGCTAGTTTCGATCATTATTCCTACTCGCGACAACGTGGCTTTGCTGGAGCGCTGCATCAAAAGCATTCGCGAGCAAACCGACTATCTCCGCGTTGAAATTATCATTGTCGATAATGGATCGACCGACACCAAGACACTGGAGTTCTTGCGCGTGCTGGAAGAGGAAAAAATCGCCCGTGTCTTGCGCGATAACGGCCAGTTTAACTTCAGTCGGCTTAGTAATCGCGGCGCGGGGGAAGCGACTGGCGCGATCCTCGCGTTCATGAACGATGACGTTGAAGCGGACGAGCGCGGCTGGCTGAAAGAAATGGTCAGTCAAGTCGCGCGTCAGGAAGCGGGCGCGGTCGGCGGCAGGTTATGGTATCCGAATGGGACGCTCCAGCACGGCGGCGTGATTGTCGGTCTGGGTGGCGTGGCGGGAGTTGCTTACTACGGTGTTCCGCGCGGCCACCCCGGCTATTTCAACCGTGCTTGGCTCCAGCAAAACTATTCGGTGGTTACGGCCGCGTGCATGCTCGTCCGCAAAACCGTTTTCGAGGAGGCAGGCCGATTCGATGAAGCACATCTCGGAATCAGTTTCAACGATGTCGATCTTTGTCTCGAACTGCGCAAACGTGGATTTGAGATTGTTTGGACGCCCTACGCGAACTTGATTCATCGCGAATCCTCTTCGCGCGGGCATCCTTCCACGCTTGCTCAACAACAACAATTTTTTCGCGAAGCCACTTACATGCAGCAAAAATGGGGCGCCGAGTTGCTGTGCGACCCGTTTTACAGCCCGAATTTTTCCCTCCACTGGCCTGGATTCGATTTTGCCTGGCCGCCGCGCTGGAAAAATTGCGGGGAGCTCGAATTCACCGCGCCTGGCGATGGCGTCGCCCAACCACACCCATCGCGGCCGCCGCTTTTTGCCGCATGAGCCGCGCGCGATAATTCCATTTCTGCACCGGATGCGGAAAACAAAAATCATTTGCACACTCGGCCCGGCCACCGAGAAAGCGGAGACGGTGCGTCAGTTGATTCAAAAAGGGGCGGACGTTTTCCGGTTTAACATGAGTCATGCCGAGCATGGCTGGGTGCGCGCGATGGTGCCGCGCATTCGCCGGCTCGCTGGCAAAATTCGACGGCCGATCGCGATCTTGCTCGACGCGCAAGGGCCTGCGATTCGCACCGGCGATCTCAAAACAGACCTGGATCTAAAGCGCGGAGATATTCTCGAGTTCACCGTGGGCGGCGCGAAGCCGAAAGAGAAATATTCAGTCGCCGTTAATTACGATGGATTCGTGAACGACGTGTCGGGAGGCGACACGGTCCTGGTCGATAACGGCCTGATCAGACTCATTGTCATCGAGCAGGGAAAGAATCGAGTTCGATGCAAAGTGATGACTCCGGGGAAACTCGGCTCGCGCCGCCACATTAATCTGCCGGGTGTGCACGTGAATCTGCCGCCGTTGACCAAGAAGGATATTGTCGACCTTACGCTTGGCGTCCAGCTCGGTGTAGATTTTGTCGGACTGAGTTTCGCGCGGCAGAAGAGCGACCTCGATGAGCTGCGCGATTTTCTCGCGCAGAAAAAGAGCAAAGCCTTGATCGTGGTCAAGATTGAAGACCAATCGGCGGTCAGACAAATCGATGAAATGATTGCCGCCGCCGATGCGGTCATGATCGCGCGGGGCGATCTAGGCATCGAAATCCCGATGGAGGAGCTGCCCATCATCCAGCGCCGGATAGTGAAACACTGCATTCGCTTGGGCAAGCCAGTGGTGGTGGCGACGCACATGCTTGAGTCGATGATCACCAACCCGATTCCGACGCGCGCTGAGATCACCGACGTCGCGAACGCCGTTTTTGAGCAAGCCGACGCGGTCATGTTGAGCGGTGAGACAACGGTCGGGCGCTATCCAGTTGAATGCGTCCAAATTTTGCATCGCGTGGCGCAGCGCATCGAACGCAGCGGCGGCGCAGGTTACGCCGAAGGTGCGTTGCTCGAAGATGTGCGGCAGAAAACTGTCGCATCGGCCGTTGTTCTCGCCAACTCGCTCTCCGGTTCAAAGCTGATTGTTTTTACCCGGCACGGCACCATGGCGCGCTACGTCTCAAACATGCGGCCGCAACACGCGCCCATCTTTGCCTTCACGCCGAGTGAGGAAGTTTATCGGCAACTGGCGCTTTGTTGGGGCACCTATCCCATGCAGGTCGATTTCACGGAGGATCCCAATGCGACGATCGAAGCGGCCGAAAAACTTTTGCGCAAAAATAAATTGACCGCGTCCGGCGACCAACTGGTCATCATCAGCGATCTGCGCGCGGACAAGTCGCTGGTTGATTGTGTGCAGTTGCGCACGGCGAAATAAATAAGTAGGGACGTTTTCTCCGAGACGTCCGACGAATTCGTTCTCGCTCACGGAGAAAAACTCGGACGTCTCGGAGAGCCATCCCTGCCTGATAAAAAAAACGCGCGGACTTTTGGTCCGCGCGTTTCAGATGAAGATGTCGATCCGTTCGACTGCGCTCAGGACAAGTCTAAGCTTCGACCGGCAATTCGACGTCGACCGGGCGCTCTTTTTTGCTGAGCGCGCGGCGCAACTTGGACAGCGCAATATTCTGCAACTGCCGGATGCGCTCGCGGGTGACACCGAATTTCTTCCCGACTTCCTCGAGTGTTTTCGGTTTGCCGCCGTCCAGCCCGAAGCGCTGGAAGATAATTTTTTTCTCGCGATCGTCGAGCACGTCGAGCAAGCCGCCGACTTCGTTGCGCAGATTTTTGTCGCGCAGCAACTCGAAAGGCGTTTGCGCTTCTTCGTCGCCGACGATCTCGCCGAATTCGGTGGAATCGTCGTCACTGATCGGCGCGTCGAGTGAAGCCGGGCGGATCGAGACGGTCTTCAGTTGCGAAACTTTTCCGCTCGCGATCCCGATCTCGTCGCCGAGCTCTTCATCGGTCGGTTCGCGGCCCAGTTCCTCGCTCATCTGCAAGGAAACGCGACGCATCTTGGAGATTTTATCGACCAGGTGAACGGGCAGACGAATCGTCTTGCTCTGGTTGGCCAGGGCACGCTTGATCGACTGCTTGATCCACCAGGCGGCGTAGGTGCTGAGCTTTCCGCCTTTCGCAGGATCGAAACGCTCGACCGCTTTCATCAGACCGATGTTTCCTTCCGAGATCAAGTCGAGCAGCGGCAGGCCGAGGTTCGCGTAGTCATGCGCGATCTTTACGACCAGACGCAAATTCGAGCGAATCATCAACGCGCGCGCTTCGCGATCGCCCCTCTTGATCTTCGCCGCCAGGGTAATCTCCTGCTGCGGCGTCAAGAGCGGGATTTGCCCGATCTCGCGCAAATAAATTTTAATTCCGGTATCGCTATCTTCAGCAGCCATATAACTTTTCATGAATGGGTTTGGGGGGTTGAATCAACAAATTCCCGGCAGTTTCATGTGCCGGTGCCTCGTAGATCGCACTTTTTAACATTCTACAAAGTGTTTAACAAGGTTAAATATTTCGCATCTCTGACAGCCCCTGGATGTATCGTGTTCAAACTTTTTCCGCCTCCCATGTAACCGCTTTGAAACCAACCGGATCGACTTGATTTCGGTGGCGTGCTGGAAGTGCCGATCGAAATCGCGCGACGCCGTCTCGCTATCTTCGCAAGCTCGCTCTCAATTGCGCCTTTCCCTCCCTTATTATCTTTGACAGCCTAACTCGCCATGTTGGCAAAGATTTATTCCGCCTTTTCATCAGACACTCAACGGCGGGCGCGAATACGAACTATGAATAGCGGTCTTCCTAAGTCCGTCAGAAGCGGATACTATGAACCGACGATTGGTGAACATGGTGGCTGCCCTATTGTTCACGGGCGTATCCACCCTACGAACTGATCAGACGATTCAGTCGGTACAGCAAGCCCTGAAAGATCAGGGGTTTTACTACGGGGAGGTGAGTGGTCAAAAGAACGCTGACACCAGCGCCGCGATTCGGCGTTACCAAATCCGCAAGGGGTTGCAAGTCAGCGGGGAATTGAATCCAGAAACACTCCGGTCGTTAGGCGATGGTTCCAATACAGCTTCATCCGGCTTATCGTCCGTACCGGCAACGCCGCCGCGTCCAGCAGTAACGTCGGATAGTTCGCGTTCACGCGCCTTAAGTTCCTCCAGTGCGCCCACGGCTCCATCGTCCAGTTTACAGG
>QHQE01000109.1:6497-22942 GCA_003219265.1 Verrucomicrobiota bacterium
TTGAATTGCAAATGCGCGTCATTGCTCAAACGCAGACGCTGCTCCTTCGCGGCGGCTACTATCGAAGTGGAATTAACGGCAGCTATGTGCCCGACACCGCCGTAGCCGTGCGCTCATTCCAATCGCGTGCCGGAATTCTGCCGAGCGGCCAGCTCGACATGGCAACATTAACCGCGCTCGGACTGGCGCCGGGCCAAGACTTGCATGGCAAGTTTGGGAAAGGGAAGTGGAAAATCAAAAAACATCATCACCGATGGCGATTGTTCTAGCCCGACCACGATGACCCGAGTCCAAGGGACGGCACGGGGGAAAGCGGACGTGCCGCGGGGCAGATTGTAGCTGCCGAATTGCGTCTTTTCCTGCTTTCGGTTCTCTGCCACCTTTTGCCCGGATGTTGGCAAAGATTTATTCCGCCGCCGTCTATGGCGTCGATGCTTACGAGATTGAGATCGAAGTGAATGGCGCTGGTGGCGATCCAAACATCGTAATCGTGGGATTACCTGACGCGGCGGTGAAAGAGAGCCGTGACCGCGTCACGACCGCGATTGCAAATAGCGGGTATTACTGGCCGCGCGGCCGCACAACAATCAATCTCGCGCCCGCCGATATTAAGAAAGAAGGCCCAAGCTTCGATCTCCCCATCGCGCTCGGGATGATCGCGGTGGGCGAGGAGATCAACACGACGACTTTCGAAAAATTCAGCTTCGTCGGTGAGCTCGCGCTGGACGGCGCGGTGCGTGCCGTCAAGGGCGTGCTGCCAGTCGCTTTGGAAGCGCGCCGGCGCGGCAAGCACGCTATGTTTGTGCCGGAAGCAAACGCGCGCGAGGCCGCCATGGTGGACAAGATCGACATCTACGGCGTACAAAATTTGCGGCAGACATTTCAGTTTTTGCGCGGTGAAGTTCCGCTGCTTCCAACCCGCGGCGATCTCAGCGTGTTTTTCGCCAGCCACCAAAACTACGATGTCGATTTTAGCGACGTGAAGGGCCAGGGCCACGTCAAACGTGCGATCGAAGTGGCCGTCGCCGGTGGTCACAACATCTTGATGATCGGGCCGCCCGGCTCGGGCAAGTCGATGCTGTCCAAGCGCATCGCGACCATCATTCCACCGATGTCGCTCGAAGAAGCCATCGAGACGACAAAGATCCACAGCATTGCCGGTTTGCTCGATGGCGAAAAATCTTTTGTGGCCACTCGCCCGTTCCGCTCTCCGCATCACACCATTTCCGATGTCGGATTGCTCGGCGGCTCGGCCACTCCGGCGCCGGGCGAAGTCAGCCTGGCGCACAACGGCGTGCTTTTTCTCGATGAGTTGCCGGAATTCAAAAGATCGACATTGGAAGTGATGCGCCAGCCGCTCGAGGACGGGAAAGTCACCGTCTCGCGCGCCGCGGGCAGCGTGACTTTTCCCTCCGAGTTCATGCTGGTCGCCGCCATGAACCCGTGTCCGTGCGGATATTTCGGCGATTTGAAACGCGAATGCCGTTGCGGCCCGCTCCAGGTGCAGCGTTATCGCCAGCGCATCTCCGGCCCGCTGCTCGATCGCATCGATCTGCACATCGAGGTTCCGGCCGTCGAATATCGCGACGTGGCCAGCGAACGCATGGAGGAAATTTCGAGCGAGATTCGCGACCGGATCGTTCGTGCGCGTGAACGCCAGCAAACGCGATTTGAGCGCGACGCGACAACAAATTGCAACGCGCGAATGACAACGCGTCTCCTCAAACAACACTGCACGCTTAACCAGGACTCCCAGGAGCTTATCCGCGTCGCCATGAATGAGTTGAATCTCAGCGCGCGCGCCTACGATCGCATCCTGAAAGTCTCGCGTACGATTGCCGATTTAGATGGCACGACCGAAATCAGCGAACAGCATGTGAGCGAAGCGATCCAGTACCGCACCTTTGATCGCACGCTGTGGGTGTGAGGAACGACTGCGAAAAAAGATCGACCATCGTTTTTTGCGGCGCCGCGGTTGACACTTCAGCGAAAGGCGTTTCTGAGTGATCGGGTGAGCTGTGGCCGGCGAACGCGGCGCACGTGAAAAAAATTGAATCTGAAAGTGAGATTGAACGCATCCCAAGGGAAACAAACAAATAGGATATGAAACCTGGCTCTAGTTCGAACAGATCACGCAACGGCAGCGACCGCTCTGCGCGTCGTTTTCCGATTACGGATTGCGATTATCAGGCGCCTCCGTATATCGATCGTAGCGGCGGACATTGCGCGAATGTTCCAGCTCCGTCGTTCCGCAGCATCAGCCGCGATTATTTTCGCAACGAAGCGCGATACACCTTCGCCAGCGAAGCGGCGCTTTTTGCGCTCATTACGATGACGGCGGCGGTGGCCATGGCGAGCGGCGCAGTTGCGGCGATCGATTTCCTGCGCGCGCTTGGCTATCTCTGAGCGCGAGCCTGGCGCGACAGTCGTCATGAACAACGGCGCGCCCCTGCGATTCCTCCTGCCACTGTGCGCGCTGCTTTCTGGCTGCGGAGAATCGGTTGAACAACCGCTCGAGCAGGTGAGTGAAAAATCCTACGCCGTGAATCGAGATGCAAATTTCAGCATCAAGAACGGGGACGGCTCGATTCGAATCTACGGTTGGGACAAGCCCGAGATGAAAGTGCAGGCAATTAAGAAAGCTTATAGCGGCGAGCGGCTGAATAAGATAGCGGTCAATGTTTCAGTGCGGCTAGGCTCCGTTTCAATCGAGACGCATTTTCCGCCAAAGCAGACTTGGGGCCTTTTCGACCGCTCCGGCACCGTCGATTACATCATCGTCGTTCCGAAAACGGCGAAGATATCGCACTTGGAATTGGCCAACGGCGAAGTATTGATCGACAGCATGCGGGGCGAAGACGTGCACGCCAATCTCACGAATGGACGGCTCTTTGCTCACAATTGCTTTGGCGATCTTCATCTGGCGGTGATTAGCGGAGGACTGGATGTCATTTATGATTGGTGGGAGCAACGCCGCTTTTCGGTCGAGGCGGATATCGTCAGTGGAAACGCGCGCGCCTTTGTTCCTAGTGATGCTTCCTTTCACCTGGTGGCAGAGACCCGAAACGGGAGAATTGCCAGTGACTTTGGCGCGCAGAAAGAGCGGAATGCCGGCGAAGTCACGAAGATCGACACGGTGATCGGCACAGCGGCTGGGTCCGATATCAAAATTCGTGCGACCGATGGAAACATCAAAATCGTGGAGGCCAATCGCTAAGTCATGATGCGCAAATCTTCGTTTTACCGTTCGAATGTTGATCTGAGATCGATCATCGTAAATTCTTTGCATGCCTTCTTTTGACATCGTCTCCGAAGTGGACAAGCAGGAGATTGATAACGCCCTCAACCAAGCGCGCAAAGAACTCGCCACCCGCTTCGACTTTAAAGGCGTGGTCGCCGAGATTCTGTACGAGAAAGACAAAATTACGTTGACCGCCGAAGACGCCGCTCGGTTACGTGGCCTGCGCGAAATTGTCATCGGCAAGTTTTCCAAGCGCGGTGTCGATCTTCGCAACATCGAACAGGTCGAACCCGCCATTTCGCCGCTCGGGCACGCGCGACAGGAATTGAAAATTCAGCAAGGTCTCGAAGGCGCCAAAGCCAAGGAAATCATCCAGGCGATCAAGTTGGAGAACTTCAAAGTGCAAAGCCAGTTGCAAGATCGACAAATTCGCGTCACCGGAAAAAAGAAAGACGATCTGCAAGCCGTCATCGGATTCGTGCGCAGCTGCGACTTTGGCGTCGCCACCAATTTCAAAAACTTCCGCGATTAAATGTTTCGGGGAGCGCACGCGCCCCCGCGTGCTGTCTTCGGCGCCTCGCCGAAGACTTCCCTTTGGCATCACCGCATTACGCCCAGCTTGTTACGCGCCCTCGGTTGCGCAAGAGTTTCCCGCGAGGGCACGGAAGGCGCGTGCGCTCCCCAAAAAACTCACCCTCCTTGCACAGGAGGCATGATCGAAATCTCGTCGCCCGCTTTTAGTTTGTAGTTACGATCGACGAACTCGACGCCCGCGCCTACGAGGATGCTTTTGTCGCGGGAGCGCAAGGCAGGCGCCTTCTCGTAAATTTTTTCCAGCAAATCTGTGACGGTCGCTTCTGCCGGAAGATCGACATTCAATTCCGCAGCGCCGGCCAAATCGCGCAACTGCGAATAAAATTCTACGCGAACTTTCATCGGCAATCACTTTGGCTGCGCAATCAATTCCTTTCTCAGCACTCCGATGCAGGGAAGATTGCGATAGCGCTCCATAAAATCCAGCCCATAACCGACCACAAATTCATCCTCTATTTCAAAGCCTAAATAATCGGCATTGGCCGGTCGCTCGCGCAATTTCTTTTTCCTAAGCAACACACACACCCGGATGCTGCGCGGGTTTGCCATCTGCAATTTTTCCCGAACGGCCACCAGCGTCTGACCGCTGTCGAGAATATCGTCCAGAATTAGAAGGTGACGGTCGGCCACGTCGGGCGCGACCTGTTTAAAAATCAGTTCGCCGCTCGTCTCTGTTTTTCCGTGATAACTGGCCACGCTCAAACAATCCAACCTCAGCGGTAACGGAATTCGCCGGAGCAAGTCGGCCATGAACATGAGGCTTCCGTTTAGGATGGCGATCACAGTCAATTCGCGATCACGATAATGTTCCGAGATTTGCGCGGCCATCTCGTCGAGTCGCCGGAGAATCGTCGCTTCCTCAAACAACACACGCTCCAGATCGCTTTGCATCGACAAGTTAATAGGCCACTGGCGACGCAAAGATCAACGCGCGACTATTTCTTGGGTCGATGTTATTTTTGGCCGCCAAATTTTATGCGCGTTCGACAGGAGAGATTCGACGTTCGCACCAACGGCAAGGGGACCTACGAAATCACGGACGATATCCAATCGATCATCGACAAAACTGGCGTCCGTGCGGGAACCATGACGGCGTTTGTTCAACACACCAGTTGCAGCCTCATCGTAATGGAAAATGCCGATCCGACCGCGCGGCGTGATTTGGAAGAATTTTTCGATCGCCTGGTGCCGGAAGATGTGGATTACTTCACGCACGGGTCGGAAGGCAACGACGATATGCCGTCGCACATTCGCATGACTCTCACGCGCACCAGCGAGACGGTGCCGATTGTCGATGGAAAGATGCACCTCGGGACTTGGCAGGGAATTTTTCTCTTCGAGCATCGCTGTGCTGCGCACCGGCGCAAGATTTTCGTTACGATTATCGGCGAGTAGCTGTCGATCTTACTGTAGAGATAGCCGTGTCGGCTGCGACTTTTAGGAACTTGCGGGCGACACGCCCGCCGCTACAGAAGATCATATATCGCATCCACGAGTCTCAATGATTTCTCGTTGGGCAGGACCGATTGCTCCATTTGATTCATCACGTAAGCGAACGCGATCTTATTTCCCGGATCGCCGAAAGCATGACTGCCGCCGGCGCCGGGATGCCCAAAAGCAATTGTCGATCTACCGAAAATGCGGCGCTTCGACCTTTTTGAATCTTTCATGAAACCGGCGGAGAACGCGGTCGGTATTTGAAAAACGCGGTCGGTTCCATCCGTCAACGTTGTCGTCATCCAGCTCATTGTTTTCGCGGAAAAGAATTCACGGCCGTCCAGCGCGCCGCCGTTGGCCAGCATCGAATAAAATCTGGCGAGCGACGACGCGCTGCCGATTCCGCCGAAGGAAACGATCGGCTGGGCGCGGATCTGTGGATTGTTCATCGCGCTGACCGCGTGCAATCCGCGAGGAGACGTGAAGGTCTTTCGGACCAGGGTTCCGGGCTTGGTCAGGTCGCGGTAGAAACTTGCTGGCTCGGGCGGTTTGCCAGCTTTTGCAGCGTAAATGGTGGCGACGCGGTGATTTTCTCTTTCGGGCAATCCGACCCAAAGATCGAGATGGAGCGGCTCGGCAAATGTTGTTCGCCAATATTCCCCTAATGATTGACGCGCGACTCGCCTAACGAGTTCGTCGATAAGAAAACCGAACGTGCGCGCATGATAACCGTGCCCAGTTCCCGGCGGCCAGAGCGGCGCTTGTTTCTCGAGCGCGGCGATTACGGCCGCGTGGTCGAGGACATCAACTTGTCGATCTAACGCGCAAAGCCCGGCTTGATGCGAAAGCAATTGCGCCAGCGTGATCTTTTCTTTCCCGGCTTGCGCAAACTCCGGCCAGAACTCCGCGACGCGCTGTTCGATGTCGATCTTGCGTTCCTGCAAGACATGCAGAACGCACGCGCTGCCCAGTCCTTTCGTGGCCGACCAAATGAGCACGAGCGTATCGTCGCTCCACGGAACTACGCGGCCCGCATCCCGAAATCCGCCGCAAAGATCGACCATCGATTTTCCATGTTGCCAAACCGACACCGCGGCGCCGAGCTCGCCGAACTTTTGGAAATTTTCCTCAAACAGTGGCGCGATGCGCTCGCGAAGCTCGCTGGCATTTAGTTGCATCGGCGAAATCCTGTAGTGGCAGGCGTGCCGCCTGCAATATTTAACAAGCAGCCGACACGGCTGCCTCGCCTCTACAGTTACAGCAGCGCCTGAACCGATTTCAGATCGGGGTCTCTTTTCGCGAGCTCGCGAAAGGAGGCGTCCATCTGGAAGCTGGTTTGCAAATGCATTTGCGCGTCCCGCACATTGCCGAGGAGCGCATCGTAACACCCCATGTTGTAATAATAGATCGGCTCTTTCAAGAGTGCAGCCGGGCCTTTGAGCAGAAGCTTTTTGGCTTCGGCGGTTTTTCCCAGTTCGTGCAAACAGAAACCGGCGTGCAAAAATCCGGCGCTGCATGCCGGCGCGACCCGGCAGAGCTTGCGGCTGACGAGCAGCGCGCGCGACCATTTCTTCTCGCGCATGAGATGATGCAGCCGGAGTTGCAATACTTCCGGCCGGTTCTGGAACGCGGCATCAATCGCGTTTAGCTCGGCGCGCGACTCGCGCGTCATGCCCAGTTCGGCATAGCCACACGCGGCGCGCAAGTGCCAGTCAAAATCCACGGTTCTTCTGCCTAAGCAGAAAGCTTGCCAGCGTGCGGTAGCTGCGCCCGGTGAAGGCCGGAAATACGAACCCCGAACGCTTTCGGGGCCGCTACGGGAGCTAAGCGAGCAAGAGCCCTTCGAGTTCGCTAAGACGCCGCTCGAATAATTTCAATGTGCTCTCGACTGGCGCAGATGTTCCCATGTTTACGCCTGCGACTTTCAATGTTTCCAGCGGGAACTTGGAGCCGCCGGAGCGAAGAAAACCAAGATAGGCGTCGACGCTGCCCGGTTTACCGGAAAGCACGCGCTCCGCCAGCGCCACCGCCGCGGAAATTCCCGTGGCGTATTTATAGACGTAGAACGAGCTGTAGAAGTGGGGGATGCGCAAGCATTCCAAATCCAATTGCGGATCGAGAACAAAATTCTGTCCGAAATACGCCTCCAGCAATTTGTGATATTCTGATTTGAAAACCTCGAGCGTGAGCGCATCGCCATTTTCCTCGATCGCATGAATGATTTTTTCGAACTCAGCGAACATCGTTTGCCGAAAAACCGTGCCGCGAATGTCGTCGATCTGTCGATTAATGATGTAAGCGCGCATCTTTGGATCGCTCGTTTGTTCAAGCAGGTGATGCGTGAGCAGCTCTTCGTTGAAGGTCGATGCAACCTCGGCCAGGAAAATCGGGTACTCGTAATCCTGAAAGCTTTGCGACTTTTGAGAAAACCAGGTGTGCATTGAGTGCCCAGCTTCGTGCGCGAGCGTGTAAACATCGGCAAAGACGTCCTCCTTGTAATTCATCAAGATATAAGGCGGTGCGCCGTAGCTTCCGGATGAAAACGCGCCGCTGCGTTTGCCTTTCGTTTCGTAACGATCGCACCAGCGCCCGCGCAAACCTTCGCTTAGAACATCGACATATTCTTTTCCCAGCGGTTGCAACGCCGCGATCACTTTCTCGACCGCTTCATCAAAATTGATGTGCGTTTCAATCTCCGCGACCAGCGGCACGTAGGTGTCGTAGTGGTGCAGCTCGCTCAAACCGAGAACGCGTCGCCGCAGATCGAAATATCGAAAGAGCGGCTTCAGGTTCGCGCGCACCGAGGCGATCAATCCATCGTAAACTTCTACCGGGACGTCGTCGGGAAACAGCGCGGATTCGAGTGCGGATGAGTAATTTCGAGCGCGTGCGCGAAAAACGTCGGCCTTCACTGAATAGGCCAATGAGGTGGCGAGCGTGTACTGATGATCCTGAAATTCCTCGTAGAATTGATGAAACGCGCGTTTGCGCAGCTCGTAATCGCGTTTCACCAGAAACGAGCCGAACGAACTTTGCGTGAGCGGTTTCTCGCGACCGGTCTCGTCGGTCAAAACACCGAACTTCATGTCCACGTCGGTCAATTGCGAAAACGTGTCGTCGTAGCCGCTGAGCGCGACGCTGCCGAGCGCAAGAATCCGCTCCTCTGGCTCGGAGAGAACGTGCGGCTTCATCCGGCGAATCTTGTGCAGCTTGATCCGCCAATCAGCCAGCGCCGGATCGACCATGAACTTTGCGAGCTTTTGATCATCGATCGCTTGAATTTCGGGAACAACGAACGCCGCTGCTTCGCCGACCTTCGTCAGTAAATTCTGGACCTGACCAATTCGGGCGAGATACTCGTTGTTCGCGCTGTCTTCTGCCAGTTGAAGAGACGCGAAGTGATAGAGACGCTCGATTTTCAATTCGAGCGCTTTTTCGAATTCAAGACAGTTAGCGAGACTCTTCGCTGTTTCGCCGACTCTACCTTTCCAATCTCGTAGCCGCGGATAAGTCTGCTGCACCCAGGCAAAATCTTCCTGCCACTTGCTTACATCGACGAAGAGACGTCGCAGGTCCCATTTATCGGATTCGGCAATGTCAGCACGAGTTTGAACGCCGGTCGAAGTCATCTTGGAAACGTTCAACGTCCAACATCCAATGCAGAAAACTCAAGTGAGCATCGCGTTATTGAACGTTGCGTGTTGGACGTTTTCTGGCGCCTCATCTGTAGCCTTCTTCGCCTTCTTTATGCATCCGCGGGCCTTTTTGCTCAAGCGGTTCGCATGCTTCGGAGATGGGAATTTGCGGGCAACTGTCAATCCAACGAGCTGCGTCGGGTGCGGCCCAGCGCACCGCGTTTCTCAAGACCAGCTGCACGTTTGGATTGAAAAAGATCGGATACATTTCGTGTCCGGGGGCGAAATAGAAAATTTTGCCGTTACCGCGTTTCCAGGTGCAACCGGAGCGAAAAACATCGCCGCCTTCAAACCACGAAATGAAAACAATTTCATCCGGCGCCGGAATGGCGAATGGTTCGCCGTACATCTCGCTGTTTTCGATTTCGAAATAACGATTGATGCCGCGTGCGATGGGATGCGCGGGATTGCAAACCCAAACGCGTTCTTTCTCTCCGGCTTCGCGCCAGGTGAGCGAGCAACTGGTGCCCATGAGGCGCTTGAAAATTTTCGAGTAATGCGACGAATGCAGCGCGATAAAACCCATACCCTGCCAGATGCGTTTGATCGCACGATCGACAATCGCATCGGCAACCTCACCGTGCGCAACGTGTCCCCACCACGTGAGCACGTCGGTTTGTTCGAGAACTTTTTCGGTTAGGCCGTGTTCGGGATCGTGCAAAGTTGCCGTCCGGACTTCAACATTATTGTCAATCATGAGCGCGTCGGCGATGCAGCTGTGCATGCCTTTTGGATAAATTTTCGCGACAATCGGATTTCTTCTCTCGTGGACGTTCTCGTTCCAGACCGTGACGCGTAATCGCGCAGACATCCCAAAGTGTAGGGCGGCTGTGTCAGCCGCCGCAACTCGGCGTTTCACAGAATGGAACCGCAGGGACGCGAGCGACATGGACGGGCGGTCCGCTAGGGCGAGAGAGCGAGAGCGAACGAGTCAAACGCCCTGCAATTTATCGCGACAGTGCGTGAATCGCCGGATGGCGCGCGATTTTCCGCATGGCTTTCTCGAGTAGCTGTTTTCCTGGCGGAATTTTGTGCCAGGGCGATGCGCCAGAGGGATGCGGGAGTGGAATGAGGTCGAAACGATGTCCATCCAAATGCAGCACAAATTTCTTTCCAACGACATCGCCCAGTTTTTCAAACGGAACAAACTGGGCGATCGCGAGTTTGCCAACGGGGATAACGAGACGCGGTCTTAAAATTTCGAATTCATCGCTCATCCACCATGAGCAATTGCCAACCTCGATCGAGCTCGGGACGCGATCGGTTCCGCCTGGAGATTTTCCGGGAAAACATCGACAAACGGCGGCGAAATAAATTGTCGATCTAACGGTCAGCTCATTGATCCCGCAGGATTCTTCGAGCCAGCGAAAAAGTGTTTTGCCAGCCGTGTGGGCAAATGGTTTTTGCAAAACCGGTTCGCGCGGCCCAGGCGCCTGGCCGATCAGCATCACGTCGCTCATGACTGCGCCGCCGTAAACGGGCGTTGATTGCATGCGTGGACAGCGCCGGCATTGCAAGAGATGAGCGACATGTTCATCCAGACGAGTCTGAGTGCGCGATGCGGCGGCCATTCCGCAAAATGATCACCGACGAAAGATCGACAAGATCAAGCTGAGCAAAATGCTGATGATGATGCAGGTGACGATGGGAAAATAAAAGGCGGAGTGCTCGCGCTCGATCCGGATGTCGCCAGGCAAATGCCCCAGCCATTTCGGGGCAAATCCACTCCAAAGCATGAGGCCGAGGAGAACGATAACTGCACCGAGAATAACCAAAAATTTCCCGATCTCATGCACCAGCCAATTTTCTTCGACAAATCGCGCGACGGCAAGTCACGAATGGTAGGGCGAGACTCTGTCGAGCCGAAGAATCGAATTCCAAGTTCCACTGCTCCGCGGGGCATCCCCTACCAACCTTGTCCGGGCCGCCCTCCCGCGTGCGAGTTGCGTAGCGCGATGCATGCGAAGAGATTCGAGTGATGGCGGTGAAGTTTCGAGATTATTATGAGACGCTGGGCGTCCCGAAGACGGCGAGCGACAATGAAATTCGCGCCGCCTTTCGCAAACTGGCGCGAAAACATCATCCCGATGTGGCGAAGGATAAGAAGGCCGCCGAGGAAAAGTTCAAGCAGATCAACGAAGCATACGAGGTGCTGAGCGATCCGGAGAAACGCAAGAAGTACGATCAACTCGGCGCGGATTGGAACCAACCCGGGGGATTTCAACCGCCGCCCGGATGGGGAGGGCAACAGCCGGGAGGAGGATTCTATCGCTCCGGCGACGACGGCGGGATTCAGTTCGAGTTTGGCGGAACCGGGTTCAGCGATTTCTTCGAGGCATTTTTCGGTGGCGGACGTGGGCGGTCCGCTTTTAGCGGATTCGGTGGGCGTCAAGCGACGGCAGAACGCGGAAGCGATGTCGAAGCGGACATTATGGTCACACTCGAAGAAGCGCTGCATGGATCCACGCGCACGGTTTCGCTGCGCCGTGCCGGTTCAAACAAAGTAGAAAGTTACCAAGTCAAGATTCCGCGCGGCGTTCACGAAGGTCAGCGCATCCGGCTGGCCGGCCAGGGCGAAGCCGGAGCGCGCGGCGGGAAAAGCGGCGATCTGTTTTTGCGTGTGCGTCTGGCCCGACATCCTGATTTTTCCGTCGAAGGAAGCGATTTGATCCACGAACTGAAGATCGCGCCGTGGCAAGCGGCGCTTGGGGCCGAAATAGAAGTGCCGACTCTGGAAGGTAGCGTGCGACTGAAAGTGCCGGCGGGAACGCAGGGCGGACAGCGATTTCGTCTGCGCGAGCGCGGGCTGCCCGGAGTTTCGGGAAAGCGCGGCGATCTTTACGTCGATGTTCAGATCAACGTGCCGAAGAAATTAACGGAGCGGGAGCGGGAAATCTGGCGGGAACTTGCGAAGTTGCACGGCGGCTAGGTAGGGGCGGTTCACTGAACCGCCCGCCGCGTGAGTTATAATTGGGGGTCGGGCGATTGAGGTCAATCGCCCTCCTTCTCGACATTCGGCATTATTTTCAGGTAACAACACCTCAATGAAAATTGCACTCGGCAGCGACCACGCCGGTTTTCGCTACAAGGAAAAGGTGAAAGAATTGCTCGGCGCGATCGGGCACGAAGTGAAAGATTTTGGGACGTTCAGCGAAGAGCCGGTCGATTATCCGCTTTTCATCCGGCCAGCCGCGGAGGCGGTCGCGCGCGGTGAGTGCGAACGCGGCATTGTGTTTGGCGGCTCAGGCAATGGCGAAGCGATGGCGGCGAACAAAGTGCGCGGCGTGCGTTGCGCGCTCTGCTGGAATGAAGAAACCGCGCGGCTTTCCCGCCAGCACAACGACGCCAATGTGCTTTCGATTGGGCAACGAATGATTTCCGAAGAACTCGCGCTTAAAATCGTGCGCGTCTGGCTCGAAACCGCTTTCGAAGGCGGGCGACACGCACAACGCGTCGCCCAACTGAACGCGATGTAGCGTTCGTTTAAAGAAGGCGATCGAGGCAAACCGCGATCAGAAAAATCGCGCTGACAAACGCGTTGCTCTGAAAAAAAGCGCGATTGATCCCGGCGAGGTCAAGATGGCGCGCGCTCCGATGTTCATAAACGAGCGTCACGGCCACGAGTGACATCGCGCAGAAATAAATTAGCCCGAGCTTCGCGACAAAACCGAAAGCGATCAGGGCGACCAGCGTCGTGATGTGCAGCAACTGCGCGAGGCGAAGAGCACGCGCGATTCCGAGTTTTACCACGAGCGATCGGATGCCTTCACGGCGATCAAAATCGTAATCTTGCGTCGCATAGATCAGATCGAAACCGGCGACCCAACAGATCACTCCCGCGGCCAGAATGACCGGTGCAAGATCGACATGGCCAGTTTGGGCAATCCACGCCCCGATCGGCGCGAGGGCCAGCGCGAGGCCAAGAAAAAAATGGGTCGCGGCGGTGAAGCGTTTTGTGAGCGAGTAGAAAAAAATGATGGCGAGGGCAACCGGCGAGAGAACGAGAGTCAGGCGATTGATGAACGCGGCCGCAAGGATAAAACCTGCGACGCTCAGTGTCAGCAAAATGGCCGCTGCCTTTTTTGAAATCAGAAAGTGACGCGAGGCGGTGCGGGGATTGCGCTGATCAAGTGACCAATCGACCAGTCGATTGAAGAGCATCGCGGCGGTGCGCGCGCAAACCATGCACGCGAGAACGAGGAGCAATACTCGCAGCGAGAGCCGGCCATGCGCGGCGACGGCGAGTGCGCCCAGCGCAAATGGCAACGCGAAGATCGTGTGCGAAAAACGAATTAACCGCAGAAAACGACCGAGCGCTCCGCTTGGCCCGCCGGCCGTTTCAACTTGTCGAGGTTCCAACTTCAAGCCAGTTCAAAGATCGGCATCCAGCAATTGTTGCAAGCGCTCTCCCGCTCGGAACAGGATCGGCGAGCCATGCGCGAAAAGCATCCGCTCAGCTTTGCGGCTGAGAAGTTTTCGCAATGAGCGCCGCATTTCCTTTTCGTTCGAGCAGTACTTGTGGGGAAGAAAAGTGAAACCGTACGGCTCAAAGTTGATCAGCGCGTCGCCGGTGATGAGCGTTCCGCCGTTTGTCGCGGAATGAAGAACAATCTCGCCGGCCGCCGCGCCCTCGATTCCAATGACAGTGAGCTCGTCACAAATTTTGCCGCCGTCACCGACTTTCGTGCCGGAGAACGCCTGGCCCGGAAATGTCTCGGCATGCGCGAAGATTGGGACGGAGAACCGGTCCGCAAAGTCAGCAGAGGCGCGCAAATGATTGCTATTGGTCACGATGACTCCGCTGACCGAGCCGGCGTTGAACAGTTGAGCGAGTGCAGCATGGGCCAGCGGGATTGGATCGACAAGAAAACTTCCGTTGCGAGTAGTGATGGCGGTCGAAAAGAGGTCGGCCTTAAGCGCGGGATCGTAAGTTTGCCAGATCAAGAGGGATGGGGCGACCTGAACGAGTTCGCAGGCAATCGCCATGACGGGGAAGCTCGCTGATGCGAGTGACAGAAACAAGGGGGCGTTGAATGTCGTGAGGACGGGGCTATGGCATTGTAGCTGCTATATGCAATAAAACTGCTAGAGATATGATCACCTTCTCCTATCAGGCTCGAGACGCCTCTGGCCGGATCGTTTCGGGCATTCAAGACGCCCTGAATGAAGACAATGCCGTAACAAGTCTCATGAGCCGCGGGCTCATGGTGCTCTCCCTCCAGCGAAAAGCCGCATCCACCCGTTCGCGCAAGCGCGTTTGGTCAGTTAAGGAGACCGACTTGGTTTTGTTCACGCGCCAGCTTTCGACGATGGTCGACGCCGGCATCACACTCGTGGAAGCTTTGACCGCTCTTTACGAGCAATGCGATCCGAAACGCCAGCGCAACCTTCGGCACGTCATCAGCGATGTGACTTCGCACGTGCAAGGCGGCGAAACTTTCCATGAATCCATTGCCAAACATCCGCGTGTCTTCAACCGGCTCTTTGTGAGCATGGTTAAAGCGGGTGAGCACGGCGGTCTGCTCGCTAACATCCTCGATCGGCTCGCGGGCTTCCTCGAGGCGAGCGCGCGCCTGCGGAAAAAAGTGAAGTCGGCGATGACTTATCCGGTCATCGTGATCTGCATCGCCTTTGCCATCACGACCTTCTTGCTTGTTCGCGTGGTTCCGATTTTCGGTGAAATCTTCAAGGATTTCGGCGCGAAGTTACCGGCTCCAACTCAATTCCTCCTTGACGTGAGCGATTTCATTCGCGCGCGATGGTACTTTCTCATCCTGGGGATCGGTGGAACTATTTTTGGCGTCCGCACCTTCTTGCGCTCCAAGCGGGGCAAGGAGTTGAGCGATCGTTGGAAGCTTAAGCTCCCCGTCTTCGGACCGCTTGTGCACAAGATTTGCATGTCGAGATTTGCGCGCACTTTCGCGCAGCTCATCCGCAGCGGCGTGCCGATTCTTGAGGTACTCGACATCGTCGGCGGGACATCGGGCAATCATGTGATCGAGACAAGCCTCAAGTCAGTGAGCGTAGATGTCGAAAAAGGAGATAATCTTTCCATGGCTCTTTCGAAGAGCAAGATCTTTCCGCCGATGTTGCTCCGAATGGTCTCCGCCGGGGAGGCTACCGGTAAGATCGACACGATGTTGGAAAAAATGGCCGATTTCTGGGACGAAGAGATCGAAGCCATGCTCGATGCGCTTACTTCATTGATCGAGCCGATGCTTATCGTATTTCTCGGCCTCATCGTGGGCGGAATCGTCATCGCCATGTTCCTACCGATTTTCAAACTCAACGAAGTGGTTTCGCAGAGCAAAAGCTAAGGAGAAGCTGCTCGCAAATAGGAAGGGGTGGACCGCAAGGTCCGCCCCTTTTTTGTTGCTCTTACACAACGCAGGACCATTCGCGCGCGGCGATCGCTCTAGGTCGTTGCTATTTCCTCGAGCGAGACGGAGCCATGATGTCGCGCTTGAACCCACCGCGATTCATTTCGCAACGGAATCGCGAAAGGGAGGGACAGTTATCTCTCCGGATTTACAGGGAAATGCTTGTTTTTCAAATGTTCCGGGACGCGTTTGGTTTGTTCCATTTCGATCTTTTCGGTCGCGGCGTTGAGTGCGTCGTAAGCTTCGCGGCTTTTCTTTGCCCGGCACATGTAAGCCACAGCGTGAGCGAGAGGAATGCGCGCCTCGGGCATACCGACGAATTCGACGGCTTGCTGCGTTGCGATCGCCAGCAGCAACGCTTCCGGATCGGCCAGGCCAACGTCCTCGCTCGCAAAGATGACAATGCGTCGCGCGATGAAACGAAAATCTTCGCCGGCGTGGAGCATTTTCGCCAGCCAATATATGGCGCTTTTTTCATCGGAAGCGCGCATGCTCTTGATGAACGCGCTGATGGTGTCGTAATGCGCGTCACCCGCGCGATCATAAACGACCGCTTTTTGCTGGATGCTTTCCTCGGCGACGGTGAGCGTGAAATGGATAACTCCATCGCTGGCAGATGGAGGGACGGGCTCTGTCGCGTCCGTCGTTTTCTTTTTTGCAGAAGACGCCGATGTGGACGGGACGGAGCCCGTCCCTCCAGTTGGCGGAGTGGTGAGCACGCCGATCTCGAGAGCGTTCAAGCATTTGCGCGCGTCGCCGTCGCTTAGTTTGGCAAGATGCTGCTGGGCCTTCTTGTCGATCTTAACCGTGTAATTCCCAAGTCCACGTTCTTTGTCAGTCAGTGCGCGATCGATCAATTCTTCGAGTTGTTCGACGCGGAGCGGCTCGAGTTGAAAAACTTGCGAACGCGAGACAAGCGCGCTGTTCACGTAATAGAAAGGATTGTAGGTCGTCGCTCCGATCAGCCGGAGATTTCCAGTTTCCACATCGGGCAGAAGAATGTCCTGCTGCGCTTTGTTGAAATGATGAATCTCGTCGATAAACAGGATCGTTTTTTGTCGGGAAGTGCGGAGACGATTCGTCGCCCCCGCAATCAGG
>QHQE01000170.1 GCA_003219265.1 Verrucomicrobiota bacterium
TCGACGTGCAGGTCCCGTTGCGACGGGCCGACGAATTCGGCGCGCTGATCGGTGAGTTCAACCTGATGGTGACGGGATTGCGCGAAAAAGAACAACTGCGACAAACATTTGGCGCTCACGTTGGACGGAAAGCGGCGGAAGAAATATTGACGCGCGATCCGGGACTCGGCGGAACGGAACAGGAAATCACGGTGATGTTTGTCGATATTCGCTCGTTTACGGCGCGTTCGGCGCATTTGTCGCCGACGCAAGCCGTCGGCTTATTGAATGAATTCCTGCGCGCGATGGTGGAAGCAGTGGAAGGCGAGCATGGCGGAATGATCAACAAATTCCTGGGTGACGGCTTCATGGCGCTTTTCGGAATTGGCAGCGACACTCGCAATCACGCGGACAAAGCGGTCGCGGCAGCATGCTCGATTCAGCGCACGATGGAGCGATTGAATGCACAACGCGCCGCGCGCGGCGAGGATTCAATCCAGATCGGCATCGGCATCAATACCGGGCCCGCCATTGTCGGCAGCATTGGTTCGCCCGAACGCATGGAATTTACCGTGATCGGCAACACCGTAAACGTAGCATCGCGCATCGAAGCGCTGAACAAAGCGCTCAGCACATCGTTGCTCCTAAGCAAGGACACACGCGACGCGCTGCAACGATCCGTTGAATTACGCGCGCTCCCGCCGCAAGCGGTCAAGGGCGTCGATCAACCAGTCGAGATTTTTACGGTCGCGGTCTAGGGCTCCCGCCAGCCGGAAATCTCGAACAGTCCCAAACTTTCGAACCGATTGATACTCTGTCTCTCTTCAATTGGCAGATTGCTTCCGTGAAGTGCGTGATGTTCGACCCAATAGGTGAGCTCCGACTTCCACTGCGCGAGGTAAGGTTCCATTTGCCAGCCGAATGCGCTCTCTGGCGCGGGTGGAAGAGATTCAGGCTGGGTTGGTGGCGGTGGACCAAGTTTGCCGACGAGAAAGATTTTGTGGCCCGCGCGAAGAACAATCTCAGCGCGTGAAATCAGATCCGGCACAGGATCGGGCCGCGCCATCGCTTGTTTCAACAAATCCCAGCGGTGCAAACTAAAATCTTCAATTGGCGGCACGGTCAGCCAGGTGGTTTGGCCGTGATAGTAACGTTGAAAACTCACTCCGTACAAAAACGAAGTGAGAATGATGAGATCATCGCGACCGGCGCGACGCTCGACCATCGCGGCAATTTCGTCGCAATTTGTCATCCGCATGTTGGCTCGCTTGCAAAACGGGCGGAGTTCCGTTGCGGCAGTCAACAGCACCAGGAACAAGCTAATGATTCGTATTCCAGGACGATTGGGGAGCGAGTTCCAAAAAGCGTGGGCGCACAAAGCGGCAATCGCCATTGCCGGCAAAAAATACCGCGGGAAAACCAGATACTGGGCAGCGCAAAGAAAGCCGATCGTCGCCAGAGCGGCTACCACCATGGTCGCCGCGGCGAATATGATCCGGTCGCGATTTAGATCGACCACCGCAGCAAGCCGATGAGGGATGGCAAGCAAAAACGCGCCCGTCAGTCCAGCGCCGAACGTCAACCACGCCCACCTCGCGACTGCCCCACCGTCGCTGATTGCGTCGTCGCCCACGGCGATGACACCGGTAATGTCGTTCTTGGCGGCAATGATTTTCGCCCAATCGCGGGTGGCATGCATGATTGGCAAATAAGGTAACAGCGATACAGCCGCGATTAGACCGATGGCGAAGATTAACCCCCGTGCGAGCCAACTCTTTCGTTGCAAAAGAAGGGCGGCGGCCCCGACGCCAACCGCAAAAAGAATAAACGCGTTCGTGAAAAGTGATTGCACGCCGAGTAACGCAGCCACGAACGCGAAAAGCACAATCGCTTTTCCGAAACGGTCGAACGCGATTCGCCAAATGAAACCGAACGCGAGCGCAATCCAGATCAAACCCAAACCGTATGGACGCAACGAATCGCCGCCTTCGAGCGTCAGCGGATTCAAGGCGAACAATGCAAGCGGCCAAAGTGGCGCTGATTTGTTAATCAGGTAACAGCTCAACCACAACGCGCCAATTATCGACAGACCGATCATCAGGCCGAGTCCGCGCAATGCGAGATCGTTTCCGACGAGACCGAGTCCCTGCCACGATCTCAGCAAAAGAAAATAGCACGCCGGGAACGGATCGAAGGGCAAATATCTCCAGAATTCCGCCAGAGTCGGCTTGGTTGCCAGCGCCAAGCTGCTGATTTCGTCACGCCAGAGCGGGCCGGCGCGAAGAAAGAAAACCGCGTGAAATGCGACCAAGAACACCGTGAGCAAACTCGCAGCCGCCAATTCACAGCGCGTAAGTACTTTCTCGGACAGGAACCGCTTCATGCGAATCGCGTCCGCGCGGCTGCGGCAAAGCCGAGCAGCCAAATCATCGCGCACAAGATCGACAAGAAGCCGCCGTAAATTAACCATCCCGGGCGATAGGTTAAAACAACCTGGCCGTGTGACCCGGCTGGCACTTCCACCATCGGAAATAAACCACGGTAAGAATCGACATGAAGCTTCTGATTGCCAAGCCGCGCTTGGTAACCGCGAAAAAACGGGCGTGAAAAAGTCAGGAGCGCTGGAGCGCCTCCGCCTGGTACAACAACATCTGCCGTCACATGATTTCGCGAATCATCGATTTGGGAAACCGTCGCCGCAGCAAATTGTTCACTCGGCTTGGAGTCGATCGATGTGACCGAGCGAACACGCGCCAGCGACGCACCGATTCGATGATAGACAGCGCCTTCCATGGTTGAAGTGACGAATTCCCAATCCGGACCGAGTGCCGGATCAAGTCCCGAATCCCACGCAACAACGAGACCATCGACGCCGAGCTGCGCCAGTAATCCAGTCGAATTCGATTGGGCCCAGACGAGATATTCGGCCTCGTGGGAATTGATCTCGCCATGAATTCGAAAATCGAATTCGCGCGCGATACCGGCGGGGAGAATGGGACTGTAGCCGTTGAGGAAATGGAGACCGGCCCACATTGAAGTGCTGCCCGGCCTAACGAGTTGGCCAACGGAGGCGGGTTTTTTTTCGATCCGATAAGTTGATTCCGCCGGCGGATAGACGCTAAGATACAATCGGTGCGGATCGAGCGGCACGGAATTGAGCAGTTCCTGGCTGAGATTGTATTTCGGCACGCCACAATTCGAGGGAATACAAAAATAAGTCGCGAGCAGGATCGCAAATGTAGCGACCGGCGGAGCCCAATCGCGAAATCTCATCCGCGGTAAAAACAATTCGTAAAGCGCCCAGACGACAGCGATCTGAAAATAAATCCAAGTGACCGTCGGGCCATAGTTACCCGCCAGGCCGAAGATCGACATCGGAATTGTCGCGACGATCAGTGCCAGAACTATTGTCGAACCAGTGGGGGAGTTTGGCCGCACATTCAGCACTTCCGCGGCACAAATAGCGAGTACGAGATGGAAGAGCGGCAGCCATCGAAAGCTCCACCGAAAAACGCCCGCGGTTGGAATCATTGCGAGCAGGAGCACGACCAAAAGTAAAACGAGCTCCCATTTCATTCGCCTGATCAACAGGCGCGGTCGCCAGATGAAGCCCGCGATCAGCGCCGCCGGCGCGACCGCTCCGCACGCCAATTCGGTTGCTGTGTGGGGAAGATAATGCGTGAAAAAATCGGCCCAGTTGACGGTCCAACATGGAAGAATGAGTCCAGGCAATGCGCGCCATGGAACAATCCACTGCCAGTGCGCGTCAGCTACCTGCATTTCGCGCGCGGACCCATGGACGTAATCGAAAATCGCCAACCAGGCGGGCGCCGACATTCCAAATCCGAGTGCCGCGCCGCAAAGCATCGGCGAGATCGACATCCAACTTTTCGTTTCTGCTAACGATTTGATCGACCCGCCTCCGCCGAAGGCTACGGCGCGGCAGGCAAGCCATCCGATCAAAACCGCGAGCATTAAGACCGTGTACGGGAAACCGCCGGTGACGACTAAATAGACAAACGGCGCCGGCCAGAGAAATCGCCAGCGGCTCCGTTGTCGATCGAGTGCGCGCTCCAGACCCCACCATGCCCATGGCAGCCACGCGAATGCGCCAAGCGCGCCGAACCAATCGCTCGCGCCCCAACAGATGATCCAGCCGTTCAAAGCCGCGACCAGGGCAACGAAGATCGACACTGGAAAAGAGAATTTGCGATCGCGCGCGAGCAGAAACGCGCCCGCGGCGAGAACAAATAGATGCGTGATCGAAAGTGCAGCCGCCTGTTGTGGAAACGTGAGTGGAAATTTCCAGATAAAAATGACGGCCGCGTTTATGAAGATTGAAAACGTTCCATACTGGAATTCGCCCGCGAGATTGCTGCAGACCCAGGAGTACGGGCTGAGCAGCGGAAAATGACCTTCGCTCCAACTCCGCGCCGCGTCGGCGAACACCGGCAAGATCGACAATTGATAGTCGTCGTTCCAAAAAACGAGCGGATCGTGCCAAAGAAGAAGGAGACAGAAACCGACGACGAGTAGACCGGTTGATGTGGCACCGATTACATCAACGCGAGTGGACCGCGTAGACATCTCGCGATCTTAACGCCCAACGCTCAACGCCCAACGCCCAATATCGAATGCAGAG
>QHQE01000171.1 GCA_003219265.1 Verrucomicrobiota bacterium
TGCAATCGAAAACGACTCCGGGGAAAGGAAACTTGATCGCGGAAGCGAGTTCGCTTTGCGCTCGGGGCGCGAGCTTTTTGTAGATCAAACTCACATGCGGGTCGAGCAAGGGTTCCGCGCGCGATTTCGCGCCGTGCCGCAACTCATTGCGCAATTCCCTGAGCGCGTCGCTTGATTCGAACCGCACGAAAAGCGTCTTTGAGAATTTCGCCGAGAAACCAACATCGCGGACCGCGAGATGAATTCGCTGCGCTTTGATCCGGTGCAGAAGTCTTCGCGCCGATTGGTCGCTGCCCGGCGCGGCAAAAAGCGTCAGGTGCGGCTCGAAGCGCGGGGCACCGAGTTCTTCGGCGAGAATGCGGATGATCTCGGAAAACAACTCGCGCACGGGCCGCGCGGGAATGAGCCAGTAAGCAATCGCAGTCGCTTTACGCATTCTGGAGGGAGGCGCGTCCTGGCATTGATGAATATTTGGGACGGCACAGCGGCCGTCCCTCCAAATCGTTAGTGCATGTGGATCTTAGGTGCCGCTCTTCTCTTTGGCAGCGACGTCTTTCGAATTGATGTCGAGGGTGATCATGAAGCCGTTTGTTCCCTTAAATTCATACTGTTTATCGCCCGTTCGATACGCTTCGACTTCGTTCGGCATCATGACAAATCCGTCGTTCCGCGGCGCGCCCCAGTACTTCAGATTTTTAATCACGATCGGCTGATCCGTCATCCCCTTATATTTGTTGAGAACAACTTCGCCCGCTTTTCCGTCGTCCATCTTCGCTTCGGCGTGATCTCGCGTCGCGGTCCACGATATCTTGGCATCGTTCGCCACGCTAAATGCTTTCCATTTCAACGGATAGATGTGAGGAAGAGCGGCTTTGATTCCTTCACGTTGCGCCGGCGTGACAGATGGATCAAAGGTGAGCACGGCCCACTCGGTTTGCGCCATAGAGAAGTCACCGCCCAGATCGCCTGCGATCCAGAACTTCGCGCCATCGAGTTTGGTGCTGCCGTAATTTCCGTGGTTCACTTTGAAGGCATTGTTAAACTTGCAGAAATGCTCGCCTCCGCCGCCGTGCGACTGTTCCGCATGTTCACCATGCCCAAGCGCCCCGGCCGGCTTTTTGTTGAAATAACAAGGACAAAACATCGGACAACTGCACGCCTCGATGATGGTCGCGTTCATCGACCAATCGGGGTTGGCCGACTCAGTTTTTGCTAAGACTCCCGCGCGCGCGGTAAGAAACAGAATTGAAACAACTAAACAGAAAACTCGCATAAATACCTCCAGGTAAAATTTGTGATCTGAAAAATCCTAGCGGTTCGTTTTCATCCGGGTCAAGACCAAAAAGAAAGGTTCCGATCTTGTCGGGCGTGAACCGTTAAATCGTTGAACGCTAAAGCGGTCGAAAGCGCGTGGCCGTTTCGTTGAAAGCACCGCTTGAACGATTCAACGCTTCAACGCAAAGTGCGTTCCGTGCCGACGAATGTTTTGGGGACCCAATTAAGATCCTGCTGCCGCGATCCGATGACTGGGTTTTATCGCGATGGTTATTGTCGCACCGGTGCTGAAGATGTTGGGCAGCACACGGTCTGCGTGCAAGCGACCCGCGAGTTTTTGGATTTCTCCGTGCTCGATGGCAACGATCTGGTGACACCGCATTCTGAATGGGGGTTCCCCGGGCTCGAACCCGGCGATCGCTGGTGCATCTGCGTCACGCGCTGGAAAGACGCGCTCGAACACAACGTCGCGCCACCCGTCGATCTTGAGGCGACGCATTCCTCCGCCCTCGAATTCGTCACACTTGAAGACCTAAAAGCGCATGCGCTAACGTGAGCTGCGCCGCGAGCACGTGAAAGCCCGGTGATAATTCATCTGGCTTTCACGTATTGTACTCTGCTCGGGCGTTACTTGATTTTCTCAATCTTTGAGATCTGCACGTAACGACATTCAACCGCCTCGTCCCACGTGCCCCAAACATGAATCGACGAGTTGTTCTTGGCCGCGTCGTCGAGGATTTGGGAATCATGTTTCGACATGGGTTTCAAACGAACGTCCTCGCCCTTCTTGGGATGCAGCCAATAGCGCAGCCCGGTCACCATGCAGATGTCGATTTCCATTTTCTTGACCGTCCCCCTCATATCGAAGTGCTCGCCCTTTGCTTCTGCCTGTTGCTTCGATTCTTTGGATTTGGTTTGTGCACCTTGTAGATCGGCCATGTTCAACGTCGCGCCCAAAGCCAGCGCGATCAGTCCAATAAGTATGTTTTTCATTTTGATCCTTTCTTACGTGCGGTTTTAAAAGCTTCGTTCCGCCAAGGTCAAGCGTTAAAGCGCAATCCGGCAAGATTCGACTGCGAGTTACTGCTTTCGCCGAAAATCGAAACGCGTGGTGTCTTCCTTCCCGTTCTGTAAATATGTCCACTCTTCGATGTGATGATTTGGACCGTCGATGACGAACGCGACCCGTTGCATGTGACCGGCGTCCGGCTGGATGTTGGTCCCATCTTTGAACTTGAAGACGAGGCGGTTCTGATCGCCGCCGTTGACCAAAACCATGCGCGGCTGATTGTGTGCGGCGCAGTAATGCGTGGCCATAAGTTGATTTCCGTCCATGTGAAACATTGTGACCATTTCATGCGGACTGCCTTCGCCCAGCCAGCCAGCGAGTGCTGAGCCGTCGGAGACGAGTTGAAAACGCGCGTTGGTTTTAAGTGGCGTGCCGCCTTCGTTCACTTTGCCTTCCCACGAGCCGACCAGCGTTTTCATTTTGTCGTAAGCCGGGCTTTTCTCGATTTTGGATTTTTGCTCGTCGGCCCTCAGGACGACCGAGCCAAGAGCAAGCGTAACTAAAACAATGATTCGTCTTCGCATAAATACCTCCTGAAAATTCATTGCCGATCTTGAACGCGCGCGCGCGTCGTCGTCGAGCACTTTTGCTGTAGCAGCGCTCTATGAGCGTCGCATTAATTTCTGGGCCGCATCAATCCACCGACGGTCATAGATCGCCGCTATAACAATTGTTGGAAAACCAGCGTGTTTACCGCCACGGTATCGGCGACTTGAAATTGCCCTTCAGCCTTTTCCTCGCGCTGCGCTACCTCAAACCGAAGCGCACGTTTCTCTCGATCATCACCCTCATCTCGGTTCTGGGTGTGATGCTTGGGGTGACGGTGCTGATTCTCGTGATCTCTGTCATGACTGGGTTCGATCGCGAGCTACGTCAGAAGGTGATCGATTTCGATGCGCACATTTTAGTGAGCACCGAGGACATCATGCATGACTGGCGCGCGCTCAAAACCAAGATCGACAAGACGCCGGGCGTGGTTGCGACCGCGCCTTATGTGCAAGGCCCGGTGATCGTCGAGTTCGAGAACCGCCGGCTCGCGCCGATGATTCGCGGTGTTGATCCTGCGCAAGAGGAAAACGTCATTCCGCTGAGAAAATTCATAAAACAAGGCAACTTCGATCTCGACGGTGAGTCGACCGTGCTCGGCATCGAGCTGGCGCGGAAATTGAAAATTCACCTCGGCGACAAGCTCACCGTTTATTCGCCCGGGAACCTCGGCCAGATTCTCGATGGAATTAAGAAACTTGAAAACGCAAAAGGGGCAGAAGAAAAGAAAACAATCGACGAATTGCGCGACGTGATTCTGCCAAAGGAACTGACCGTCACCGGCATCTACGAGACCGGTCATTACTTGCACGACTCCGAATTTCTTCTGGTGCCCATCTACGTCGGTCAAGAGTTATACGGCCTGGGCGACGCTCTGCACGGGATCACGGTCAAGACCGATAATCCGTACAGCGCCGAGCGCGTGAAGAGCGAGATCGAAAACTTTCTGACGCCGCCGGAATTCGCGGAGACTTGGATCGACATGAACCATCAATATTTCGAGGCGGTGCGACTCGAGCGCACGGTGATGTTTTTCCTGCTCTTCTTCATCGTGGTCGTGGCCGCTTTCGGAATCATGAGCACGCTCATCACCGTGACGGTGCAGAAGCGGCGCGAGATCGGAATCATGAAAGCGCTCGGCGCAAACCTCTCACAAATCGTTTGGGTCTTTCTCGGTCAGGGAACCGTGGTCGGACTCTTCGGAACCCTCACCGGCCTCGGACTGGGCATGACGCTCATTCGCTACCGCAACGAATTCAGCTCCTGGCTTGCTTCGACATTGCACATCGAGATTTTCCCGCGTGAAGTCTATCAATTCTCTTCGATTCCCGCCGAGGTCATCCCGAAGGACGTCGCGATCATTTGCATCAGCGCGTT
>QHQE01000153.1 GCA_003219265.1 Verrucomicrobiota bacterium
TCCACGCAGAAGCCGGACCCGCTTCTGATCGGCGAAATCGTTGAATCCACCCGCCGCGTTGATGGCAGTGAGCAGCGTCATGTCTTCCGTGAACGGAACGCGCGAAGGAGTGCGCACGGCGCCCCCCACGTTTACAAAGCGGAGGCTCGGTGACATCGTAATGGTGATCGTCGGGTTCGTATATATTTTGGCTGCGCGATAGGCGCTTTCGACGGAGGCAGCTAGTTGCGCGGGGGTCAATCCGGCCGCTTTCACTTTGTTGATGTAGGGCAGGTTGATCAAACCATTCGCGTCCACCGTGTAGGCGTTATTGACCTGCTGCTGTTCCTCCACCGGCACGCCGCTAATCTTGAGATCGACGAAATCACTGATTCTGAGGGTCGCTTGGCCAGAAGCGATCGCGGCGAAACCGAGGAACAAAAGCGAGAAGAGAAGAGAGCGCATCAGTATTCGTCTTCGTCGGAACCGGAAGCGCCGTTGTGCGCAACGGTGGCGGCTGCTTTCCGAGAACGACCGCGTCGCGTTTCTTTACCCCGCGGCTGATAGTAGGCGTAGTAATGGGTGTAGTAGTAATAATTCTGGTCGTGCTTAAGATCGACATCGTTGAGCACGACGCCCAGAAGGGTGCCGCCCACGCTGAGGATGGCTTGCTTGACGCGTGTGAGCATCGCGCGCGGGAACCGCCGATGCTGGACAACGATGATCGTCTCATCGACTTCGCTGGCCAGAACCGATGCGTCACTCACGCCCAGCATCGGCGGCGAATCGAAAAAGATAAGGTCGTAACGCGATTTCAACTCGGCAATCGTGTCCGACATGCGCTGCGAATTGAGAATGCCGACGGCGTCGGCCGGAAGCACTCCGCTGGGCAGGATGGAAAGATTTTCCACCGCGGTGGGTAATATGACCTTCTCCAGCGGCATCTCGGTGGTGAGATAACTGGTCAAGCCGGCGGTGTTGCTGACGCCGAAGAACTCGTGTTGAATCGGGCGGCGGAGGTCGGCATCGACAATGAGCGTAGAATAGCCGCCCTGGGCGCAGACGAAGGCGAGATTGGCGATGGTGGTTGATTTGCCTTCGCCGGGTCCGCCACTGACGAGCGAGATGGTGTTGGCTTCAGGATTCTTGCGATTGAATTCGATGTTGGTGCGCAAAATCCGGTAAGCCTCCGCGTCCGGTGTGTCTCCCGCTTCGCGGTGGAGCAGCTTTATATTTTTCGGAATGATCGCCAGAACCGGGAGGCCGAGAAGATTCTCAACATCTTCCATGGTCTTGACGCTGGTATCGAGATATTCGATAAAAAAGGCGAGACCAAGACCAATCATGAGGCCGACCAGGGCGCCCAGCGCCAGATTAAGAACCACTCGCGGGCGGGCCGGAAAATTGGGCGGTTCCGCCACCTGCTTCACGCTCACCGCGATGCGCGGCATGGCCAGCTCCATCGTTTGGGTCTGCGCCCGCATTCTTATTCCATCGAGAAGCAATCTTTCTTTGATGTAAGCGTTTTTTGCCCGCACGTAGTTGGCGCTCAGGGTTTTTGTAGCCAACTGCCGTGTGTTGATTTCGGCCAGCCGTTTGTCCATCCGCTCGCGCGTGGTTTGCGCGGTTTTCAGATTTTTCTCCAGGGCGCTTCGAATGCTTGCCATCTGCTCCTCGAGCTGTTTCGCATAGACGGCCTTGGTCGCTCGGAGCGCTTTCACCTTGGGGTGATTTTCGCCGAGGCCCGAATTGAGGAAGAAGGCGTCTTGAGCCACGGCCTCTTGATAATTTGGCAGAATTTTTTGGATCGTCGGGTCCTGGATATTGAGCGTAGCCAGCATCCGCATGAGTTCTTCGCCCTTGAGCTTCCGGATTTGTTCCAGCCTGCTGCCGAGTGCCTCGATGGTCATTTCGGCTTCATTGACTCCTTCTTCCTGCTTTAGCACGATCGAGTTTACGGCCGTCTGCGTGTCTTCCATCCCCTCAGGGTTAAGATCGATAATGTGTTCCTGGTCGCGAATGCGCGCTACTTCGGCGGCCGCGTCGCTTACCGCCTTTTGTTCTCTCGCAACCTGTTCATTCATGGTCGCGACGCCGCGGTTCATGATCTCTTTCTCTTCCTCGACGCGTTTGTCCTGATACACAGCCACGATTTTGTTTGCGATATCGGCGGCCTCCTGGGGGTTGGCATCGAAAACGCTGATCTGAAGCAGATCGGTATTGCGCACTTCTTCGACATCGAGTCTGCTGAGGAGGAGCTTATAAGTTTGCTCTCGCGAGGGCCGACCTAGGTCCTTCCCCCATTTGTCCTGAAGTTTTAAATCGTCGATTACCGGGTAGAGAATACCGGTGCGCTGAATGACTTGAAACACAGTGGGCGCAAGCTCCGGATCGTGCACCGGCTGGTGCAGATCATTGCCGAAAATGCGCGGATTCTCAGCGGTGGATTTTACCTCGATAAAAGCGGACGCTTTATACTCGCGCGGTTGAAAATAGGTGACGATGGCTGCGGTGATCAGGACCAGGAAAAAAGCGAGCGAGATTAAACCCCAGCGGACGCGGACAACGCGCCAGTAATCGAGAAAATGCAGCTTTACTTCATCGTTGTGTGCCATAGAGAACCCTTGCGAAAGGGAAGGACTTTAGCAAAAAACCTGACAAAAGTAAACCCTAAAGCGGGCTACCTTTAGAACGTAAAATTCAGGCCCCCGTAAAAGCGGTTGCGCGAATATTCGCGGAACGAGTTATCGGAGCTGATCTGGGTGCGATCGTAGCCGAGATCGATCCCCAGATGGGGCGTGATGGCGTAGCGAAGAGAGAAGTCGAGGGCGAAGGAATTCTCTGCGAAAGCAGGGCTGACTGTGAAAGTGAACCCGAAAAATTGCTCCGTAACAGCCTCATACTCATCGTGTTCATACTGAAAGCTGAGCGTTGCTGTGATTTTCGGTGTCACCTGTTGACTTACTTGCAACCCGCTGCGAAAAGCGGTTTCGACGGGGTTGGTTGCCACATTCGGTTCCACGATCCCGTAACTATTGTTCCATGACACCGTCGTGCGCTTCCCGATCGCGTAATTCAAGGTGCCTTCAAAATACGGCCCGCTCGTGTCGCCATCGCCTTGGAAAAAGCGAAATTCTTCGCCACCGCGCACGGAAATATTAAAGCGGGGGCTAAAGTTATGATCGAATCCGCCCAGAAAAAAATGTGTGGTCGAATCGTCGCCCGCCTTCTGGGTGAAGCTCACCAACTGAAAGCGGTAATCGGCAACAATGGTTGTGGTCGGCCAGAGCAAGAACCGGAACTCGTGGCCGAATGTGTTCTCAATCCGATCCTCGAGCATGCCGACGTCGGCATTGGCGAAATTGATGGCGACGACGGTGTAACTGGTGGCCGTAGAAAACCGCGGTGCCCAGAGATAGGTGAGCGTGCCTGTATTATCCGAGTAAAAATAGTTTCCGTTTCGCCGATTAAAACCAATACCAAAACTAAAATCCGGCTCGGTTAGATAAGCGCCATGGAGGTCGAGGCTGAGCAAAAGGCGGGGCGTGACCTCAAGGTTGAGCTTAAGACGGGCGTGGAGATCGATATCGTAATTTTGCTGGCCGGTCCGCTCGTAATAATAGGTGATGGCGCCGCCGGTGCTCAGGCTTAATTGGGTGCGGCCGCTTCCGAAGGAGTAGGCCAGTTCGGCGCCGGCATTGGTGAACCACGAGGACTGCTCGCTCCCGGCAGATGCGGTGTTGACGTTATCATCAAATCCTCCGCGCAGG
>QHQE01000110.1 GCA_003219265.1 Verrucomicrobiota bacterium
TGCTCGCCAATCTCGGCAAACTCATCGGTTCGCTTTATCTCGCTCTTATCATTTTCGTCGCGCTCATTTTTGGATTGGTGATGCTGATCGCCCGGATTCCAGTGCGACAATTCGTGCGCGCGGTGCGCGAGCCAGCCACGATCGCGTTTGCGACCACGAGCAGTGAATCGGCGTTGCCAAAGGCGATGGAAGCGATGGAACGCTTCGGCGTGCCGCGGCACATCGTTGGGTTCGTGATGCCGACTGGATATTCTTTCAACCTCGACGGCTCGACACTTTATCTGGCGATGGCTTCGGTGTTCGTCGCGCAAGCGGCCGAGACGACGATGGGCTGGCACATGGGAGTTGGTCAGCAAATCACGATGATGCTGACCTTGATGCTCACTTCGAAGGGCGTGGCGGGCGTGCCGCGCTCGTCGCTGGTAATTTTGCTGGCGACGCTGAATACGTTTGTTCCCGCGGGACTCGGACCGATCGGGATCGCTGTCATCTTCGGGATCGACGAATTGATGGACATGGGACGCACGTGCGTGAACGTAATCGGCAATTGTCTCGCCACGATTGTGGTCGCGCGTTGGGAAAAAGAATTCGACGACAACCGTGCCCAAGTCTTCGGAACGTCGCAAGAGGCCGAGCTGGATCTAAAATCCGGCGATATCGCTTTCGCTGATGCTGTCGCGCAAGGCGACTAGAAGCTCGCCGCAGGATCGCATCGCAAGGGGCTGACGATAAGATGTTGGTCTGATTCCTGGATTCCGGTTCCAGATGCCAATCCGTTTTATTCGCCGAAATCCGCGGCTAAAAATCAGAACTCGGCGCTGCCCGGCGTGCGCGCGAATGGAATGACATCGCGGATGTTCGACACGCCGGTAACGAACATGAGCATCCTCTCGAATCCAAGGCCGAAGCCAGAGTGCGGAACCGTCCCGTAACGGCGAAGATCGAGATACCATTTGTAATCGGCTGGATCCATTTTGTGGCGGCGCATGTTCGCCTCCAACACCTCGAGCCGCTCTTCGCGCTGGCTGCCGCCGACGATTTCGCCAATCCCCGGCACGAGCAGATCCATCGCCGTCACCGTTTTGCCGTCATCGTTCAATCGCATGTAGAACGGTTTGATCTCCTTCGGATAATTGAAGACCGTGACCGGACACTTTTGTTTCTCGGTCAGCCAACGCTCGTGTTCCGATTGTAGATTTAATCCGTACTCGACAGGAAACTCGAATTTTTCGCCGCTCTTTTTGAGAAGCTCGATCGCCTCGGTGTAAGGAATGCGTCGAAATTTTCTCTCAAACACAAAGTCGAGTCGCGCCAGTAATTCCTTGTCGACGAACTTCGCGAACAATCCCAATTCCTCCGCGCAGTTTTCGCGTAGATCGACAATGAGATATTTCACAATTTCCTCGGCCAGATCCATGTTGCCGTTCAAATCGCAGAATGCCATTTCCGGTTCAATCATCCAAAACTCGTTAGAATGCCGTGAGGTGTTCGAATTCTCCGCCCGAAAAGTCGGACCAAAGGTGTAGACCTTGGATAAAGCAGAGGCAAACGCTTCCGCTTCAAGCTGCCCGCTTACCGTCAGATAAGTCGGTCGCAGGAAAAAATCTTTCGCGTAATCGATCTCGCCGCTCTGTGTTCGTGGCGGATTCTTGGCGTCGATCGTCGTGACGCGAAACAATTCCCCGGCGCCTTCGCAATCGCTGCCGGTGATAATGGGCGTGTGTACGTAAATGAACCCGCGTTCCTGAAAAAATTGATGAATGGCAAAAGCGAGCCGACTGCGCACGCGAAAGACGCAGCCGAAGAGATTCGAACGCGGCCGCAGATGCGCGATCTCGCGCAGGAATTCCGGCGTGTGTCCCTTTTTTTGCAGCGGATAGGTGTCATCTGCGCCACCCACGATGTCGATCTTGTCCGCGACAACTTCCCAATTTTGTCCTTTCCCCTGCGACGCGACCAGCTCGCCGCGCACGATAATAGAAGCGCCCGTGGTCAAATGCTGAACGTCCGCATAGTTCGGCAACCAATTTTCCGCGATGATCTGAAGATTGCGCAGGCAAGAGCCGTCATTCAGTTCGATGAACGAAAAGTCTTTTGAATCGCGTCGTGTCCGCACCCAGCCTTGCACCTGAATCGGCGCGACCGGCGCGGCGCTTTGCAGCGCGTCCTTTACCGAAGTCGGTGAAAGCATCCCATGAAGTTGGCGGATGATCTCGATCCGACAAGCGATTATCGGCGGCGACGCCGTCGCCTCACTCCGAGGCGCAGCAACATTTATCGAATGTCTTGTGCGTGAACTTGCAGACGAATTTGCCGTCCTTGATATCGCAGCAGCATTCCTTCACTTCTTTTCCGGTTTCGCCGCAAACGCAAAAGAAAGACTTCAGGGTATCGAAGCGAGTGGTTAGCTTACTTCTGCTGATTACGTCCGCGCGGTAGAGAATCTCTGCTGTCATGCACCTTATTTTCACGCGACATAAACCTCGGCTAGTGATCATCGCTTTCGCAGTTTTTTTGTCTGCTATGTTCGGCTGCGGCGGTCCCTCCCAGGACATCGTCGGTAAATGGCGCACATCGGGGGACGCAAATGCGATGGTTTGGGAATTCTCTAAAGATAGGTCTGTCCTAATCGGGCAGATGCGAGGCCGGTATAGTTTCGGAGACCGTAACCGAGTTAAAATCGAGACGCCGTTCGCTACTTTCGTTTATCAGATGGAATTGTCGGGCGACCACATGATTTTGAGAGAGCCCAACGGTTCCAAGCTTGCGTTTACAAGGATAAGATAAAGTCGGATGATTAAGCCAACTGCTTCCTCTTCGCGCGCCAGTAGATAAGCAGACCGAGGAGGACGAGGAGAAGCGAACCGCCTGCGACTTTTGCTTCGTGGATCCAAATGTCGGATGTGCCAGGCGGTGGAATCATGGCAACAATCATGGCAAAGAGCGTGATCGAAAGACCGCACAGGCCAATGACTAACGCTCCCGTCGCGCCACCGGGAACGAGCAACCTCTCGTTGGTCTTCCTTTTTCTTCTCCAACAATGAACCACGAAGCAGATGAAGAGGTAGATGTAAGGGATGAAGTAAATGAGCAGAGACATGTCGAGCAGGATGAGAAACGATTTCTCAACGGTAGTTCCCTTGCCCAGGACGGAGAGCAAAAGAAAGAAGGCGGCGAGCGGCGCCTGAATAAGAATCGCGACGTAAGGCGTGCGCCAACGCGGATGAACGCGCGCGAAAGCAGGCGGGAAATAGCGATCGAGTCCGACCACGAAGGCGACGCGCGCTGACCCTGTCAGCCAGGCGCCGAGTCCGCCGATTCTCGCCAGAGTAAGACAGAGTGCGGCGAGCGGCACGACCCACCACCACACGCGACCATGATCGCGCATGCCGTTCGCGATGGCCTGAAGCGGACCGGCGACGATGTTGATTTCCTGTTTCGGAACGAGCCAGAGCATTGAGCCTGTGCCGCAGACGTAGATGAGCGCGATCAACGGCGCGGCGATGTAGATGGAGCGCGGCAGATTGCGACGCGGGTTGTGAATCTCGTGGCCCATCGTCGAAGAGAGTTCGAGTCCAGCGAAGGCGAAGGCAATCGTGGCCCACAGATTAAGCAGCGGCAGATTCGTTAGGTCTGGCTGCAGCTGCACGAGAGTCAGAGTATTGGACGGGGCCTTTGTTAGAGCGGCGTAGAGGCCGAGCAAGATGAGAAAGATGCCGGGGAGATAAACGCTGACGCCGCCAATGTTCTGTAACCACTTGCCCGTGTCCACGCCAACGACGTTGAGCATCACCGCCAGAGTCAAAGCGATAAGCGTGAAAGGAAGCACGTAGGTCCAATTATTCGCCAGCCCGCTCTCGCCTTGACCGATAATGTAAGTGGCGCTGACGGCGCCGGCGAGAAGGAGGGTCGGATAGAAGAGGACGTTGTTAATCCAATAGCACCAGCCGCAGACAAAGCCGTGTCCTTCTCCAAACTCTTTTTTTGTCCAGGCGTAGATGCCGCCCTCAGCGGGAAAGCTCGAAGAAAGTTGAATGACAGCGAGGCCCTGCGGGACAAAAAAGAGGATGGCCGCAAGCAGCCACAACGTCAACGCACTCGGCCCGGCCTTGGCGGCTGTCGCCACCCAACCAATGCCGATGACCGCGACAAGATTGAAAAGCACCAAATCGCGCAAGGTCAGGGCGCGTTCGAGCTGTGGCGTTGTTTCTTTAGTCACGTGCGCAATCTAGGCTTGCTTTGAGAATCTTCGGATTCTTGTCGCGACCTATCTAGTTAATCATTTCGGTCGCTTCGGTATGAAGCAGGTCTATAATCACCCGAGAGGTCGGCCGGACGAGCCGCCACTTTCCAAATGCCCGAGTTTGTTACAAGATCGTGCGGAATCCGCTTTACCTCAGATTCATCATCGCCTTCTGGAGCGCACCGCGCCTGACGGCAGGCCATCTGTTCTTCGCGGTGATGACGACAGCTTACATTCTCGTGGCCATCCAATTCGAGGAGCGCGATCTGGTGCGCGCCTACGGCGAAAGCTACAGAAAGTATCGAGAACAGGTCTCGATGTTGTTTCCTTTTACGGCTGCGAAAGAGATAACGATCGTTATTTCGTCATCGAAACAGTTTTAAGATCGAGCTGGACCGCGGACCCCTTCTGCCACGCGTCGGCGCCAGGATCGATCTTTGCGTCCGGAATGTCGGCGCGGGCGGCCTTTTTAGCGGCAACCGATATTGAATACAGTCTATCGCGTTCGGCTGCGATCTTTGGATCCAACTGGCCATCTTTCGTGAAGGCCATCATGAGTTGGGGAATGCCCAAAGGCAGCTTGTCGCCGCGATCCACCTGCCACGTGTGCCAGGTTTTTCCGTAAGTGCCGATCAAGACTTTCATCAAATCTTTTTCCGCTGCTTCGGGCGCGCCCGGCGCCGTCAGCGCACCAGATTTCACTTCGTAGTTGTGGCTGTGCCAGAACTTTTTCTCGTCGGCCGGCAGCGATTCGAAGATCTTCGCGCTGACGATGTATTCCACACCGATCAATCGCGCATCTTTCTTTTCCGAGTCGTAGAGGACGCATTGCAGGACTTCGTCGCTCAGATGCGCGCAATAGTGTTGCGCGATGAGCTGGCGTTTCATATTGCCGCTGTAGAAATGAATGCCGCAAACGTGCGCCCCAATCGCGCTAATCGGTGCGAGATCGGGATTGGGCTCGGAGCTTTTCGGCGCAGCCGGTGCTTCCGCCGGCGATTGCGCGACGGCAGCTATTGCTGTGATGAAAAGCGATGCGATAAAAAGATTCAAAGTTTTCATAAGTTGTTCCTCATTTGTGAGTTTTCCTGACCACCAAGCGTAAAGATTTGCGACTAATCTAGGCAAGAAAAAAAATCTCGAGGAACTTGTCGATCTTGCGGTAAACGAAGCTCGGTTTTGAATAAACTGGCGCGCAGCGGCAGGCGGAGCAGATTAGGATGTGCACCAGGTTGCCAGTGGCGGTATTGATTGGAAGGCTATCCGTGAGGATTTTCCGATTCTCCGTGAGCGGGCGCATGGCCATCCCCTGATCTACTTTGATAGCGCCGCAACCTCGCAGAAACCACGGGCGGTACTCGATGCGCTTCGAAATTACTACGAGCACGAAAATGCCAACGTGCATCGTGGTCTGCACGAGCTGAGCTCGCGCGCGACGGAAGCTTACGAAAAATCGCGGCAGCAGGTGGCAAATTACCTGGGCGCGGCGAGTGCTGACGAAATCGTTTTCACACGCGGGACCACCGAAAGCATAAATCTTGTCGCGCAAGCGTGGGGCGGGAAATTTCTTCGCGACGGCGATGTGGTCCTCCTCACAGAAATGGAGCACCACAGCAACCTCGTCCCCTGGCAGTTGTTGGCCGAACGAACGGGCGCTCAGCTGCGCTTCGTGCCGGTCTGCGACGACGGCACTCTCGCGCTGGATCGGCTCTCCTCGTTGCTCACGCCCGAAGTGAAGCTCTTCGCTTTCACGCACGTTTCAAACTCGCTGGGAACAATCAATCCGGTTCGCGAACTGTGTGAGAAAGCGCGGGCGGTCGGCGCACTCACGCTGGTGGACGCGGCCCAGAGCGCGGGACATATGCCAATCAATGTGCGGGAGCTGGGCTGCGATTTCCTGGCTTTCTCCGGACACAAAATGTGCGGACCGACTGGTATCGGGGCGCTCTACGGACGCGCTGAGATTCTCGATTCGATCCCGCCATGGCATGGCGGCGGCGAGATGATCGTCAGCGTCACTTTGGAAAAAAGCGCGTTCAAAAAAGCACCGCACCGATTTGAAGCGGGCACGCCCAACATCGCCGGCGCGATCGGGCTCGCCGCGGCCATCGATTATATTGAGTCAATCGGACGCGCGGCAATTTTCGAACACGATGCACAACTTGCCGGCTATGCGATGGAACGTCTCGCGGAATTGCCCGGGATGCGCGTCCTCGGGCCATCCGCGGAGCGGGGCGCCCTGGTTGGTTTCGTGATGGAGGCAGCGCACCCACACGATCTCACCACGTTCGCCGATCAGTATGGGCTGGCCATGCGCGGGGGGCATCATTGCAACCAGCCGCTGATGCGGAGGTTCGGCTTGCCCGGAACGACTCGCGCGAGCTTCTACTTTTACAATACGAAAGGGGAAATCGATCGAATGATTGAAATCCTGCGCGACGCCGTTCGTTTCTTTTCATGATTTCGGAACTCGAAGAGCTATATCAGGAGGTCATTCTCGATCATTCGCGGCGGCCACGTAATTTTGGAGATCTGGCCGATGCTGCGGTGCGGGTGCATGGCGACAATCCCGCCTGCGGCGATGAGATTCATCTCGGCGTGAAATTTGGCACCGATGGCGGCTTGCAAGATATCAAGTTCACCGGACACGGCTGCGCGATCAGTCAGGCATCGGCTTCATTGATGACGGCGAAATTGAAAGGGAAAAGTCGCGCGGAAGCGACGGAGATGCTTCGCGCATTTCACGATCTTGTGACCGACGAAACGGCCGAAGCGCCTAAAATGTTGGGCGATCTTCGACTGCTGCAGGGGGTGCGGAAATTTCCGCAGCGGGTCAAGTGCGCAATGCTTGCCTGGCGGGCGGTGGAACAAGCGTTGCAACAAAGCGCGGGCGAGTCAACCATTTCGACTGAAACCGAGTTTGTCACGCCCTGACACGGCGAAGAGTTTGTGATCTTCGGATTTTTGAAGCAGCGCCGGCGTCAGCGATTGCGCGCTCAATCTTTTCCGCCGGCATGGCAGTCTATCGTTACGCGCAACCTCCCAATCTTCCGGCGGCTTCCGCCCGAAGATCAGACCGAGCTCTTAGGTCATGTTCAAGTCTTTCTGGCCGAAAAGCACCTCGAAGGTTGCGGCGGCCTTGAACTTACCGACGAAATCCGTGTCACAATCGCAGCACAGGCGTGCCTCCTCCTCCTGCACCGCGACACCGACTATTACCCTCAGCTGATTACGATTCTGGTTTATCCTTCCAGCTTCACAGCGTATGAGGCGCGGCACCTTGGAGGCAACATTTGGGAGGAGGGCGGGCAAGAACGCCTCGGCCACACCGCGCGCCGGCTTGGAGCGATGGTGCTGGCCTGGGATTCGGCGAAACGCGGAGCGGCGGATCCTTCGGATGGCAGAAACCTGGTGCTACACGAGTTCGCCCACCAGCTTGACTTCGAGGATTTTCAGACCAATGGCGCGCCCGCTCTCGCGACGCGAGCAGAGTACCTGGCCTGGTCGCGAGTCATGAGCAAGGACTTCGAGGCATTGCGGGCTGCTAATGAAGCCGGTATGGCCACCGTGTTGGATACTTACGGCGCGAAAGATCCCGCGGAGTTCTTTGCCGTAGTTACGGAGGCGTTCTTTGAGCGTCCCCGCGCTCTCCGCGCCAAACATCCAGAACTGTACGCCGAACTCGCGCGGTTTTTTCGCCAGGATCCCACCCGCTACTCCGCCGAGCCCGCAACGACTGCCTGAACCACTTAATCACGCTACAATAGTCCGATGCCAAATCTGCATTCCTCCGATGGAGCAACATACCTTCTGCAGGTGCTCGTGTCGGCTTTTCTCGCGATTCTCTTTGTTCAGTCGGGGATCGACAAGATCGTGGATCGGCGTGGCAACCTGGAGTGGTTGAAAGGACATTTCGCCAAGAGTCCGCTGGCTGGAATTGTTCCGCTAATGGTAACCGCGATCACGATCCTCGAGATTGGAGCCGGAATGCTGAGCGCGATTGGATGTGGGCTGATAATTTTTTCTCGCAATTCCACGCTCGCATTCTACGGCGCGATCGTATCCGCCATCTCGATCATCGCACTCTTCTTCGGTCAGCGAATGGCAAAGGATTACGCTGGAGCGGCCATCCTTGTTCCCTATTTTCTGCTCGCGTTAATTGCGATTTACCTGCTCGCGCGTTAGCACGTTGATGATTGATTCGATCGGGTAGCGAAGATTGCGGAAATTGGCTCAGTTGTCGTCCCGCGTCCACGGCTTGCTCGCATGGACAATGTGCAATCCGACCAGCCGCGCGACGAGCACCGCGAGATAAATCTGGCCCATCACCGCTTCAAGCGTGGCCATTGTTCGTGTAGCCGATGAGCGCGGAAGCACGTCGCCGTAGCCCAGAGTCGTCAACGTAACGAAGCTAAAATATCTGAGTTGCATGACATGCGCGACGTAATCGGTTCGGCCGGTTTCGGTCGAATCGGCGAATGATCCGGGCTGCATATCGTCAAGAAGCGCGTAAGCGTAAGTCCACGCAAATCCGAGCAAGAGATACACGGAGATGGCGGCAAAGATCTTGTCCGAGGTCACTCGACCACTGCGTAGCACATAAGCGAGGATCGAGACACAAAAAAAAGCGACCAGCAGGATGATCGAGCCGTGCGACACAAGCACGGCCCAATGCTGCGGAAAAGCGAGAAGCAGGCATGTCGCGACAATCGAAATCGCCGACAGCACAACCGCAGTCCTGAATAATTGCTTTCGTTCGCTAAGAGCGTAGGAGCCGGCCACGAGAATGGCCGCCCCGAACACATTCAAAAACAACACGCCGTGTCGAAACGTGACGACAAAAGGACTCAGCATGAAAAGCACGAGGATCGAAATCAACAGCAGTAGGTGTCGCCGCTCTCGCATTGCCGTGATTACGTGTTTAGAAAACGCGCGAGAAGTTTGTGGAAATGGTGCGTGCCAACTTCACGCCGCGGCGAGTAGCGGCCGCGATTGTAAAGACGTGAACGCACCCCGCGATAGACGGATTCGACTACTTCTTCATCTTCCATCTCCACGCGATGAAGATCGGCGCCTACACCGCTTGATTGTTGATTTTTGTCCCAAACGTAACTGAGGAACGAAACCTTTGTGCGCTCCGGACCGAGCGGATAAACGACGTTCACCGAAACACCCCACAGATAAAAGTTCATCATCAAGTTTGGAAAGAGCCAGTAGTAGAACGCCGCGATGTTGCTTCCATGATCGGGATGACCTTCCGGCAGCGCGAATGAATCCGCTTTCGATTTGCCGACGCCGATCTGCAAAGTGGCATACGGATAAAGTTCCGTGCGATAGTCGCCGTAATCGAGTCCGGCGAGGCTCGCTCCGTGCACGTACGGGAGGTGAAATTCTTCCACGTAATTATCGCAGTAGAGCGCCCAGTTCGCCTTGAGGAAGTAATCGCGCGATGTCGAGGCATCGAAAACGGCGCGATCGAGTGGGAGAAAATTTACGCGCTCGTTCATCGGCCTAACGAGTTCCTCGAAGGAGAAGGCCGGATCGAGGCTGCAAAATAAGAATGGCCCCCAGCGCTCGAGTGCAACGCGCGGCAGATTATCTTTCTCGCTCGGGAATCCGGCAACGCCTTCGAACTCCGGCATGGACAAAAATGAACCGTCGAGAGCGAATTTTCTTCCATGATAACGGCACCGCATATTTTTGACGTGTCCTTCTCCCTCAACCACGAGAGCGCCGCGATGAGTGCACACATTCGACAAACAGTACGTCCGTCCCTGCTCATCGACGGTGAACAGCAACGGCTCATCGAGACAACCCTCGAGCAACGTAAACGGACGCACGTGACCGGGTGCTTTCATGCGCGCCGGGTCGCCGACAAACTGCCATGACCGCACGAAAATTTTTGTCTTCGTGCGCTCGTACCAAACTGGATCGCAATAAACATCGCCGGGCAATGTTTCTGCCCGAGATATGTCAGGATCTATTTGGAAATTCTTCTTAATCATCGAATCTAGCGTTCAACTTTTCGCCGCTTTGGGTTTTTCGCACATGAGCGCGAGAACATTGTTTTCCGAATCACGAAATTCGGCGAGCCAAAGATCGTGCGTCGCCATCGGCGCGACCAGCATTGGCTTGGTTTCGAAGTGGACTCCGCGCGATGTCAAAAATTTGTGCGCGTGCTCGATGTCCGCGACTTTGAAATAAAGAATCGAACTGGGATGATCGAGGTCCGGCCTTTCCGGAATCGCGAGCATCAATCGGATGCCACCGCAATCGAAGAACGCCATCTTCGGCGGGCCAGTGAACAGATGTTTCAGGCCGAGCGTCTGTTTATAAAAGACCACGGCCCGCGCCAAATCGTGCACGTTTACTGAGATCTGGCCGATCTGCGATAAGGAAATATTCGGTTCGTCGCTCATACATTAATTTAACCCCGAAAGCTTTCAGGGATGAATGTGGGTTTCAATCTGGAAGCTAAGAAACCACGAAAAGCAATCGTAACCAAGGAAAGCAGGAACACCGGAAATAGGAGATCTTGTATGGGAGGTTGTTAGCTTCCCGGAATGGGGGAAGCTGGCAGCTTCCCCTACAGTCAGATCGCCATCTGCAAGATCGACAATTGATCAACTTAACGGCAACCAATTGCCCGGTTGTGGCGGAGGTTTGGTGCCGTTGAGGGAGAGGTAAGTGTATTCCTGAAGGAGGCGCTCGTAGTCGGAGAGGAGCTTCATCGCGTCGTTAGGTTTGAGGCGATCGGTTTTGATGGCGGCGTCGACTTGTGATTTCAAGAGTCGCATCAATTCGACTTTGTCCCACTGCGTCATGGAAAGGACTTCGCCAATGGTACTGCCCTCGATTACTTCTTCGATGTACCAACCGGCTTCTTCGTCCGGATCGAGAAAAACGTGCGCCTCGGTCACGCGTCCGAACAAATTGTGCAGGTCGCCCATGATGTCCTGGTAAGCGCCCACCATGAAGACGCCGAGGTAATAGATTTCACCGGGCGCAATGCGATGAAGCGGAAGCGTTTCGCGCACGTCCTGTAAATCAGTAAACTTCGATATCTTGCCGTCGGAATCGCAGGTGATGTCCACGATCATGCCGTTGCGATCAGGCGGAGTCGTGAGGCGATGGATTGGCATGATGGGGAACAATTGGCCGAGCGCCCAATGATCGAGCAGCGATTGGAAAACGGAGAAGTTACAGATGTATTGATCGCCCAGTGAAGTTTCGAGCTGCTTCACTTCCTCCGGCACATAGCGCAGGCCGCGATGCATATGGACGATTTGCTGCGCCAGCTGCCAATAAACGGTCTCGATTTTTGCTTTCGATTCGAGATCCAGCAGACCAAGGTCGAACATCTGCTGCGATTCTTCTTTGATCTGCTGGATGTCGTGCAGGCTCTCGATGCGGTTGCCGCGTTTGAGCCGCTGTTTCACATCAAGGATGTCGCGCACGAGTTTGTTATCTTTCTCGGCCGCCTCGACTTTGAGCTTCGGCGCGGTCCGCTCGATGGAACCGAACGCCTCCATGACGAGCACGGAATGATGCGCTACAATCGCGCGCCCGCCTTCGCTGACGATGGCCGGATGCGGGACGCCTTCGGAATCGCACACGTCCATGATGTTCCAAACGACATCGTTGGCGTATTCCTGGAGCGAATAATTCGTCGAACTGTCGAAGTCGCTGCGTGACCCGTCGTAATCAACGCCGAGACCGCCGCCCACGTCGAGATAACCAAGTTCGTGTCCAAGTTTGGCGAACTTTGCGTAGTACCGAGCTGCTTCGCGCACCGCTCGTCTGATCGTCGAAATGTCCGGCACCTGCGAGCCGACGTGGAAATGAACGAGTTTGAGACAGTGCGCGAATCCCGCGTCCTTTAATATCTGGCTCGCGGCGACGAGATTCGTCGTGTCGAGACCGAATTTCGCGTTCTCACCGCCGCTGGGCGACCATTTGCCGGAGCCTTTGCTGTGCAGCCGGACGCGAATTCCGATGTGCGGTTCGACACCGACTTCTTTCGAAGTGCGAATGGTCTGCTCGAGCTCCTCGAGTTTTTCCACGACGATGACGACCGACTTGCCGAGCTTGCGACCGAGCAACGCAATGCGAATAAAGGCCGGATCTTTGTAGCCGTTGCAAATGATGAGGCTCTCTAGGTCTTTGTGCATCGCCAGCGCGGCAACCAGTTCGGGTTTGCTGCCGGCTTCGAGACCGAAATGAAATTGCTGGCCGGCATCGACAATCTCTTCGATCACTTCTCGCAACTGATTGACTTTGATCGGAAAAACTCCGCGATACTCATTGCGATAGCCGAATTCGCTCATCGCGGTTTGAAACGCGCGATTGACCGATTCGACCCGATGACGCAGCAAATCTTGAAACCGGATGACGAGCGGAAAACCAAGACTGCGGGAGCGTGCCTCGTTAACGACTTCGAGGATGTCGATGGAACCGCCGTTTTCCTGGAGCGGCCGCGCCTCGACGTTGCCCGAGCTGTTGATCGTGAAATAACCGCCGCCCCATCGATCGACGTTGTAAGTGGCGATGGCAGACTCAACGTCCCACTCGGTTTTCATCTCGATTCGTCGCGCACTAGCAAGTCGCAAACGCATATTGAATCAGCGCAACGAACATGCAAGCCCGCTTCAAAGAAATTTTCGTGCCAACTTATTCACAACGAGCGGACACTTTTCATCCGCCAGGGTGGATCGAGCAGTCTCTTGCTCGATGCCAAAAAATAATGCGCCTTCGGGGGCACACATTTAACATCGCGCGACGGAGCGTGCGATCCACCAGCCCCCGCCGCTTGTTTTTCGCGATTGGCCGGGTACCGTTTGCCCGATGAACAAATCGGTGATCGAAGTGCAAGTGCGCGCGGTTTTGCCGACCAGTGGCGGGTGCGCAGTGTTTCTTGGAAACAACGACAAGGTATTCATTATTTATGTCGATCAAACCGTTGGCAGCGCGATCACGATGTTCATGCGCGAGATTTCCAAGGAGCGTCCGCTCACCCATGATCTCATCGGACATTTGATGACAGCTCTGGGCGCAAAAGTTGAGCGGGTTATTATTAACGACCTGAAGAACGCGACTTATTATGCGCGCGCCATCATCCGGGCGGAAAACGAATTGCAGCAGAAGAAAATCATCGAGCTGGATGCGCGGCCAAGCGATTGCATCGCGATGGCCACCCAACAGAAAGCGCCCATCTACGTGAGCCAGGAAGTATGGGACGAAGTGGACGACATGAAGGATGTCCTGCGCAAAATGGAGGAAGAGGGACTCAAACCCGATCCGGAAACGGGATTGAGCGAAGAGGAGTAGCTCCAGAGGTCAGAGGTCAGAACGCGAAATTCGTGATTTCGCGGTTCGATCAACGGTTCACGATTCAACGATTTAACGAATTACGTCGCTCAGCCGAGCAAATCGCCGTAGCGTTTTCCCGCCAACTCCAAACAACGCGCTAAAATTTCCGAAGGCGTCTGGAGCTCAAGCGCTTCATCGACAAGCTGCCGGCATTCCGGGATCGTCAGACTTTGCACCGCGCGCTTGACGCGCGGAACGAGAGTCGCGCCCGCGCTCAATTCATCCATCCCGAGGCCGAGCAGAAGCGGAATGAGCGCGATATCACCCGCCATCTCGCCACAAACACCGACCCAAATGTCGTTCGCGCGGGCGGCGTCGGCGATCATCTTGAGTAAACGGAGCACCGCGGGATGGGTCGGCTCATAGAGATGCGCGATTCGTTCGTTTACGCGATCGACCGCGATGGCATATTGAATCAAATCGTTCGTGCCGATGCTGAAGAAATCGACTTCGCGCGCGAGGATGTCGGCCGAGAGAGCGGCGCTGGGAATTTCGATCATCGCGCCAACTTCAGTGGTATCACTGAATGTCGATCCAGTGCGACGCAGCTCTTCTTTGCATTCGGCCAGGATGGAGAGCGCGCGTCGCAATTCACCCACACCGGAAATCATCGGGAACATGATTTTCACATTGCCGACGGCGCTGGCCCGAAGGATAGCGCGCAATTGGGTTTTGAAGATGTCGATGTTTTCGAGACAAAAACGGATCGCGCGCCAGCCCAGGAAAGGGTTTAACTCATCGCCAACATCGGCCGCACCAGGCGCGAGCTTGTCGCCGCCGAGATCAAACGTTCGGATAATGAGCGGATCGGGCGAAACGCGCTCCGCCACTTTCCGATACGTCTCGTATTGCTCGTCTTCGGTGGGAAGAGTGGTGCGATTCAAATAAAGGAATTCCGTTCGGTAAAGCCCGATCCCCTCCGCGCCATTGGCTGCGACTGCATCGACATCGCCGGGTAGCTCAATGTTCGCGGAGAGAACAATGTGGCGTCCGTCACGCGTGGTCGATTTTGTTTCGCGTAATTCGGCGAGTTTTTGCGTGATCTGGACGCGTTTCGATTCGAGTTCGCCGTAACGAGCAAACGTCTCCGGCGTTGGATCGACAACCAGCAAACCGTCCGTTCCGTCGAGCAACACGTGCTGCCCGGTTTCGAGTTTTTCGGTCGCGTTGTGTAACCCGACGATGGCGGGAATGTTGAGCGAGCGCGCCATGATGGCCGTGTGCGAGGTGCGGCTCCCGAGATCAGTGGCAATGCCGAGGACACGCTCCCTGTTCATAGTCGCCGCGTCCGATGGAGTGAGATTGTGAGCGACCAGAATGTGCGGCTCCGTCAGGGCAAGAAACGCTTTTGGCGCTTTGCCTTGAAGATTGCGGATGACGCGCCGCGTTACGTCCTCAATGTCGAGGGCGCGCTCACGCAAATAGGGATCGTCGATCTTGCTTAGCGTCTCCGCGTAATTGTTGGCGACTTCCTGAAATACCCACTCCACATTGCAAAGATCAGCCTCGAGCTTGCGCAGCACTTCGTCGATCAAAGTGCGATCCTCGACTACGAGGAGGTGGGCATCGAAAATGCCTGCATCTTTCGCGCCGATGGATTCAGCGATCTTTTGCTGCATCTCGAGAATCTGCGTACGCGTCTGAATGAGCGCGGCTTCGAAGCGCCCAATCTCGTTCGCGATTTGCGCGGGCTCGATGCGATAGCGCGCCACGTCGTCGAGATCATCCCGCACCACGTGAATCGCGCCTTGGGCAATTCCCGGGGAAACGCCTGCTCCGTGGAACCGAATTTCCTCCCGTGCCTTATCGCCGCTCATGCACCTGCGAGAATAACGGGGATGTCAATCTTCGTTGAAGCGCGCGTTGATTAATTCTTCGAGTTCCTCGATGGCTTTATCGGCATCCGGTCCTTCGCAGCGGATGCGCAGCTTCGATCCCTGCCCGGCCGCCAGCATCATCAAGCCCATGATGCTTTTCCCATTCACTTCTTCGCCTTCCTTCGCCACCCAAATTTCCGAGCGGTGCCGACTCGCGATGCGTACGAACATCGCCGCCGGGCGCGCATGGAGGCCGAGTCGATTCACAATCGAGATTTCCTTCACGATCTTCTGGCTGCGCGCTGTGGCGCTGGCTCTGCGGCTCAACAATCCCATTATGTCGATCTTGGCTCCATCAAATTGAGCAGCTTGGTGTTGAACTCCACGGCGCTGTTCTGGCCCAGGCCCTTCAGCTTTTGATCCATCGCCGCGACCTCGATCAAACGTGCGATGTCGCGGCCCGGCTTCACCGGAATGGTGACATGCGGCACTTGCAGGCCGAGGATTTCGTAAGATTCCTGGTCGAGTCCGATACGATCCACTTCTTCCAGTTCATGCCAATCCTTTAACGTCACGACCAGGTCGAGGCGTTTCTCTATTCGGATGCTGCCGATCCCAAAAATATTTGCGACGTTGATGATCCCGATGCCGCGCACTTCCATATGATTACGCGTCAGCTCCGGCGCGGTCGCCATCAGCTCGCGGCCCTCCAGTGAGGTGATACGTGTCACGTCATCCGCCACCAAACTGTGACCGCGCTCAATCAAGCCGAGCACGCATTCGCTCTTGCCGATGCCGCTTTGGCCGCGAATCAAAACACCGATGCCCAGAATATCGACCATGCTACCGAACTCGGTCACCGTCGGCGAAAAATCGACCTCGAGTGCGATGGTGGCCGCGTTGATAAACTTCATCGTAATCATCGGTGTGCGGAACACTGCGATCTCTGCCTCCTCGGTCACCGCCAGCAGTTCGGGCGCAAGGTGAAACCCGCGCGACATCACCAAACAAGGGATCTTGCGCGTGCACAGTGCGCGAAACCGGCGGGCACGCACTTTCGGTGTTAAGCTTTTCAAATACGAATGCTCGGCGGCGCCCAGCACCTGCACCCGTTTCTCCGCAAAATAAGTGTAGAACCCGGAGAGTGCCAGACCGGGACGATTAATCGTGGGCTCGCGGATTTTCCGATGAAACCCCACGCGCGGACCTTCCAGCTTCATCTGCAACTTTTCCGCATGCAGATTGTAAAAGCTCTCCACCGTGACAATCGGCACGCTCTTCTGCTGATCGCTTGTCGATGTTATCGTCTGAGTCCCACTTGGCGGCGCCATAAGCGTCTAACTTCTAACGCGGAACGACGCGATTTCCAATATCGTCGATGAATCGTCGCATCGCGCCCGGCAAGCGATGCACTTGCCCTACAACGGAATTGCACCGTTCGCCGAGGAACAGAGCCTAGAGAGGGCACCCCGCTTGCCTTTTCCCCAAGATCGACAATTACATCTTGAAACGTTCGCCGAGATAAAGCTGGCGGCTGATGGGATCGCTGATGAGAAAATCTTTTGTGCCTTCGCTCTCCACGCGGCCTTCGTAAATCAAATACGCCCGGTCCACGATCGACAAGGTCTCGCGCACGTTGTGATCGGTAATTAGAATGGCCAGGCCCAATTTGCGCAGGTTCACGATGATCTGCTGCACATCGTAAACCGCGATTGGATCCACGCCGCTGAACGGCTCGTCGAGCATGAGCAATTTCGGCTTGGTGACCAACGAGCGCGCAATGGTAAGCCGACGTTTCTCGCCGCCACTCAAGGTGAGCGCCTGGTTTTTTGCGATGCGCTCGATCCCGAATTGATGGAGCAATTGATCGCAGCGCTGCCGGCGTTCGTGTTTCGACAATGGCAACGTCTCCAAAATCGCCATGATATTTTGTTCCACTGTCATTTTGCGGAAAATCGATTCCTCCTGCGGCAGATATCCCATGCCGAGCCGCGCCCGCTTGTACATCGGATAATTCGTGACATCGTTTCCACAAAAAATAACGCGCCCGCTGTTTGGCCTAACCAGTCCGACGATCATGTAAAAGCTGGTCGTCTTGCCGGCGCCGTTCGGGCCGAGCAAACCGACAATCTCGCCTTCACGCGCGCTGATGTTAACCCCATCGACAACCGCCCGGCCGCCGTAAATTTTCACGAGCTGCTCAGTGGACAGGACATTGTCGATCTTGGCCGCGGGCGGGGCAGCGATTCGCGGATTCGTCGCAGGGGCAGTTTGGCTAATCATGGCTTGGGCGAAGGTTGGGGCTTGGTCTCGCCCTTGGTTTCATCCTTCGGCTGCTGGCGAATCTCGGTGCGACTCGGACCATGCGTAGTCAGTTCGCCTTTCTGGTTAATGATCATGACCGTGTCGGGGCTGGTGGCCAAATGCGTGTTCAATCCTTGTTGTACCCGTGGTGTTCCGGTCAACTCCACGTCGCCGGTTGCCGCCGTGTAGATCGCGGTGTCAGAACGGCCGACCGCGCGCGTCGGTGGCCCGCCATTCGGATCGGGCCGGTCGCGAACGACTGCCACGCTGCCTTCCGCGATCGCTCTCTCTAGTCCCTGGTTTTCTCCTTTGGTGATGTAAATGGTCAATTTGTCGGATTGAAGATTGAAGCGCGGATCGGTCACCTTCACACGGCCGCTAAAGATGCCCATGCTTTTGTTCGAATCAAAAAACGCCTCATCTGAATAAATTTCCGTCGTCGTCGGTTCATTGGGATTGACCGCATTGGCCGGGCCCAAAAAATTGTCCGCGCCTGATTTCTCTTCTTTCTTTGTCGCGGTTTTCTCTGGTTTGTTTGCCGGCTTGCCGGATTCCGCGCGCGAGTACGCAGCCTGCGCGCACAATTGAGTCGCCATAAAGCTGGAGATGAGCAGGACCAGCGCTGCCAGCTTTTTCATTCGTTTCCTCTTCCCATGAGATGTGATTTGTCGGTGATCACCATTTTCACGTTGCCGATTAATCGTCCCGTTTTCGTGTTCGGATCGAACGCCACGGAATCGCCCACGATGTTGAAATCGGCGCGCCGGATCGTCGAGCGCTCGTGCGAACTCAAAATCCGCGTTTTCAAATCGAGCACGGAAGTCCGCATGTCGATCTGGAGATCAGGGCGATTCTCGGGCGTGTAGGTCGTGATTTTAAGATGTTGGAAACGGACATGTCCATCGTCGATCCGTCGTGCTACTCCTGCTTCAAACTTTCCCCGCAGATGACCCTCGGCGTCGAAATCGGGCAGGACGAGGCCCTTCGCCTCGTGACCGACCGGAAGCGGAATATTGGTCAAACCTTGCTCGCCTGGAGAAGCACTCGGTGTGGCGGTGGCGAGTTTGCTTTTCTTGCCGCCTTTTGGGCTGGCCAACGCAGGCCCCGTCGAGATCAACAGCGACAAGGACAAGATTGACAATAGCCAAACGAACCAGCTCCAGTTTGCGGAGCGGCCGCTACGAGACGGCAGCATGAATAGCCTTTAACATGCGCAAGTCCTTCGGCAAATTTTTTAGCGGAATCTGGTTCGGCCCATCCGACAAAGCGCGCGCCGGATTTTCATGCACTTCCATAAAGATGCCGTCGCATCCGGCCGCGATGGCTGCCCGCGCCAGCACCGGCGCCAGTTCGGCATCGCCGGATGTGGCGTCCCCTCCTCCGCCCGGCCGCTGCACCGAATGCGTGGCATCGAAAATTACGCGATAACCCGCCTCGCGCATCCAATAGAGCGAGCGCATATCGGCGACGAGATTGTTGTAACCGAAGGTCGTGCCGCGCTCCGTGAAACAGAATTTTTCGTTGCCGAAAGCGATGAGCTTTTCCGCAATGTTCTTCACATCCCAAGGCGCGAGGAATTGACCTTTCTTTACGTTGATCGCGCGACCGGTTTCGGCCGCGGCGCGGAGCAAATCCGTTTGCCGGCAGAGAAATGCGGGAATTTGCAACAGGTCGATCTTTTCCCCGGCAACTGCGGCTTCCGCCGGCGAATGCACGTCGGTTGTGACTGGAATTTTTAAGTCGCGGCCAATGGCCGACAAAATCTCGCAGCCTTCGCGCGCACCGATTCCGCGAAACGAACGCACTGACGTTCGGTTCGCCTTGTCGTAGGAAGCCTTGAAAATAAAATCGACATCTTCCGCCGCGCAGATTTCAGAAATCTTTCGCGCCATTCGCCAAGCAAACTTTTCCGATTCGATCACGCATGGCCCGAGAATAAACGCGGGACGTTTTCCGCCGATGGTGACCGATCCAATTTTAACTGGCTTGGATTTCACTAAAGAGAGAATGAATCAGGAAAGCAGGAAAAAAAGAAAAAGAATCACCCTGCTCCTTTCTGCTTTCCTGCGTTCCTGATTAATTTTCCCTTTGCAAGATCGACAATCGCAAACGGCGCATAGAGTCCGAGGAAAAAGAGCAACGCGACTCCGTGCATCTCCAGGAGATAAAGCGGCCGCCAGTCAGAGAGAAAACTCAAAATGGAAAACGCTTCCGGTTTATGCAGCAGGAATCCGTAATTATAACCGGTCAGCTCGTCGGCCACGAGCGTGACGACAAAATAAAATTCCGACCACGCGAATGTGCGCACGATCGACATAAAACGCGGCCGGTATCCGCGTGTTCGCATCAGGAAAATCACGCCGATGATGATGCCGGAGTGCGAAATGAAAAAGCAGAAGAAGCGAAAGTCCGGAAAGCCGAAGGCCAGATTTGGCGTGAGCACTGCTTGCAGCGTGCCGCCGATTCCCCAAAAATATGCGACCTCAAACCAGCGCTGATTTCCGCTCCACATCGCCACAATCACGACGACCATTCCCCAATCGCAGAGTTGCAACGGCAACATTTGCTGCCAGCTCATCACGCTGACGTTCCGGACAAGAATCAAATAGACAGCGTAGTTGAGCACGAGCAGCGCGGAGAGCGTGGCGATGATCGCGCGCTCGACGCGGCTTGATCTTGCCCGGCGCGCAATCGCGGCCAGCGCAAAGGGCAGGGCGATTGTCAGGAAAATGACCGTGAGATGCGCCGGGCCGTAGGGCTGAAAGGGGCGCTCCGGACTCATCGCAAGATCGAAAATCAAAAAGATCGGCAAACGCTCAGCGAATCACCCAGAGATTGCAGGGGATGACGTCGGTGATCCATGCGATGTTGTTCGGTAATCGCTCGCTCGCATCGCCGTTGGCCCGCACGGGCACCACGAGCAAATTTGCCGCCACCGATTGCACGAAGTCGGACGCGGCGAAACCGGTATTTCCGCGGATGCAGCGCGCTTCGATCGGCACCTCTGTGTGACCGGCCGCGAGAATGAATTCTTCCAAAGCGGTTTCCTCCTCTTCAAAGGTGCGGGGCCGCGGAGCGACGTCTCCTGCGTCGTCTCGCAAACTGGCACGGGCTTCGTCGAAGGTAGTATAAACGCGAACGACGTAGAGCCGTTCGCACGCTTCGGCGGCGGCCAGGTAAATCGTCTTCTTTAGCGCGTGCTGCTCATGTTCCGAATAATTCGACGCCACGAAAACGATTTTGCGCAAGGGGCGCGGCGGCCGTTCCGGCGTGGTGAAGAGCATGACGGAACACGCCGCCTCCCGCACCAGACGTCGCGCAACATTCCCGAGAAAAGATCGCAGGACGACTTCTTTCTCCAGTGCGCCCGCGATGACAAGATCGACGTCGTTTTCCACAGCCACTTTCAATATAGCTTCCGCGGGATCGCCCTTTTGATAATGAATCGCAGAATCCGACGGCAATTGTAATTGGCTCATCACATCGCGAAACTTGTGCGCCGTCTCCGCGTTGCGCTCACCCACGTAGATCAAGTTCAGGCGCGAGCCGAAACGGTCGCGAATCCGTTTCGCTTCGGAGAGCACTTGCTCGAACCGCGGGGAGAAAGTGGTAGCCACGGCAATGGTGCGATAAGAAGGATCGAGCATAAGCAAAGTAATCTGAAGCGCTGTGCTTATTCAGCAAATGTTTCCAAGCGCAAGCGAACCGCGCGACTGTAGCCGCTCTCGCTCTGCCAAGCGTGGCGCGTGGATTGCAAACACGCGCGCGCCACGTCGCCCGGAGGGCGACGACTACAGGCGGCTCGCATTTGAACGTTGAACGTTGCGCGTTGAATAGCTTGCCCTGGACGCTTTCGGAGTTGAACGTTTTCTTCATCATGCGACGCGCAATTTATCCAGGCAGCTTTGATCCCGTGACTAACGGCCATCTCGACGTGATCGAGCGGGCGCGAAAACTGTTTGATGAAGTGATCGTCGCGGTCGCGCACAACGATGAGAAACAGGCGCTCTTTTCGCTCCAAGAGCGTCTCGACCTGCTGCAGGAGACAGCCGCCAAGATCGACAACGTGCGGATTACGCAATTCGATGGGTTGCTCGTCGAATTCGCGGCCGCGCAAAAAGCGACCGCGGTCATCCGCGGCTTGCGCGCAGTTTCCGATTTCGAATTCGAATTTCAAATGGCGCTGATGAATCGCAAACTTGAGGCGAGCGTGGAAACGATCTTTCTGATGCCGAAAGAGGAATTCACCTACTTGAGCTCGCGTCTGGTGAAGGAAATTGCGCGCTTGGGCGGCGATGTCTCGAGCTTCCTGCCGCCGGCTGTGGCCAAAGCGCTTGGAAAGAAATTCGCCGCGAGCAAGAAAAAATGACGACTGCCGAAGCACGAATGAATGACGAAATCCGAATGACGAAAAGAAGTATCCGAACGCTCTTTGGTCATTTGAGCATTCGGACTTCCTTCGTCATTCGTCATTCCTGCTTCGTCATTGTTTCGCCATCCTCTGTCGCCGACTCCACCCGATGAAAGTTCATCTGAAACAAATTCGAGCCGAAGGTTTGCATCTGGAGGGCGATGAGGATTGCCCGATTCCTGAATTGGAGCCGGAGGGAATCCGCTGTGTCGGGCCGTTGTCTTACAACATCGACATCGGCATTTCGCCCGGCGCGCTGTGGGCAAACGGATCGCTCAAACAACCGGTGGAGTTGCGCTGTGTCTCGTGTCTCGAAAAATTTGTGCACGAGATCAAGGTGCCGGCATTTGCCTTGCACACGGAGTTGCACGGGCCGGAAACGGTCGATCTGTCGCCGTTTCTGCGAGAGGATCTGTTGCTCAATCTGCCGGCGCACCCGCGTTGCGACCGCGATGGCGGCCGTGTTTGCAGAGCGTCGCCAACCGTCGCACAAGCACGCGCAAGAACCGACGAGCGCAAACCGGATTGGAGCGCGCTGGATAAGTTGAAGGTTACGAAACGTTGAATCGCCACATCGTGAATCGTTAAATCGGGGCAATCTACGAATCACGATCCTGAAATCACGAATCACGTCGCCGCATTTGTCTTTTCCTGATTTCCTGCTTTCCTAATTCGGCTTTATGGGAGTTCCGAAACGCAGGACGTCGAAAATGCGGTTGCGCACGCGCAAAGCCGCGAATCGCTGGCATGCGCCGCAGCTAAGCAAATGCCCGCAATGCGGCAGCACCGTTGCATCACACACCGTTTGTCCCTCCTGCGGTTATTATAAAGGGCGGCAAGTCCTGACGGTCGGCACGAAGTAAATTTCTGCAGCCGCTCGCCGCGGCGAAGCGCGACGCACGTGCTTTCCAAATCACACACGCATCACGCCGCTCAGAGAGCGGCGACTACAGGATCGCGTCGCCCAGAGGGCGACGGCCACAAGTGGATTTTCGCTTTGCAATCGGCGGCTGAAATCCGCAAAGTTTCCCTCCGATGAAGATCGCCCTGGATGCGATGGGCGGCGATTTTGGCCCGCCGAGTCTCGTGGGTGGCGCCGTGATGGCGCTGCGCGAGTATCAGCATATCAACAAGCTTTTTCTTGTCGGCGATTCTGCGAAAATTGAAACGGAGCTAAAGAAGCATCGGTGCAATGATTCGAGGATCGACATCGTCCATTCCTCGCAAGTGGTGGAGATGAGCGATCGCGCCGTGGAAGCAGTGCGACGGAAAAAAGATTCGTCGGTCAGTCGCGCGGTCGATCTTGTGAAGAACGGTGAAGCCGATGCGATTGTGAGCGCCGGCCACACCGGCGCAGCGGTCGCAGCGACAACGATCAAGCTGCGCACTTTGCCAGGGATCGACCGGCCGGGGATCGCAGCCGTTCTGCCAACGCAATTCAACGTCTTTGTCCTGATCGACGCGGGCGCAAACACGGACGCGCGGCCCGAGCATCTTTTGCAATATGCCATTATGGGCTCGGTTTATTCACGCCACGTCCTCGGTTACAAAAAACCGACGGTGGGCTTGATATCGCTGGGCGAGGAAGATGTAAAAGGCACCGAGTTGACGAAGGAAGTTTTTAAGCTGCTGAAGCAAACCTCGCTCAACTTCCGCGGAAACATCGAAGGCCGCCACCTGTTTGAAGATCCAGTCGAGGTGGTCGTCTGCGATGGTTTTGTCGGGAACGTGATTTTGAAAACATCCGAGTCCATCGCGGTCGCAATTTTCAAATGGCTCAAGCATGAGTTAACGCGTTCCAGGGCACGGCAGGCCGGCGCTTATCTCGCACGGGACGCGTTTCGCACGATCAAGAAGAGGACGAACTACGAGGAGTACGGCGGCATGCCGTTGCTTGGCGTGAGCGGCATCTGCATTATCGCGCACGGCGCGAGCTCACCGCTGGCGATTAAGAACGCATTGCGGGTGGCGGCGGAGTCGATTGAACAGCAGGTGAATCCGCATATCGTCGAGGAGATTCGCCGTTACAATGAAGCGACAGCCCCGCTCGAGCCCGCGCTCCGCTAAAACGCAACGCACCGTCTCGATCATCGGCACCGGCAGTTATGTGCCGGAAAAAATTCTGACGAACGAGGACCTCTCGCGCATAGTTGACACTTCGGACGAGTGGATCACCACCCGAACCGGGATCAAGCAACGGCGCATCGCGGCCAAGGACGAGCACACCAGCGACATGGCGGCGAAAGCTGCGTTGAAAGCGATCGAGCAGGCGAAAATTTCACCGGCCGAAATCGATCTCATTCTTGTCGCCACGGCCACGCCGGACATGCTGTTTCCGGCGACGGCCTGTTTTGTTCAAAAAAAGATCGGCGCAACGAATGCCGCCTGTCTCGATATTTCCGCTGCCTGCGCTGGTTTTCTCTTTGGCGTCGAAATCGCGCAGCAATTCATCACCTCGCATACCTACGACACCGTGCTCGTCATCGGCGCGGACAAATTGACCGCGATCACAAACTGGAGCGATCGCAATACCTGCATACTATTTGGTGACGGAGCGGGTGCCGCTATCTTACGCCACCGCGGCGGAAGTCACGGCGTAATTAGCACCCACATCGGCAGCGACGGCCAATATACCGATATTTTGTTTATGCCTGGGGGCGGCTCGCGCTGCCCGATTACCCGCGAGAATGTTGATCTTAATCTGCAAACGATTCACATGACCGGGAAGGAAGTTTATAAGCATGCGGTCACGGCAATGCTGGGCGCAGCCCAAAAAGCGCTCGAGCAAGCGGGTCTGAGGATCGAGGACATCGCCTGCGTGATTCCGCACCAGGCAAACATGCGCATCATCGAAGCGATCGCAGATCGACTCGGCATTCCGCTGGAGAAATTTTACGTGAACCTCGATCGCTACGGCAACACATCGGCCGCCGCAGTGGCGATCGCGCTCGATGAGGCCAACCGAAGTGGACGGATCAAGCCGGGCGATTACGTCTTGATGGTTGTATTCGGCGGCGGGCTTACTTGGGCGAGCACGGTGATCGAATGGTGATGCTTGCGCTTTCTAGCGCTTCTGCGGCAGAAGCCAGAGGCGTTTCACAGACACGCCCTACAGCAAAATCATGTTAGTCGAAACGCACGCGCATCTCGATTATCCCGATTTCGCGAACGACTTCGACGATGTGTTGCGTCGCGCAACCGAAGCCGGCGTTACCCGTATCATCACGATTGGTACTTCAGTCGAAAGCAGCCGGCGCGCTGTCGATCTTGCCGAAAGATATCCGAACATTTTTGCTGTCATCGGTGTTCACCCCACTTACGACGAGGAATCCGGCGAAGACGTGATTACTCCCTTACGCGAATTAGCAGAAAATCCGCGCGTCGTCGCGATCGGCGAGACCGGCTTGGATTATCATCAGCTTCCGAGCATCGAGCTGGCAGACAAACACAAAACACAGGGTTTTCCGCACCAGGAGTTGTTCCAAGCTGTTGCCAAAGCGCTTCAATATTCGACCGAAAAAGAAATCGAAGAGGGCATTCACGACGGCGCTTACAAATCGAAACAGGCAAGCTTGTTCGAACAGCAACTCGATCTGGCCGTGGAACTCGGACTGAACGTCGTGATCCATCAGCGCGACGCGTGGAACGATACTCTCGAACTCATGAAGCCGTACGCCGGAAAATTGCGCGGCGTTTTCCACTGTTTCGGTGGCACAGTCGAGCAGGCGAATGAAGTTATCGGTCTTGACCATCTCGTTTCCTTCACGGGGATTGTCACTTTCAAGAACGGCGCAGCCGTGCGAGATATCGCGGCACAAATTCCGCTTTGGAAGTTCATGGTGGAAACCGATTGCCCATATCTCGCGCCCGTGCCGTTTCGTGGGAAACGCTGCGAGCCCGCGCATACACGCATTGTCGCCGAAACGATCGCCGCTGCCCGCGGCATTTCGCTGGACGACGTTGCCGCAATGACAACCCAAACCGCACAAGAGTTTTTCCGGTTTAATCGATGAAGGCTGATTTCGCGAAAGGTGGATCGAGCAGTCCCTTGCTCGATGCCAAAAAGAGTGCGCCTTCGGCGTCTAACTTAACATCGAGCGCGGAGAGCCTGATCCACCTCACGTGTTTGCTAATCACATTTTTTCTCGGTTCGTGCGTGGCGCCAGACGCGCAGCATCACGTTGTCATCAGCACGCGCGAACAAAGATTAGCGGTGCTCGATCGGGGCAACTTGCTGGCGATCTATCCGGTTTCCACGTCGAAGTTTGGTCTCGGCGATTGGCCGAGGAGTTGTTGCACACCT
>QHQE01000154.1 GCA_003219265.1 Verrucomicrobiota bacterium
ATCTTATCGAAGCAAATCCTGAGCTCGCTAAAAACCTGACAGTCGCAGGAGCGGCATCAATCACAGCCGCCGCATTAGGCGCATGTGATGGACGCGGGACGCTACATGTTTCAGAGAATCTGGAAGCAGCCGGACTGTTCAATGCCAGTGCAGCAACAACTGGCGTTGAAGTTGAAACCATTTCGCTTGCCACGTTAATGGAACGGCTTGGAATCACCGAGATCGACATTTTGAAACTCGATATTGAAGGCGCGGAGTTCGAGCTGTTTGTTTCAACTCCGGACGACGTTCTCCGGCGTATCGGTCAAATCACCGTTGAATTTCACGATTTTAAGCTCTACTTCCGTGGCCGCGGATTATTCGAGAATGCGCGCGAACGTTTGATCGCGCTGGGATTCATTTGCTGTAACATGGCTTTTCGCACGCACGGTGATGTTTTGTTCTTAAATCCCGGACGCACTGGCCTACGCCTTTGGCAATCGTTCTACGCGCGATGGTTTGCGCGTTGCGATGCGAAGCTCAGGAAATCTCTCCGCGGCCAAAGATGACTGACCACGCTTACCAAGAGTACGAGTTTGCGAGTCCCTCCGAATCACACATGCACATGCATTTTATGCCGCATGTGTTTGCGTTCGCCGGCGATCTCAGAGCGCACACGCGAGTTCTCGATGTCGGATGCGGCAACGGATTCTTATGCGGCGAATTTTTGAAGCGCGGCTGCAAAGTCGTCGGGATAGACTTAAGCACGCAGGGGATCCAGATAGCCCGCCGCAGTTATCCGACTGGGCGCTTCGAACTACTCGAGGCAAATCCTGACATTCTTGAACGCCTCGACGAAGAACCATTCGATCTCGTGATAAGTAGCGAGGTTGTGGAGCATCTCTATCAACCGCGCAATTGGGCTAAATGTTGTTACACCGCGTTGAAGCGAGGCGGGAGATTCATCTGCACGACACCTTACCACGGGTACTTCAAGAACCTGCTAATCTCATTGTTCGGTACGTGGGACACGCACGCCAACCCGTTATGGGACGGCGGACACATCAAGCTCTGGAGTAAACATACCTTAACTCGACTACTCACTGAAGTCGGCTTTGAGAATTTGCGCTTCCGCGGCGTGGGCAGGATGCCCGGACTTTGGATGACAATGATCGTAAAGGCTGAAAAACCGCAGTGAGATTCATCGTCGCCCATACTGGAGCACGGCGAGGCTACGCGGTTCCCCTGATTCTCCAGCGCGCCGGCCTACTCGAACGTTTCTATACGGACGTGTGCGCTAACGTCGGTCTGGGCAAGTTGGTCTGCGCCACAGACCGGCTGATTGGAAATCCACAAGCAATTCAGCGTCTTCGCTCGCGGCGCCTGCCTCCCGAACTCGTTAGCAAAACGCGTACTTTCTGGCGACCGAACATTTCGTATTTTCTGCGAATGCTAACGGCAGGCGGCGATGCGGCGGAGTTGTATCGCGCCAACCTCCAATGGCAGTGCCGCCTTGGAGAAAAAATGGCGGCCGAGGGCTTTGGCAATGCGACGTGGCTGCATTCTTTTCTCGACGAATTCCCGACGCTTATTTTCGCGGCCAAGCGAGCGGGTCTGCAGATAGTCTCCGAACTCTACATTCTTCTCAGCACGGATCGCATTCTCTCAGACGAGCGTAGCCAATTTCCGGGTTGGGAACCGGACCTGCCCGACTACGATAACATTACTCAGCAAGTGCTCGGCAAGCGTCCACTCTTCGACTGCACAGATTACGTCCTCTGTCCGTCGGAGGCCGTGCGCGAAGACGCGATTACGAACTTTGGATTTCGTCGCGAACAAACAGCCATGGTTCCGTACGGTGTAGATGAGCGATGGTTTACGGTTTGCAATCGGCCCGTGCGCGCGCGCATTCTTTTCGCTGGAACAGCGGAGTTGCGCAAAGGCATTCATTACCTTGGTTTCGCTGCGAACAAATTGTTCGCACGGAATTTTCTCGGTGAATTTCGAATCGCGGGCAATTCACCGGCAAGCGTGAGATCGCAAAAAGCGTGTCGTCATCTGAATTTCCTCGGTCGAACGTCGCGTGAGAAAATTGCCGAGGAATTTGCCTGCGCTGACATTGTTGTGCTTCCATCGCTGGCAGAAGGATCGGCAGGCGTGATCTACGAAGCGCTGGCGGCCGGTGTACCCATCGTGACGACGCCAGAGGCAGGCTCCGTTGTGCGTGATGGCATCGAAGGCCGGATCGTACCATCGCGTGATCCCGAAACATTGGCCAACGCGCTCGCTGAGATCGTCGAAGATCGACAAAAGCGCGAACAGATGGCCCACGCAGCACGCGAACGGGCGCAAGAGTTTACATGGGAACGTTACGGTGAGCGCCTGATTGCTGCGTTGAAGTCGTTCGCGACGAAAGAACATGGGCCCGCACGTGCATGAAAATCTCCGTGATGATTACGACATTCAACCGTTGCGTCGAATTACGGCGGACACTTACGAAATTATTCGAGCTCGATCCGCGAGCAGGCGAAATTTTGATCTGCGCCGACGGATGCACAGATGAGACAGTGGAAATGGTGCGGAATGAATTTCCGGAGTGCACGCTGATCGAAAACGAACCCGCACACGGTTCCGTATTCTCGCGCGACCGGTTGTTGCGGCTCGCTCAAAGCGATATCGTCGTGAGCCTCGATGACGACAGTTATCCCGTTGATCGAGATTTTCTGTCGCGTCTGGCAGAGGCTTTTGAGTCTCACGTTGAAGCTGCTGTGATTACGTTCATGGAGTTACGCGGCGAGAATGCTACGCCCGCTGGAGCTGCAGTGGATTTATCGCGCGGGCAGTATGTTGCCGCCTATCCGAACTGCGCGGCCGCCATGAGGCGATCGCTCTACGGTGGGTACGCCAAATTTCCCTTGTTTTTCGAGCATATGTATGAAGAACCGGACTATGCGTTGCAGTGTTACGCGCTGGGTTTCGGCGTCTGGTTCGAGCCCACACTCCGCGTTCGGCATTATCTTACGGCCTCGCGGCGTCAGCCCTTGTCACGACATCATCTGCACGCGCGCAATGAACTCTGGAGCGTTTGGCTCCGGTGCCCATGGCCATGGCTGCCGTTCATGGCCGCTTACCGCATTTGTCGACAACTGATCTTTGCGGTGTCGCAAGGTTTTTATTGGGCAATACGCGAGCCGATTTGGTGGGGGATGGCAATGGCCGGCTGGCGCAACCTCGTAAAGAATCGTCGTCCCGTTCCGTCGCGTGTCTATCGCGCCTGGTTACGTTTGAATCGCGAGCCGATTTGCAATAAAGCCGAACTGCGCCGCATCGTGAGCGAATCGAAGTGAAGACTAGCGAACACTACGCCGGCGCGCGGGGAGAACATTACGCGGCTCAAAAGCAAAGCGACCCATTGAATCCAGGGTATGCGATTGACTTTGCCTATTTCCGTCCCTACCTCAAAGGAACAGATGTTGTCCTGGACTTTGGTTGCGGCAATGGCGGCATCTTGCGCTTGATCGCACAGATGGTACAACAGGCCGAAGGATTGGAGGTTAATGCTGCCTCTGCGTCGATAGCGCGTGCTCAGCAACTCACGGTGTTCTCCTCGTTTGACGCGCTGCTGCACGAACCGCGCTACGATGTCATCGTGAGCAATCATGTGCTCGAGCACGTGCGCGACGTTTGCTCGACGCTCGAAAAACTGCGTGCAC
>QHQE01000155.1 GCA_003219265.1 Verrucomicrobiota bacterium
CACGATCCTCTCCTCTCTGCCACAGTTAGCCCTGGATTCTCCATCCGCAAGCGCAGGAGGTTTGATCCATGGCGAGAAGATTAGGACAGGTCAGTCAATTGACCCTGAGGATGCCATGATCGCTGGAATAGCTAGGGTGAATTCGGAAAAGGTCCTAACCCGGAACATCAGACACTATTCCGGAATAGAAGGCGTCACGATAGAAAACTACTAGAATGGATCTCAAAGGGAGCACCTACGATTTTTCGATCCGTGTCCTTTGATTGCAGATGATCCTCGATATCGACCTGATGTTCCCTAGGAAACGCCTTGGGAACGGCTGAGGGTCCATGGCAATGTAAAGATCAGCGAGAGATCCGAGATCGTTGATACGGACACGTTGAGCGGTCTGTGCTAAAATCCTGTCAGCTAACGACCCTCTAGAAGTTTCGGGTATGCGTGCGAGTCTCGTGACGCAGAACTGTCTTTCCGATTTCCGGTTCTAGGCTAACAAGCTTGCAGGGAAGGCTCTGTTCCATTCTGTTCTCAGAGTATTCTACAAGAGTTTGGTCCGCTCAGCCCTTGACGGACAGGTCGCCGTGCTGGGGCTTCCCGGCGCGCTCGTACGCCAAGTGAATCGCGCCTCTGGGGAACGCCTGAGAGCTGGTAAGGTGGAGACCCGCGGGCAGGGTCCCTTCACCGAAGAGTCTCTTGCCCGTGCCGAGAAGTAGCGGGTAGACCCATAGGTTGAACCGGTCGACCAGATCATGCCGCAGCAGCGTCTGAACAAGATTGCCGCTACCGATCACGTGCACTTCGCCGTGCTCCTGCTTGATGCGAGCTACCTCCTTGGAAAGCTCTCCTTGTATCAGAGTGGAATTATTCCATTCGAGTCTGCGGCGGCTGCGGGAGGCCACGAACTTAGGTGCGTTGTTGAGTTTCTCCGCGATCTCCTTGTCGGTCGTGGCTCTGGGCCAGTACGCGGCGAAGATGTCGTAGGTCTTGCGACCCAGGAGCAAAGCGTCCATTAGCCCGATGTCCCTGGTGATGAGGCTCAACGACTCCTCGTCGAGTAAAGGCGCCTGCCAGCCGCCGTGCTTGAAGCCGCCCTCGAGGTCTTCTTCCGGTCCGCCGGGCCCCTGCATGACACCGTCCAGAGTCACGAATTCACTGACGATGAGTTGGCCCATGATGTCCCCGCGCGCCTAGAGAGATTTGATTCTGATACCTCTAAGAGACTTATGCGTCCTTGTGACGCAGTCGAAAAATCATGATGAGAAATCCCTCACTTTCACTGAAGCAAGCCGCAGTTGTTGATTTTTCAATCAGCCGCCTTGACCCTCCGGAGTAATGGACCGTCCGTTGAGATATGGTACTCAGTAAATGGAGGAGCGCTAGCGCCGATTTCTTTTGCTGTGCTGGAATTCTGCTGCCCAGTTAAGAAGGGAGTGAAGGTCGTTCTCGACGTTGAATCGATAGGTTTGGGCATTTCCGATTCTTCGGCTCTTCTTGATCATTCCATACTTGGCTAAGCGATCGAGTGCTGTTTGAACGGTTTTGTAGTCGAGTTTGGTGGATTCTGAGAGCATAGAAACGGTTTGCTCCATGTTGCCGACGATGCGTGCCTCATCGAGGACTCTGGCTACAGTGCCTCCGAACACTGAGTGGAACGGTCCGTCTACGGCGATGTCTACTTTCTTCATCTCTCTCCAGAGAGATGTTCTGCCTGCGAGTATTAAACATTGCGTATTTGTCCAAGGAGATTGGAATATTTTCCGGTGTCTCTGATTGTCGAGAATCGGAACGGTCTTCGACGTAAAAGGATTCATAATGAACAAGCTCTTCGAGAAGGGCTACGTCACCGCAGGAGCGCACCATGGAAAACATGTCAGCATTGCGGACCTGAGAACCAACTACCCGTCTCAACATCACGGGCTGTTCTCAAAAGCGATTGAGGAGCTGAGAAAGGAAGGACTAATTCTAGTCTTCCCCGGAAGGACTGGAAGAGGAAGCGGCCAACAGGTCGCGGCGATGAAGGAAACTCTCGTCCGAGCCCGACCGCTAATAAATGCGTACAGGAGCAGAGTCAAGCTACAGCGCTACAATAGAGACCTAACAGGATTTGTCTAGAAACATAACTCCTTGCTAGTCTAGCCATGTTACCGTTAGCTCAGCTCCGTCGGTTCTTCTCTGCTCATCCATTGCTCTTCCTATTCCTGCTCGCTCCTCAAGTCGAATATCTGACAGGCTCTAGCCAGCTGAGCTGGCTCATAGCTAATCCCCCACTGTTCTTCCTCTTTCTCGTACAGAACCTAGGCTCCTACGGGCTCGCCGTCGTTCTCGCCCGGGAAGCTCAGATCCGATGGCGGAAAGGATGGGCGAGCATCATCCTGCTCGGATCAGCCTACGGCATCCTGAACGAGGGAATCGGAGCCGGCACACTGTTCAACCCTGACAGTGCAGCGTTCGGAGTCCTCGGGTCTTATGGTCGATGGCTCGGTGTGAACTGGGTCTGGGCTGTGGGCCTGGTCATGCTTGTTCATCCGCTCTTCAGCGTCTCCCTTCCAATTCTCCAGCACAGACTCGCCCTACCCGAGACTCGGGGCAGTAGCCTCGTCGGTAACAGAGGACTGGGTCTCGCGGTTGTTGGACTCGGAATCGACGCCCTCGGGACCCTCCTCTTTGTCGGAACGATCCGTCATTTCTTTGCGGGCCCAATTCTCTGGACAAGCAGCTGCCTTGTCATGGCTGCGCTGGTCGTAGCCGCCTATCTTGTGCCTAGGGACCTTCTTCGGCCCAAAGTTGACACGCCACGAGTTCGTCCCTTGAGCTTCTTCATTCTTGGCACGGTGTTCATCTGGGGTGTAACTCTTGGAGCAGACTTCCTCGCCAACCTCAACGTCCCGCCTATCGTTGTGGCTTTCTTCTTCATTGCCATAGGTGGACTTGCACTCATCTGGGTTCTCCGGAACGTTGGACAGAACAGTAACCAACGTCACCTAGTCGCCCTGGCGGCAGGCCTCGTTGCTTCCTTGATCCCCATGGGATTCTTTGGTCAACTTGGGACAGGAATAGGGCTGCTTCCCGTCGTCGCAGTCGACTGGCTCGGCGTACTGTTCTTTGTCCGCCTTTGGAAAAAGTACAATTCCGTTCACGCTGAAGAAAACGCGAAGAGCCGAGCACCATCTAGCTGAAAATCGTTGAATTTGGTTTACGTCTGTTTCGTGGCCATGGTGTCTGGTGAGACTCTGCCTGTGGTTAGGATGCTTTCTGTGGAAAGGGGGGGTCCGAGGCCTATACGAGGCCTCGGGTTGCTTTCTAGGATGAAGCGAACCAGGTTTCCGTGAAACTTGTCCCGTCTGTGGACAGGACTGATGGTTCTGCAAGAGTTGCGCCGCTGTTGTTTACCATGGTGATTCGATGGATGTTAGCGGAGCCGAATGATCCAATGCCGCCGGTCGCACCGTTGATCGTTGCATAGTTTGTGCTGGCTATCCCGGTATAGTCGCTGCCTAGTGATACGGTTCCGAAGTTGGATAGGCTGGTGAGTTTACAGTGGTGCCCAGAGCATAGGGCTGGTCGTTCGACTATCCATTCCGCGGAGCTTCGTGCGGCGCCGCTGACGGTGCCTGTGGTGGAAAAGTGCTGTGAACCATCAGTGATGCTGGTGGTGAAAACCCCGCCGCTATAGCTGACTTCTGCGCTGATCTTGTCTCCGGGGAGTACTGTGAAACCGCCGATTGTTATTGACGGGTTGGGATAGAACTCGTACCATGCATAGTACACGCCGTGGCCGCTGCTGCAATCCGAGTCAGTGCCTGTCTGTTCGACAGTGTTGCTGCTATAGCCGTCTATTCCGACCCAGTAGCTGCTGTACGTGGTCGAGCTACTGCAGGTGACTGAGGGAACGATCCAGGAGCCCTTAGCATCGGTGACGCCTGAGCCGGTTACCGCGAACCCGCTCCAGTTGGTGCTGCAGACTGTGCCCGTGGGACAGTTGCTGATGCCGTCACTATGTGTGAAGACAACCGCCTGGGCTGTTGCAAATGCTGGCAATAGAGAAGAGAGCGCCAAGATTGCTAGCGAAGGAAGAAACAAACGCACTGTTTTTTCCATAAACC
>QHQE01000156.1 GCA_003219265.1 Verrucomicrobiota bacterium
GAGCCTGTGCGGCCAGCGGGCATCCTGCCCGCCTCCCCTCGACAAACAAGATGCCTGTCGTCCGTATAGCCAGGGTGGCTGTGTTCCGGTCCAAGATCGACAATCTCATCACGTCTTTTCCTCCGGGCTTGCCACGCCGATGTTCTTCGCATCCGGCATTTTTGGATTTGGATTGCGGATGCGCGCGAGATAACTCGTGCGCGTATTCACATTCAAATATTCGAGCAACCGATAATTGCGATCCTGCTTCTTCATTTTCGATACGCGGCTTTCCGGATCTTTGATGTCGCCAAAGACAATCGCCTCGGTCGGGCAAGCTTGCGCGCACGCGCTGGTGAAGGAATCGCGCGGGATGCGCGTGTCCGGTGAAGCGCCGGCGCGCACATGCGCCGCGATCTTTGCCTCCTCAATGCGCTGGACGCAGAAGGTGCACTTCTCCATCACCCCGCGCATCCGCACCGTGACGTTCGGATTTTTCTGCAACTTCACGATGTCGGGCGCGCCTTTGGTCGTGAGAGGCGCGAAATATTCTTTGTAGATGCTGAATTGCCCGGCGATTTTCTTTTTACCGACCGGTCGCTGGTTGTAATCGAAATAATTGAAGCGGCGCACTTTGAATGGGCAGTTGTTCGCGCAATAGCGGGTGCCGATGCAGCGGTTGTAAGCCATGACGTTGAGACCGTCCTCGCTGTGGATGGTAGCGTTGACCGGGCAGACCGTTTCGCAGGGCGCGTTCTCACAATGCTGACACATCATCGGTTCGTGCACGATCTCCGGATTTTCCGGCCAATCGCCGTTGTCCTGATTGAATGCTTTATCGCTCGCATAATAGCGATCGACTCGAATCCAGTGCATCGTTCGGCCATGTCCCGCTTGTAACTTGCCCACGATCGGAATGTTGTTCTCGCTCTGGCAGGCGATCACGCAGGCACTACACCCGGTGCAAACATTTAGATCGACAGTCATGCCCCACTGCTGCGGCGCATCGAGTGGCGGATGGCTGTAAATGGACGGCAACTGATGCGGCATTTCTTCGGCACCGGCAATTTTTTTCACGAACTCGTTGTCTTGACGGTAGTGCTCGAGTGTTGCTTCCCGAACTAAGCCGCGGCCTTCGATGCTGAAATGTTCCTGCGTGATTGAGAGCGGATAGGTGCGACCGACCTTCGTGACCTTCACGCTCTCGATCGCCTGCCCGTCGGCGGCGATGAAGTGCGGGTTGGATGAGGTACGCAGAAGATAGCCATTGAAGCCCGCTTCCTCCCCGGCAGGACCCGTCTGTTTTCGTCCATAGCCCAACGCGATCGTTACTGAATGATCAACGTGCCCCGGCGAGATAAGCGCGGCGATGACCAGCTCGCGTTTGATCGGCTCCTTGCGAACGCTTTTTTCGGTGACGGTGATCTGCACCAGGTCGCCAGTCCCAACGCCGAGCTTTTTTGCGAAAGCGGGACTCATGAGTGCAGCGTTGTCCCACGTGAGTTTCGTCACCGGGTCGGGCAATTCCTGGAGCCAGCCGTTGTTGATGTAGCGGCCGTCGTCCACCGCATAACTGGCAACAAGGACGATCTCCGGCGACTTCACCGTCGGCGCGGGCGGCGGCCCCGCGCCCCAAAGATTATGCGCCAGAGTGCCGGCCGTGTTTGAATTAAACGACGGCGGCCGGTCGACCAAGTGAATGTGCGCCGCAAATCCATCCCGCAGCAGCTGAGCCCAAGCCGTTTGAAAATCACCCGGCGGCGCGGTCGCGCGAAAAGTTTCCTGCACCAGCTCCGGGCCTTCCACTTTCGGACCGCCAAGTAACATGTTCATCAATTCGATTTCAGACAGCCCGCCGAAGAGAGGAAGAATCATCGGTTGGATCGACAAGTACGCGCCATCGGATGTGAGCGCGTCACCCCACGATTCGAGATAATGCGCGGCGGGAACGTGCCAATGACTCAACGCCGAAGTCGCGTCCTCGTAATAACCAAGCCGCACAATTTCCGGCACTTTTTTCTGCAGATCAGCCCAATCCAGCGGCAGCTCCCTGCGGCGGTCGCCCGCTAACGCGCGCGGCGCGTTGTAAACGGGATCGCCCCCGAAAATAAACAGTTGCTCGATGCGCCCGTCGTGTATGTCGCCTGCCAGGCTCAGAATGCTGTGCCGGCTCGGATGATGCGGAAACTCGCGGAGAACCAATGTCTGGCCCAAATTTTTGAGCGCAGAATTGATGGCGTAAACGATCAGTTGCACTACCACCGGCTGGTTCGGCCCTGCCAGCACCAGACTCGCTCCCGGTTTTGCCACCAGATCATTGGCCGCTTCGCTCAACCATTGCTCGTCGAAAGTCGCGCTGCCTACCGGCACTTTAAGGGTCCCAATGACAGAACCGAGGTTAGCGTCTTTTGTCGCGGCCAGAATTTTTCCCGCGAGCGCATACGCGAACGCCGCGATTTGGCTTGCGGGACAGCGCAGACGATGGTCCGCCAGCGCGCCGGTGAGCGTGAAACGATTCTCGACCACGTAAAGGCGGTTCATCGTGTCTTGCGCCGCGCTCACTCGCCGGCGGGAACTGAATGCGCGCACCGATGCGAGATCACCCTGGCCACAATCGAGAAAATCGCTGTCCAGCGCCAGGATCACATCTGCGCGATCGAGCTTAGGTACCACACGAAGGTTGCCACCGAAACTCAATTCCGTGGCAAAGCTTTGCGCCTCGCTCAGAAGTGGTTCGTACACGATCCAGCGGAGACGCGGAAAAATCTTCTCCAGCTCCGCGCGCAACCGCTCACGCGTGGGCGAATGCGTTTCCTCGACAAGGAATGCAAGACTGTCGCCCTGTTGCACCAGGAGCGTTTTGCGCAGTTGCGTGATATGGGATTCAAACGCCGCGCGATCGCTCTTCTTCCCACGTTGAACGAAGCGTTGCGAGCGCGCCGGATCGTAAAGATCGAGAATGGACGCTTGCGCGAATGCGTCGGTCGCGCCACCGCTCGCTGGATGGAGCGGATTCCCATCGAGTTTCGTCGGCCGTCCGTCGTGCGTAGTGACAACAAGCGGAATAGCGCCGGTGCGCCTCGGCATCGCGGTGGCGTAGAAAAGTGGCTTGCCCGGAATCGTCCATTCGACGCTCTTCGTAAATGGAACCAGATGCGCTTCCGGGCGGCGGCAGCTCGTTAGGCCAACTCCGGCCAGCGCCATCGACGCCCCCATTAGCTTCAAAAAGTCGCGGCGCGACCATTCGTCGCCTTCCAGTTGCGCAGCGCCAGCCGGAAACTCGCGCTCCAGCCATTCACGGAACTCAGGCGTGTCGCTTAGTTCGCCCAGGCTGCGCCAATATTTCTTTCCGGTAAGCGGCTCCGGTGGATGTTGAAAGACGCGTTTCATCGATGACACCCCTGACAATTGGTCGTCGGATTTATGT
>QHQE01000166.1 GCA_003219265.1 Verrucomicrobiota bacterium
ATAGCTGTCGGAGATGTAAGGCGTGAGCGTGAAAACGACCGGCGTTCGTGAGGGTGTTCCATCTTTTGTTTTCGGCAAATAAAGTGTCGCGTTGAGCTCAACTTTGTCCCGGAGCGGGATTTTGATGCCCCAGCGCAGATCGTACTCGGTGGGCGATGGCGGAGTAGGCTTTGCAGAAGGCTCGGGTGAAGGCGCAGGCGGGAGCGTTTGCGCGACAATCTTTATCGCCGGCAAAAGAGAAACGAGAAGCAAGATCGACAATCGCTGAAAAAAAATTCGAGGCTTCATTAGGATAGAATTAAAGCGAAACGCAGCGGGAGAAACAAGAAAGTTACAAGCGTCGTCGTGTGCCTTGTCGCCGAGGCGGGCAGCGGCTTCGGGTTCCGAAGAGCCGCGGTCAACGACCAGCGGCTACAACGTGCTTGCCAGCGGCCCAGTTAATTCCTAAACACGCGCAATGCGAATCACTCTCTCTTTCCTCGCGGGAATCATCATCTTGCTCTATTCCAACTCTGTCCGCGCAGCCGAGCAAACAATCGCGCTGAAGGCGGCGCGCATGTTCGATGGAAAATCGAAAGCGCTGATTCAGAACGGCGTCGTCATCGTGCAGGGAGATAAGATTGTCGATGTCGGCAGCAATGTGCCGATTCCGAGCGGGGTGAAGGTGATCGATCTCGGCGACGCGACGCTTTCACCGGGATTCATGGATGGGCACACCCACCTCACTCTTGATTATTCGGGCGATTTCAACAAGCGACGGTTGAATGAGCTCGACCTGAATGTCTCAGAACAAGCGATCAAGGCGACAACTTATGCGCGTGCGACAATCGAAGCCGGCTTCACGACAGTGCGCGATTTGGGCAGCCGATTTGTTGGCAGCCGCGAATTTGTCGATGTTGCGCTGCGCAATTCCATCAACAAAGGCGTGATTGTCGGGCCGCGAATGCTAGTTGCGACCAAAGGTATCGGTGCGACCGGCGGGCACTTCGATCCGACCAGTGGTTTTCGTGATCTTTTGTTCGGCCGCGAACCTGACGCGAGCGAGGGCATCGTCGATGGCCCTGACGAAATTCGCAAAGCGGTGCGCTTCGAGGTAAAAAATGGCGCGGACGTAATCAAAGCCGCGGTATCAGGCGGGGTGCTTTCATTGGCGGACGAAGTGGACACGCCGCAACTCACGCCCGCGGAAATGGCGGCGCTGGTCGATGAGTCGCATCGTTTACGGAAAAAGGTGGCGGTGCATTGCCACGGCGATCAGGCAGCGCGCGAAGCAATTGAAGCCGGCGTCGATTCAATCGAACATGGTTCGTTCATGAAGCCGGAGACGCTCACGTTAATGAAAAACAAAGGGACGTTTCTTACGCCGACGTTGATGGCGACGGAATGGATCATGAGCAAGATCGACAATTACCCACCGGCGTTACAGGCCAAGGCGAAAGCGGCCGCGGCGGCGCGCTCGGAAATGTTTCGCAACGCCGTGAAGATGGGAGTGAAAATCTCCTTTGGCACGGACGCGGCTGTTTTCCCGCACGGACAAAACGCGAAGGAGTTCGCCCTCATGACCGGACTCGGCATGACGCCGATTGACGCGCTGAGAACCGCGACATCAAACGACGCGGAACTCCTCGGCATTGCGCAAAAAGCGGGCACGCTGGAAAAAGGAAAACTGGCCGATATTATAGCGATGCCGGGCGACCCGACGGCCGATATCACCGCGACCGAACGCGTTTCGTTCGTGATGAAGGAAGGCAAAATTATCAGGAACGGACCGCCGACCCCGCAACCAGCGGCCGCGTCAGCAGAGGTTCCGACTCTTAATGTTCCGGTTGATTAAAAGGCGCGCTCGTTCACTGATTGACAGTACTGACAGCAAGCTTCACCGAGTCGCTGGTCGCGTTGATGAAGTACAACGAAACGGCGCCGGCGCCGTAGACCGGATAAAATGTGTAGGGCTGGCCGTCGATGAAGACGGGATTACGCCAGTCAATGGCAACCGGTCGCGACACGGAATAGGAGCTTACCGCGACGGAATCACTGAAATTGAATGAACGGGTGTCCCTGAAGTCGCCACGCCCGTCGTATCCACGACCATCGTACGGGGTAAATCTCCAGTTGCGAACACCATTTGTTGGAAACCAATCTTGCGTGAACGTTTCACCTTCACTTGTGAGGGGAATATTCCTCACGACTTCAGTTCTGGTCAGAACATTGTCGATGAAAGCAGGCTGGACATGGTCTTCACCGGCAAATCGATAAGAATAAAACGCAATCTCGTAATCCAAGCCACCCCACTGGCTCAAATTAACGGGGTGACCGTAGGCCACATCGAAAACAAGAACGTGCGAGTGACCATTTTCGCGGACGCGTCCTTCAGTCGGCGGTTGGTTCGCATTCCGCGCGGCCGCCGCTTCAATGACCGCCGCCTCTTCTTTCGAAACAACCAAATTGGAATTGTGGAGAGACTGAATCAAAGAATCGCTCGCTCCTTGCGATTTTAATATATTCTCTTGGACCGGCGTTAAAGCGTGAAGGAGCTTCCGTTGCGTAACCTCATTCTTGATGGAAGCCTCGCTCTCGTGGGCGCGAACCAGGAGTGAAATCTCGCTGAAACCTACAGGACGTGCTGATGTTTGGTTCGTCCAAAGGAGCAATGCGACCGCAATAATTGATAAGCTATAAACAGTGGGGTATTTCATAATCCAACGGTTTTACCAGGTTTAAGTTGGTTTTGACAAGGCAAAAATTGCCGTTACTTTCCACGTCCCGCCGCCGAAACCAAGCGGCCTAAATTTTTAAGCTGGAGCCCCGCACTTTACCAGTAAAGTGCTGGGCGTTTGAACTGCATAAGATCATGCCAAAAAACCGCAGTAAACGTTATCGCGCCGCCGCCGAACAGGTGGACCGCACAAAAACTTACAATCTCGCGGAGGCGGTTTCGACGTTGAAGAAATTTCCACCGGCGAAGTTCGACCAAACTGTGACGGTTTCATTCCGGCTCGGTGTCGATGCAAAGCAATCCGATCAAATGGTGCGTGGCACATGTCCGCTTCCGCATGGCAGCGGTAAGCAGGTGCGCGTGCTCGTTTTTGCAGAAGGGCAGGCCGCGCAAGCCGCTCGCGATGCGGGCGCGGAATTTGTCGGATTCAAAGAGATGATTCAGAAATGTCAGGAGGGCTTTCAGGATTTCGATGTGGCCGTCGCGACGCCCGCAGCGATGGCGGAAGTCCGTAAACTGGGCAAGGTGCTTGGCCCGCGCGGCCTGATGCCGAATCCAAAAGCCGGAACGGTGACGGAGGATACGGCGAAAGCGGTGCAAGAAGTCAAAGCTGGCCGCGTGGAATTTAAGCTCGACAAGAACGGCAACGTCGCGGTGCCAGTTGGAAGATTTTCGTTTGAAGAAAAAGCGCTCGTGGAAAATGGAAACGCCGTGATCGAAGCGGTGGTGCGCGCGCGTCCGGCGAGCGCCAAAGGACACTATCTGGAAGGCGTCACACTCAGTGCAACGATGTCGCCGGGAGTTCATGTCGATCCCACGCCGTATTTGAGCGTGTGAATACAAAATATGATTAGATCGACAATATGAGACCGGAAAAAGCCAGCGTCGTTTCAGATCTCGCGGAGAAGTTGAATCGCTCTCCGTTTGTTCTCGTGGCCGATTACCAACACATGAAGGTGGGCGATTTTGGTGAGCTGCGTAACCGGCTCGCGCCCGCCGGAGCGGAAATGCACGTCGTGAAAAACAATTTCCTCAAGCGCGCTATGGCCGACTCTGGTTATCCGGATGTCGCCGACAAATTGATCGGCCAGACGGCGGTCGTGACCGGTGAGAAAGATGTTGCGCCGGTGGCGAAGATTTTGAAAACATTTGCGGCTGAATTTAAAATCGCGGCGCTCAAGATTGGCTTTGTCGATCGGGCGATGCTATCGACGAGCGAGGTCGAAACACTGGCGGATTTGCCATCGCGCGAAGTGTTACTCGCACAATTGCTCGGATTGTTGTTGTCACCTGCGACCAAACTGGT
>QHQE01000167.1 GCA_003219265.1 Verrucomicrobiota bacterium
CGTTGAACGCGAGTTGCAAATCGGTCTCGCGAATGCCCTCTTCTTGTTGCGTCGCGATCGCGCGCTTGATCGCCATCGCTTTGGCGCGTTCGACAATGGAAGCGATGATCGCGCCGCTGATCAGATCGCTGCGATAAAGTGTTTCTTTGCGACCGCTGCGCAGCGTCACTTCCAGGAATTTGTTTTCTTCTCGCTTCGCAAATTGCCAATCGACAAAGCGCTCGACCAACTGTTCGACCGCCGCGCCAACGTTATCGGCCTCTTTTGCAAGCGCGCCGTCGTAGGGAAGATCGTCGGTGAGATAAATTCGATAGACGTCGCGCGCACCCTGCTTATTCGGGCGATTGACTTTTATTTTCCGATCGATACGCCCGGGACGGAGAATTGCAGGGTCGATCAGGTCGGCGCGATTGGAAGCAAGAATAATGACGACGTCGTTGAGTGAATCGATGCCGTCCATTTCCGAGCAAAACATCGGCACAAGCGTGGAAAGAATGTTGGAGTAACGCGACGCGCGGCGTGTCCCAAGAATCGATTCCGCCTCGTCGATGAAGACAAACGGCATGAAACCTTCCCGGCGTTTTTCGCGCGCGGTGGCGAAAAGTTCGCGCACCATGCGTTCCGATTCGCCCACCCACATGTTCAAAATCTCTGGGCCTTTCACGTGCATGAAATATTCCGTCATTTCCGCGCCCGTTTTTTCGCGGAGCTGTTTCGTTAAATTGTAAGCGGTTGCTTTTCCGATGAGCGTTTTGCCGCAACCGGGCGGGCCATAAAGCAGAAAACCTTTCGGCGTCGCGTGCTGAAATTTTTTGAAAAGATCGACATGCAAAAGCGGGAGCTCGATCGCGTCCTTGATTGCCTGAAGCGCCGCCTCTTGTCCGCCCACTTTTCCCCACGGCAGTTCCGGCACGACATCGAGGTAATGCTCGTGCGATTTCGTGCGGGCGAGCATCTCGAGCGCCATGCGGTAGTTTGGATCGACACGCACTTCGTCCCCCGATTTCAATGTCGATGTTGCGAGATCGGCCGAGCGTTGGAGCACCATCGATTGCAGTCCGTGCTCGGAACCGACCCGCAATCGATCGTCACTCAGGACTTCGGTGATTTTCGTTACCGGACCCGCCGTTTCGAATCCGAGATCGCCGACAATGACGTAGGCTTCGTTGACGAGCACGCGCGTCCCGTTTTTCAATTTCGCGAGCGGGATGCGCGGATCGACATTGCAATAATAATCGGCCCCGCCCACGACGATGTGGGCGGTGTCGCGCGACGTCGCGCCGAGAAATGTGCCGATGCGATTCGCGGGCGAAGTCACTTTCTTGATGACTTCCTCCAGCTTCTCGATCATCCGGCGCGCCTCGAGGATTGTTTCTTCGTGCTCCGAGATCTCGGGCCGCAAATCGAGCAACTCGCGCCGAATCGGATCGCCTGGCGGCAGTGAGGCAATGACGCGATCAAACGCATCGAGAAGATTACGTGTCCCCGAGTTTTCTTCCCCGCCCTCGAATCCTTCGCTGCGCTCGTCGCTCATTTATGGTTTGGGTCAATCCGCCGAACCGATGTCATTATAACTTTGTCGTGCGCCCTCCGCAATGCCTGCTCGCGAATGCTTTCGGAGTTCGTCGCATCGAGCCCTCAGAATATTTAACTGACGATTTCAATTCGGGTCGCGGTGGCATGTAGCGGGGGTTGTGCCAACCAGTCCGAATCTTTCAAATAAGCGCCAGTCGCAAGGAGCTCTATAACTATCTGAATCACCTTAACGCTCCGTGAAAAAAGTTGAAGCCCTGCAACGGGCGACCTACCCTGCTACGCTTTTTTCGAGGAGCCTTAGCTCAATTGGTTAGAGCGCCGCCCTGTCACGGCGGAGGTTGCGGGTTCGAGCCCCGTAGGCTCCGGTTAAAAGTGGAACGAAATCCCGCCGCGTAGCCGGTAATCGGGCACGACTTGCAATGCCGTATTGTCGATCAAGACCGGCAATTCAGCGGCAACTTCCGCGCTCCAGCGGCCGCGTGACACGACAACGCGCGGACCGAGAAAAACAGAGGTGATGCCGGTGTCCTCGGCTCGCTTGCCGCGAAATCGATCGACATCTTTGTATTCGCCGGAAGCGACAAATTGCAGGCCAACGATCATGTCGCGTCGTCGAATAAAGTAATAACCGGGTCCGGCGTTCCAGACGAAATCGTTGGCGAAGTGATATTGATGCGCTCCGTCACCGCGCAGTGTGAACTGCACGTTCGATTCCAGGAAAATATTTTTGTAACGGAGAGAAAATTGCTCTCCGAAAATTCCGTCGTACGAACCGGTGCCTAACGTCAGATCGTGTCCATGGATTCCACTTACCGGAGCGCCCGGAATTTCGATCTCGTGGAATTCTTCTTCAAGGCGGCTGCTGTCGCCGGTCGGAAATTTTATTCCGGTGAGCAAAATCGCCGAGGCCGTGAAGTCTGGTTCGAGATCGATCGCAACCGGTGTTTTGTCCTCGAAGCGAAATGTTCTTCGGCCCGGTGACGCGTAGTGGAAGAGGACCGTTCGTAGTAAGAGCGAAACGTCGCTGAGCCCCGAGACAGTGCCGCGATCGATAGCGAAACTTTCCGGCCTCTTGAACTCGCGATAAATGAGCGGGACGCTGATCTGGAGAGCGAAGCGGCTGTCAATTTGATAACCGGCCACAAGCTGCGTAATCGAGCTGTTCTCATACTGCCCGGTTGGATTTGCGACTTCGCGGCCGTCTATTTGAACGGTTGCGAAACGGGTGAATTGCTCGCCGATCGCGCCGTACCATCCGGCCAACCACGAAGACGAAGGCGCAGCTTCCATTCCCGGCATGGCCTCGAGTTGCGGCGTGTAACAACCGCAGAGATCGCAGGCCCGGCCCGCGATTGCGCCGGCAGTGATGAAGATAAGTAATAAAAACGGATGGGAAAGTTTCATCTGGCTCCTGAAAGAATGAGAACGGCGCCGCGATTTGACCTGTAGCCGCGCCTCTGTGAGGCGCATGGCGCGCGGAATCGCGGCTCACTGAGCCGCGGCTACAGCAGCGGCGCAGTCGATTCGCTTGCGCCAATTAGCTCAGGAGCGAGCGTGGCGGCGGAACCGGTGGAGAACTTCTGCTTTCAGATGAGGAAAAATCGCTCGTCGCGTACTGGAACGGGACAAAACGCGGCAGCAAAAGAATTGTGCGCGCCGCACAGATCATGTCGATCTTTGGTGTCGGCGATTGGAAATCCGATTTTTTCTCGGAATTCTTTCCTGTGTTGACGGCGTGACAAAGCGAACACGGATGAGCGCCGTCGAACGCCTGAGTAATCGCCGCGCGCAAGGGCGCGTGCTTCGAGTACTCGAAAATCATCGTAGTCCACGCGACCGATTGAAGCGCGATCCAATGCAAACCAATCGCGCAGCAGAGCGCGAGAATCGTCCCGATGCGGCCAACACAGCGAATCACGCCCGCGAGGCTAGCGAGCCGGCTGACCAATGTCAATCAATGGGGCGGTTCGTTCTTCTTTTCTGATTTCGGCTGAACAAAAGCGCCGTTACCTTCGTCGAGATAAGTTGTCGATCCAGCGCGCGAGATTTGGAGAGTCTGCCGCCACGTTCCCGACGAAAATTTGCGCGTCGCTTCGATGGTTTCCGTTTGAGCTTTTGATGGTGAGTTGTCGATCGTGACCATCGCTTCAGATAAAATTCTGCCATCCAATTGTCGCGGTGGGGTGATTCCGAGAATGCGCAGGATCGTCGGCGCAAGATCGACGTTCCCACTGGGAAAATCATCGCTTTGGCCGCGATGAAAATCCGGGCCGGACGCTATGAGCGTGTTGTGCATGTCGAACCGGCTGAGCGTGGCGTGCGTCCCCTCTCCTGCTCGCCGGTTCCAGTCTGCGTCGATCATTCCAAGAACACCGAACTGATTTCTCGAATCATTCCAATGAAATGCCATCGCCACATCCGGTGCGTTCGGACTGTCGATCTTAGCTTTGCCGAGGCCGAATGTTCCCGGCATCGCTTCCCTCGTGAAAATGACGCCGGCAAAATCTGATTGCTGCAAAAATTCGACGAGGCGATGCGTCACGCTCGTGTCGTGTCG
>QHQE01000168.1 GCA_003219265.1 Verrucomicrobiota bacterium
GACAACTTGTTCGCGGCGATCTTGTAAGCTAAGCTGCGCAGTTCTTTCGCCGGCATAGCTCAGTTGGTAGAGCAGCTGATTTGTAATCAGCAGGTCGTCGGTTCGAATCCGACTGCCGGCTCCAGCGATCTTTCGGGCGTGAATCATTTCAGCGCAATTGAGCGGCGCTTTGCTGAGCTTCGCTTTCGAAGTTCCAGCTAAAAATGAGGCCTCAGCCCGCATGGCCTTGCTCAGTCATTGGGCGCAGTGTAGGCACACAAATGTGAGCCGCTGCTGTTCTGTGATTCTTGGGAGCGTTTTGGTTTCGGCCGCGCTTTCAGTTAGCGCCGAATCGCAACACTATGACGTTTTTGTCAGCAATGAGCGCTCGGGTGATGTGACCGTAATTGACGGAACCAGCGATGCTGTTGTAGCGACATTTCCAGTCGGCAAGAGACCGCGCGGGATCCACGCTACGCCTGATGGGAAGCGGATTTTTGTCACCTTGAGCGGATCGCCGCGGATGGCGCCGGGCGTGGACACGGAGCGCGCGCCTTCAGACAAGGCGGCGGATGGCCTTGGTGTGATCGATCCCAACGCGCGCAAGCTGATCGACCGCTGGCATGTCGGCTCCGATCCGGAGCAATTTGCGATCAGCAAAGACGGAAAATTCGCGTTCATCGCGAACGAGGATGATGCGAGCGCGGCGATTGTCGATCTCAGCTCAGGGCAATCGCGCGGGAAGGTGAAGGTATCGGAGGAACCGGAAGGCATGGGCGTGAATCCGGTGAATGGTGAAGTGTATGTGACGTGCGAAGAAAAAGGCGAAGTGTTCGCGATTGCGCCCGACGAACAGCGCGTCCTCGCGAAGATCGACACCGGTGGGCGGCCGCGCTCGGTCGCATTTCTCCCGGGCGGCTCGCGTGCTTACGTCGCTTGCGAGAGCGGCGGGTACGTTGCCGTGATCGACACGGCTTTGCATGAATTGTTCGCCAAAATCAAACTGCCGCAAGGCTCGTTGCCGATGGGCACGGCAATTTCCATCGATGGAAAGGAGCTTTTTGTCTCAACCGGTCGCGGGAACACCGTTGCCGTGATCGACACGAGGACGAATGCGGTTAGCGCAACCGTCCCAGTTGGAGCTCGAGCGTGGGGAATTGCGCTCAGTCCCGATGGCTCGAAGCTTTACTCGGCAAATGGCGCGTCGGATGACGTGTCGGTTGTCGATGTAAATGCGCGCAAAGAGTTGAAGCGGATCAAAGTCGGCAGCGGTCCGTGGGGCGTAACGATCGTAAGGACGCACAAATAGTTTGCCGTGTGGTGTAAGGACAGGTGGCCAGACAGGGCTGGAATTCAACGAGGGAAAGAACAATTCACCGCCGAAACACGGACTTCGTCGATTATATTGCCCTGGTGCTTGACAAAAAGGCAGCGCATTTCGATTGAAAGAATCTTCGCGATGTCGAATGATGGGGAAGTGAACCATCGCTTCTCCATTTTCTCGTTCTTTGTTGCTGGTTTGTGCGTTGCTGTTTTGAGTGCGGTTCTTCCTGCAAATGCGTCAGTCAACGTCACCCAGCATCACAACCACGATTCGCGTGACGGTCTTTACATCGATTCCGCATTCACGCCGACGAACTCCGCTAATCTGGTGCGGGACACAAATTTTAACGGCGCGATTACAGGCAATGTTTACGCCCAACCACTTTACATTGAGGACGGTCCCGCCGGCCCAATGGTCATTGCCGTGACTGAGTCGAACAATGTTTACGCGCTCGACGCTGTTACTGGCAACATAATCTGGCAACGGAACGTCGGCACGCCCATCACGTCAGGTCTTCCGTGTGGAAATATCACCCCGCTGGGCATAACTGGAACTCCGATTGTCGATCTTCCGTCGCGCTCACTTTTTCTCGACGCGGAGACGACGCCCACGGCTGGCACTTTCAAACACATGATCTATTCGCTGAATGTCGATACAGGCGCTATCAATCCGGGCTGGCCGGTGGACGTGAGTGCTGCCGTATCGGGCTTTGACTCGTCAGTGCAGAGTGAGCGTGGCGCACTCGGCATACTCGGCAGCATCGTCTATGTCCCGTACGGCGGACGCTTCGGGGACTGCGGCAGCTATCACGGTCGAGTCGTTGGTGTGCAGATGAATAATCCTGCCAGCGTTATGAACTGGGCCACGACAATCACCAAAGCCGGCGCATGGTCAATCGGGGGCGTTGCTAATGATGGGACGAATCTGTTTGTTACCACTGGGAATGGCAGCGTGACCGGTACCTGGGGCGGCAGCGAAGCGGTCATTCGTCTCCAACCTGGCCCGATTTTTAGCGGCAATCCCACGGATTACTGGGTGCCTACTAACTGGCAGTCGCTGGACAGCGGCGACACCGATCTCGGCGGCTCTGGCCCAGTGATTGTGGACGTGCCCGGCGCCACGCCTCCCCACTTGGTTGTCGCCTTGGGCAAAGATGGCAACGCCTATCTGATTAATCGTGATAACCTCGGCGGAATCAGCGCGCCGGTGGCCTCGCTGCATGTTTCTGGGAGCTCTATTATCCAGGCAGCCGCCACCTATCGGACCAACCAAGGCACGTATGTCGTATTTCGCGCCAACGGCAGCACGCTCTCCGCATTCCGCATTACTGCGACCAATCCACCTGCCATCACCGCCGCTTGGACTAAGAGCCAGAGCGGTGTCGGCTCGCCTTTCGTTACGTCTACCGACGGCACCAACAACATGATTGTATGGTCGGTAGGCACTGGAGGCGACCAGCGATTACACGGTTACGATGGAGATACGGGCGCGGTTGTTTACAGCGGGGGTGGCCCAAACGACGTGATCGGAGGCACCCACTCATACAGCACTACCGGCATTGTGGCTCGCGGACGTATCTACCTCGCAGGTGACAACAGAGTGTATCTCTTTCGAGTGCCGATACCGGCACTTCAGCTCACCTTAGCGGTTTCCCGCAAGACGCATGGCAGTGCGGGTACTTTCGACATTCCTCTCCCGCTCTCAGGAAATCCCGGCGTGGAATGTCGCACCGGCGGGGCGACTGACGACTACACACTCGTGTTTACGTTCACTAACAACGTGACGAGCGGCAACGCCAGCGTGACCAGCGGCATTGGGAGCGTCTCGGGAACGCCAATCTTTTCCGGTAACACCATGACCGTTAACTTGACTGGTGTGGCCAACGCGCAAACGCTCACTGTCACTTTGAGCGGCGTGACCGACGAGTTCTCCCAGGTTCTGCCTGACACGCCAGTGAGCGTGAACATGCTCATCGGCGACACCAGCGGCAACGGCGTGGTCAACGCCACTGATGTCGCCCAGACCAAAGCTCAAGTTGGCCAGCCTGTAACCGGCAGCAACTTCCGCACGGATGTGAACGCCAGTGGCATCATCAACGCCACGGACGTGGCGATCGTAAAAGCGCACTCCGGACAAAGCATTAGCGCGCCCCACGCACGGGCTCGGAGTAGTGTCGCGATAGCGCAACTGGGCACTAGCTTAGGGCCTCGTCCTGAGCTAAAGCTGCGGCCGCGTCTCTGCTGGGGTTCACTCGAAGCATCCAATCACACGTAGCGACAACCGATAGATTCAGATCGCGCAACACGGCGTCCACACGCGCGCGATTGGGTGACAGCGTGCAAACCGGATCCGTGTTGCCGGCGTTTCCGGTCAGCAACGCTGCCTGACAGCGGCAACCGCCAAAATCGATTTCCTTTTGCGGACAACTCCGGCACGGCTCCGGCATCCATTCCGTTCCGCGGAAGCGATTAAAACTTTCCGATAGACGCCAAATCCAATCCAGCGACCGGGCTCGCACGTTTTCGAAACGCAAATCGGGGATTGCGGACGAGGCGGTCGGGCAGGGAAGGACATCACCGATCGGATTGACCGTGAGATAACGCTGGCCCCAACCGTTCAGACACGGCTTCGGCCGCGTCTCATAGTAGTCCGGCAGCACATAAAAGATGTCGATCTTGCCGGCGAGGCGCGCCTTTGCGGCGGTCGCGACCTCGCGCGCGCGAGCAACTTGTTCGCGGGTCGGAAGCAATGTGGCGCGATTCAGAAATGCCCAGCCGTAAAACTGCACATTCGCAAGCTCGACCCGCTCCGCGCCCAGCGCTTCCGCCAGACCAATCATCTGCGGCAAGCGATCGATGTTGCGCCGGTGAATGACGAAATTGAGGCTGAGTGAAATGCCAGCTGCGCGAATAAACGATGCAGCGGCCAACTTGCGTTGATGCGCGCGGGCGCCCGCGATTTCGTCGCCCAGCTCGGCATCGTCGGAGTCGAGCCCGGCCCCGCGCAATTCGCTGGCCCGAGATTCGTCCAGACCGACACCGCTCGTGATGAGATTTGTGTAAAGTCTTGCCTCGCGCGCGTCGCGAACGAGTTCGGCCAGATCGCGCCTAACCAGCGGTTCACCGCCGGAGAAACCGAGTTGCAACACGCCAAGCTCGGTCGCTTCACGAAACACCCGGCGCCATTCATCCGTCGTCAAGTCACCGTCATTTCGCGCGCGCGTCGGATTGGAGCAGTACGGACAATGAAGTGGACACCGATACGTGAGCTCGGCGAGCAATGCGTAGGGGCGCGGCGCGGTCATGAGATCTCCACGAGTTTGCGGCGCTGCAAATCGGTCAGGATTTCGCGCACATCAACGGCAAGCGTCTCAAGATCGACCTCGTACTCTTCGGCCAACGCACGGGCGATGTCGCTCAGCGCTCGTCCGTCGCAGCGGGCGAGAATTTCCTGGGCAGTTTCGTTCAGTTCGACGATGCCTTCCGGAAAAAGCAGCACGCTCCTGCCGGTTGTGCAATCGATCTGCAACCGGACTCCGCGCG
>QHQE01000111.1 GCA_003219265.1 Verrucomicrobiota bacterium
GTTTGCCGGCTCAGACCCGCCCGCCCGATCAAGCCGCTAATGTCGATCTTATCCAGCCCAGCGCCGTTCACAGGAAGCAAACGCTCGAGCAATTCGTTTCCATGCAAATCACGGATGCGGTCGTGGAGACTTGCCGCGGGCGGAAGTTGAAACACGACCCGAGCGTCCCGCACAAAAGCGAAAGCAATCTGGGGATGTCCGATGGCCTGGAGCTGGAGTTGATGCTCGATATTCCGGCTTTCCGTATTTTCCGAGCGAAGAAATTTTCGGCGCGCGGGCAGGTTGTAAAAAAGAGAACGCACTTCGACTTGTGTTCCTGGCGCTTCCCCGCCGTCGCGCACGATGTCGATCTTGCCGCCATTCACGATGATTTCGGTGCCGGCGACCGCACTCGGTTCGCGAGTCGTTAGGCGAAAACGCGAAACACTCGCGATGCTGGGCAGCGCTTCGCCGCGAAATCCAAGGGTGGCAATCGCCGCCAGATCAGCGGCCGAGCGAATTTTGCTCGTGGCATGACGCTCGAGCGAGAGGAGCGCGTCATCGCGATCCATCCCGGAGCCGTCGTCGATCACGCGGACGAGCGAAATTCCACCGCGTTGGATCAGGATCTCGATCTTACGCGCACCGGCGTCGATGCTGTTTTCGATGAGTTCTTTCACCACGGAAGCAGGACGCTCCACCACTTCGCCGGCCGCAACCTGGCTGGCGACGATGTCTGGCAGCAAGCGAATGCGGCTCATGGGATCAGGGGTCAGAGGTCAGACTTCAGCGGTCAGAGGTCAGATTCAAGCTTCGCTTACATTGCAACGATTTAACGATTTAGCGATTTAACGATTTAACGCTTCAGCGCCGCGCTGGTTGACTTGAGGGAGGCAAATCGTAGGTTAAAGGGCGACATGATTAACGTCACCCAGAACGCGGCGCGACAGCTTCGCAGCCTGCTCGAAGAACAGCCCCGCAGTCGCGGGGGCAAAGGTCTGCGCGTGCAGATCGGAAAGGGCGGTTGCTCGGGACTGCATTACGAGATGGCACTGGATGAAAAAAAGGCCGGCGACGAGGTGGTGGAGCAAGACGGCGTTGAGTTTTTCATCGACAATGAGAGCGCAGAGCATTTGCGCGGCGCAACTTTAGATTTTCGCGATGGTTTGACCGGCGTGGGCTTTCACATTGTGAATCCGAACGCGTCGCGCACCTGCGGATGCGGTTCGTCGTTCGAAACGGCGCGCCCCGCTTGAAACCGAGGAATTTTCTCGTTTTCGGTTAAATGGACCAACGTCTTTTTCAGCACGAAGAGCTGTACGCCCGTCCCCGGAGCCGCATCAATTATTTTGCGTGGACGGTGGCGATACTGCTCTTGACCGGATTCACTCTCGCGGCCTGGCTCGGCAGTTTTTACATCTTCGATCAACCCGAGCGCCCGGACAGTTATCGCATTCTGCAAAGGCTGCACAAGATTGAGCTGCCGAAGCGCTTCGAGTTAACCGCTGCACCAGCCGGTGAATTCCTGAACGCGAAGCAGCTCTACGACCGATATGTCGAGATGGGCTCCGCCGAGCTAGCCAAGACCAACGCGGAATTGGCGCGCAATTATATTCGAAACTATTTCCAGGTGCGCGGCCTGGTTCCGTACGTGATCGGCCAATTCGCGATCATGGAAGCACGTGAACTGGAGCCGAACGATGTTTTCACCTCCGGGATGGTCACGCTCACCAACGCAGTCGATCGTGGCGAATTGCTCATGGAGCACGTTTATCCGTCCGAAGCCGCCACCGTGCCGCTGATGAAGCAGACCCTGAGCGTGGGTTTGGAAATCAAACTCGAACGCACACATGATCTTTCCGCCGTCATTCACGCGGAGCGGCTGGTTGACGGGCGCATCATGATCACTGCCATCCCGTTGCTCTATGGAACTTACACGGTCACGCGCGGGCCGGGCACTTTCCGTCTCGCGCCACCGCTTAATCTCAATCTCGCGGCGGGCTGGCCCTTGCTTAAGGAACAGCCCCGTCGCAAAGCTGAACTGCATTACGCGATGTACCGCCGATCAGCGGGCGCGGGAGGCCAGGTGCCGGTCGCGGCGGGTCTGGCGCCGAGCGGCACGCCCCCACCTGCGCAGAATGAATTGGTGCGCATTGAACCAGCCAAGCCGGTCGAAACACCGGTTCAAGCTCCGCTAACAACAGCAAAGGGCGTGGCAAAGACAACTCCGCGACTGAAGGGAGTGAAACTCGCTAAAAATCAAAAACCAACTCCAGCGCCGAAGTCCCGGAGGTCGCCGCCGCGACCGCAAGCGGACCAACTCCGGCGCCAAAGCCGACCCCGAACGCTTTTGGGGCTCCGTCACTCGCGACGCGCCCGCCGATCGTCGCGGCGACGCCTGCCGCGCCCGTAGTAGCCCTGGCTTCACCGCCGCCAATCGCAACCGCAACACCGGTCCCGGTTTTACCTGCCCAACCAGTTCCACCCGATGCTTCCGGAAACGCCCTCGCCTCCATCGCAGGCGGCGGAACCTGGAAAACCTTTCCGCCGGGCAGAATGCCGCTGGGAAGACTCATCGCCACTAGCGATCTGAACGACCTGGCTGATCGCGGGCCCGCTGGGGAGCGTGTTTACTTGAGGGGACAATTCGTGGTCAACTTTTCTGATGCGAACCGCGCTGTCCTTCGCCCACGATCGTCGAGTTTCCCGCCGGATACAGGCCGCCTCCGCAAGGCGCGGTCGTCAGTCGCGATGAAGCGCGCCCCTACGAAATCACCGAGGTGCGCAAGCTGGAAGATGGAAAGCTCAACGTCTTCGTCCGCGAAATCATGCAGCCCTGATTACTCGCCCCGCGATCGCAAGATCACTTTACCATCACGAATCTGGATCGTGCCGACGTCGGGGATGGGGCTGTATTCCGCGAGATAATCTCGCAACGGGCGCGAACCGTATTTCCAATCCAGGAGATCGTGCGGCACTGGCTGGCTATTCAGGGCAACGCTCTCCAATCGCGGCTTGGCAAGAGAGGCAGCTGCACCGGATTGAATGGTGATTTCGCCACTTAGATAATACCCGGATTGCCCAAGGAATTTGCTAAGAGGCAAGCTGGTTTGCAAAGATAAGCGATTTCCCTCGATAGAAACAAAAGCTTTGCCGCGCGCGTGCCGATTCGCTGCGATCAACCCGTTAATTTCGTCAGCCGTCAGTTCGATTTCAGCCGGCTGACGTTCCTGAACTGCATGCTGGAAATCTTGCCAGCGTCCTTTGACCGCTTGAACTTCTTGTTCCGGAGCGTTGTATTGTGGAATGGGTCTCGGCGAATCGGTAATCGCGTGCGTTTTCGCCAGGAAATAAGCTCCGCGCACGACTGCCGAGTGATGCCGATAACCCCAATAGAGACCCGCGCAACAAGCCAGTATCAAGACAAACGCGAAAACGAGCAGAATGAGACAGCCTCGACCGAAACAGCCCATTCGTTTTTCCGGCGGCGGCGGTTGGATCCAGCTGGGATTGTCGCTCATGGGCCTCCCCGTTTTTCCGTTTCGATCTTCGCCTGCGCATCGATCAACTTCTCATAGAGGCTGCGCAATCCCTCCGAAAGCATGCGCGTGCCGCTAAGGATCGGCATAAAGTTTGTGTCGCCATTCCACCGCGGCACGATGTGCAGATGCAAATGATCCACGATGCCCGCCCCCGCGCATTCGCCCAGGTTCAGTCCGACGTTGAACCCTTGCGCCTTAATCGCCGCGCGCAGCAGCGCCTGCGCATGCGTCACTAAATTCCAAAGCTCGACAATTTCGTTCTCGCCCAGCGAAGATAGATCGGCCGTTTTCCGATACGGCACCGCCATCAAATGGCCAACTGCGTAGGGATAGCGGTTCATCATCAAGAAGGCATTCTTGCGCCGCGTCACCACCAGGTGCGCGGCGTCATCGCTCGTCCGCGCCGCCTCGGAAAGAAAGCTCGCGTCCGGTTTTTCTCGCTCGAAATATTCCACGCGCCACGGGCACCAAAGGGTTTCGATTTCTCGCTTTGGAAATTCCATCGACATCCAAGATCCGTTTTTCTGTAGAGGAAGCTGTCAGCTTCCCGATTGCGAGCCTAAGATTGCCCGCCGGAAAGTCGAGCCAGCATTTTGCCGAAGCTTCGCCGTTTATCGCGTGAGCAAAACATAACTCTTGCCTCGCTGGTTCTTTCGCTCCACCGGTCGCAGCGGCGAAAGCGAAGCATTTTGCAGCTCGCTCATTAAGCGCGGCCCTTCCTCTGCCGGCGCCACCAGTGCATCGAGCGCGCCGCGGTTCCATTCGCTGATTGCCTCCTGTGGTTCGATGAAATGCGTTTTCTGTAAATACAGCAGCATTCCTTCATCGCTCCCTGAAATCGCTTCATAACGCCAATGACGCAGCGCCGCTTCATGGCAAACCTCACGTCCAAAAACCACGAGCGCGTCGCGATGATCGCGATATCCGGAGACGACCTTTGCAACTGTGTAGCCGCTCATAAATAAGATCGACAAGAGCAAAGCGATCACAACCCAAAGGTAGGGTCGGCGCGCTGCGTCGACCCCCGAAAGCTTTCGGGGCAGCACGGTGTCCCTACCACAAATCTGCACGGCGAGCAGCAGACAAAGCGGCGGCACCACCGGAAAAATTCGGTCCACGCGTTTCGAAGGAATCAGCGACATCGCGATCAAGCCGCCGAAACTCCAACAAACCAACCAAAATGTTTCCGGCGACATCTCCCGAAATAACGTACCTAGCTTCGACTCCCTTGAGCGAAGATCGACAATTGCGGTTGCGATCATCAACACGCTCCACGGGGCAAATTTGTGGAGCAGATGCGGCAAATAAAAATAAAGCGGCTGCGGCCGATGCACCGCTTCGCCGAAGCGCGCGACGAATTCGCGTACCACAACCTGGTCGAAAAAACCGGGCACCAACAGAACGCCGCCCATCAGCCAAAGAAGAAAAATTCCGAGCGACCCAAACCACGGCCACCAACCGCACCACGCACTGTGGTGGTAGGCGTGTCGCCTGCGTCCCCACAATTGAAACAAGAGAATCCCAGGGAGCAAAAAGGCGTAAATGATCGGTCCTTTGATCAACATCGCCGCCGTGAGCATCGCGAAGATCGATAATCGATCGGGTAAGGTCCATGCCGCGCGGTTGCGGATTTTTTTCCAGATGGAGAGGCCAAGCAGAAGAATCACCAACGCCAGAGGCATGTCTGTCCGCGCGAGCGTTGCCAGACGCGGACTCAACAGATTGAAGCCAAACGCGCTCAGGGCAATCAAACCGGCGCCGGCACCATAAGCAGTGGTGGCAACACGAAATAACAAAATCGATATCGCGATCGCCGCGAGAAATGACGGCAACCGCCACGCGACATCCCACGATCGCGTGAGCGCGAAAAAAACAGCCGATGTCCAGCCCACCAGCGGCGGCTTTGTCGCCATGCGTTCATGCGGCGTTTTCTGATAAAACCAATGACCCTCCTTCACCATCTCGAAGGAAGTGAACGCCTGCTTGGCCTGATCGTAATCGTCGAGCCGCCATGGCAGATTCGTAACCAGGAACAGGATGACCGTGAGCACACCAACGATCCAGGCAGTGCGCTTGTTTTGGAGAAAATGTTCTGCCCGGCCGGTATCCATCGCGTGCGTTGTATCGCCCGAACAGTGAGCAGCGCAAGGTGGATCGAGCAGTCCCTTGCTCGATGTTAAAAATATGGCTGCGAAGCCGCATCAATCAGCATCGCCCGCGGAGCGGCCGATCCACCTCACCACTCGATCTAACGAAGTTCGTCAACAATCGCGCGCGCCGCCTTTTCGCTGGCTCCGCCTTCGCCCAGCTTGGGCACAATCGCATCGAACTCGGAAATCATCCGGTTTCGTGCTGTCCGGTTGTACATTAGTCGCAGAACGGCCAGGGCGATGGCCTTGGGCCTCGCTCGATGCTGAATGAATTCTGGGACGACCTCTTTGTTCGCGAGCACGTTCGGCATGCCGAGATATTTCACCTTCACCACAAGTCGCGCCGCCAGATACGTCGGCCACGCGACCCTGTAAATAAGCACAAAGGGCAGCTGAAAATACGCGGCCTCGAGCGTGGCGCTCCCGGAAGCAACAATTCCGACAAAGGCGCGTTGCATCGTCGCGGCCGTCTCGCCCGTGACAACGCGGAACAGTCCCTCTCTCATCCGGGCAGCCGTCAAAGCATCGGAAATTTCCGCGGCCAGCGATTCCGACGCCGCTGCAATCTCGAAGCGCAAAACGTGTTTCGCACGAAAGAGTTCGCGGGCGGCGTCCAGCAGGACGGGAAAATTCCTGGCCACTTCCCGCGGGCGACTCCCGGGAAAAAGCCCGACCAAATTCGGATCGCGTTTGCTATCGATTTTGCGGGTGCGCAATCTGTCTATCATAGGATGACCGACAAATACCGTGCGCAGACCTGATTTGTTGTAGAGCTCGGCTTCAAACGGAAAAATGCAGAGCATGAGATCGAGAAAGCGCGCCATCTTTTTGATTCGGCCGCGATGCCAGGCCCAAACCTGCGGGCTGATGTAATAGATGATTTTGATGATTTTGCGCCGGAACACAGACGTTTTTTCGTCTGTGCGGCCAGCGGGCATGTTGCTCGCTGAATCGTCAGGCGCGGCACCTGCCGGCCGCACAGGCTCCGAGCTTGTGGTCCGACGCAGAGCGCGCGCCAGGCGCAAATTGAAGCCGGGGTAATCGATCAACACGACGGCGTCCGGCTTGCTCCTCTCAATTTCAGCGAGCGTTTCGCGAAACTTTTCTCGAAAGAAACCGTAGTTCTTAATGACTTCCCACAAACCGACAATGGCGGCGTCATCGATCCAGTTCGCAAATTGCTCGCCGGCGATCGCTTTCATTTGCGGGCCGCCCCGTCCCAGGAAATTGAGATCGGCATCGCATTGGCGTAGCGAACGCATCAACTCCGCGCCGTGATTGTCCCCGCTCGCTTCGCCCGCGACAAAATAGAGCGTCATAAATCAATTACGCGCTGAATCTAGCAGAAGAGGACATGCAGAAGTATGTCGCTCCGCAGGATTCCGGAGGGACATGCTTCTGCACGTCCTGCCCTCCGCTCCGGAGGGATGTGCTTCTACACGTCCTGCGCGTCTCGTGTGACCGCTCACCATCGCAGTACGTTAAGCTCCCCTTGATACGGCCAGTCGTCCGCGTCCGCGATGTACCCATGACGAACGGGATTGCTACGAACATATTCCCATTTGTCACCGTAGTTTTCGCCCGACCGGAACCGTCGGTCCCAGTGATGACGTTGCCACAGCGCGCCGCTCGGCTCGCCCATGCTGCGCGTCACAAGAGATTTCCAAAGGCGCATCCAGTGCCCCAGTGACGGCGCGTCCAGACCGTTCGGCGCACAGAAAAGGTGAATGTGATCGGGCATGATCACGTAGCGTCCGACCAGCCAGGTCGATGCCGCACACCAGGCCGTCACAATTGCTTCGTGAGCCGAGGCGGATGCCAGAACCTGACGTCGCTTGGCGGTGCAAGTCGTGACGAAAATGATGACCGGCCGGTTGCGCACCTCACGAGGCACGAGATGAATCGGATGCCTCCGCTCCGGAGGGACGTGCTTCTGCCCGTCCTGCGCTTCAGATTGGGGACATGCAGAAGCATGTCCCTCCGAGGAATGTCCCTTCGAAGCATGAGATGGCGCACTCATGCTGGCCGATGCGTACCGATGGCGATACGCTTCGTAATTTCGACCGCTAGTTCCAGCGCCGCGGTCGCCTGGAACCCGGAAACGCGCGGCTCGCGTCCAGTCCTTGCGCATTCGATGAAGGAAGCAAGTTGACCTTTGAGCGGCTCCTCGCGCGCGATCTCGACTTTGTCGCGCGTAATCCGTCCACCCGCGCGCCGGTAGATTTCGCCGCTCTGATTTTGATAATCCAACGAGAGATAAGCGTCCTCTTGAAAAACGCGAATCTTGCGCATCTGCTCGGGACTGATGCGGCTCGAGGTAACGTTCGCGACGCAGCCATTCTCGAAACGCAGCCGGGCGTTCGCGATGTCTTCACCGCGGCTCAAGACTGCCACGCCCACGGCATCGATGCTCTGCACGGGCGAGCGCACCAGGTGCAAAATAATTTCGAGATCGTGGATCATTAGATCGAGAACCACGCCGATGTCCGTGCTGCGCTCCGGATAAGGCGAGAGCCGATGCGCTTCGATGAAGCGCGGATGCGTCAAGCGTTCTTCCAATGCGCTCAAGACCGGATTGAATCGTTCGACGTGACCCACTTGCAAAATAAGCCCGTTCCGCGCCGCCAGCTCCGCCAGCTCGCTGGCGTGGCCGGTGTTGTCGGTAATTGGTTTCTCGATCAACAAATGTTTGCCCCGTCCAAGCAGAGAACGCGCAATTTCGTAATGTGTATTCGTCGGCGTCGCCACCGAGGCGGCGTCAACCAGTTCCATAAACTCATCGAGCGACTGCGCAGCCCGCGCGCGAAATTTTTTCCCAATAGTGTTCGCTTTCGCAAGATCGACATCATGAATCGCGGCAAAGTCCGCCGCGGGAATTTCGGCGTAGAGCCGGGCGTGATTGCTCCCGATGTGACCGACCCCAACAACTCCGACACGAAGTTTTTTCATCATCTTTAGGGAAGCCGTTGGCTCCCCGTGAGACGCTAACAGCGTCCTCTATAGACCTCCAGCAGAACCACACGTGGCGGCAATCTAGAGGTGGATCGAGCAAGTCTCGTGTCCGCCAACGAACTCGTCCCGTGGCGAGCTCGACGCTAAAATATGGCCCCGAAAGCATTCGGGGCCGATCCACCCTGTTACTGTGCGCAGTTTGCACGGAACCAGTCGTAGGTGCGCGCGATCCCTTCACGAAGCGGAATCGTCGCGCGCCAGCCAAGATCACGGAGCTTGGTCACATCGAGAAGTTTTCGCGGCATGCCGTCCGGCTTGGTCGCGTCCCAAGCGAGTTTGCCATCAAATCCGACCACGTCGCAGATCAATTCCGCCAGTTCGCGAATTGAGATGTCCTCGCCGCAACCAACGTTGATGATCTCAGCTGAATCATATTTTTCGAGGAGAAACAGGCAGGCCGAGGCAAGATCATCCACGTGAAGAAATTCTCGGCGCGGTTTGCCCGAGCCCCACACGACCAGCTCTCGCGCCTTTCGTGTTTTCGCTTCATGCGCTTTGCGCAAAAGCGCTGCCAGCACGTGGGAGGAGAGCAAATCGAAGTTGTCGTTAGGCCCGTAAAGGTTCGTCGGCATCGCCGAAACAAAATTCGCTCCATACTCGCGCGCGTAGGCCTGGCAAAGCTTGATCCCGGCGATTTTGGCAATGGCATACGCTTCGTTCGTTGGCTCGAGCGGTCCGCTCAGCAGGGCAGTTTCCGGGATCGGTTGCGGCGCATGCTTCGGATAAATGCACGAGCTGCCCAGAAAAAGAAGTTTGCGCACTCCGCTGTCGTGCGCCGCGTGAATGATGTTGTTCTGAATGCGCAAATTATCGAGCAGAAATTCGACGGGAAAATCCGTATTCGCTTTGATCCCGCCCACTTTTGCCGCCGCGAAAACCACGACGGCCGGTTTTTCTTGAGCGAAGAAATTCCGCACGGCCTGTTCGTCTGCGAGGTCCAGCTGCGAGCGGTCGCGCTTGACCAAGTTGCCAAAACCCCCAGCTTCGAACCGCCGGATCAGAGCGCTGCCCACCAGGCCGAGATGACCCGCGACAAAGATCTTTTCTAATTTATCCATGATGAAGTCGGAAGGCCGTTTAAGCATTTTCTGTTTTCGGCCTTTGCGCAATCCTCACTTCGTGAGCAAGACGCAATCCCGACCAGACGATATCTCGCCGAACATTTGATGATCATCACGGCCGACCATGGAAACGATCCAACTTTTCGCGGAACCGATGCCACCCGCGAGCAAGTTCCGCTATTTGTAATGCACAAGCTAAAGTCGTGCGACCTCGGGCCAAGATCGACATATGCAGACGCGGCGACCTGACTCGCCGAATTTTTTCAATTGTCGGAATCGTGGCTGGAAGGCGATTCATTCCTGGCGAAATCGCTTGACCGCTGGAAATGACCATGTAACCAGTCTTTATGACCATTACGGCCTCCGAATTCAAAGCCAAGTGCCTTAGCCTCATGGAACACGTGCGCAAGAGCGGTGAGTCCATTTCCATAACCAAACGCGGGGTGGAAGTGGCACGCTTGGGGCCGCCCAAATCAAAAGAAAAACCGTGGCAGCGGCTGAAGGGAAGCGCACAGGTGCTAGGCGATATTGTTTCGCCGCTGCTGGGCGACGAAGATTTCGACGCTTTCACCGGTCACGAACTGAAACATCGTGCGAAGGCGAAACGGCTTCGTCAAAAACGGCGGCGTTGATCTGTGGTCTTGATCGACACTCATATTTGGATTTGGTGGATGGCAGATTTGCCGCAGCTCAGTTCCAAGTATCGCAACGCTCTGCGAAAACTCTCATCGCCACCCATGCTAAGTGTAATCAGCTTATGGGAAATTTCATTGCTCGTGGAAAGTTCCAGAGTCGCTCTCTTCCCCACTCCGAAAAAATGGATCGCTGAAGCAACACGGCCGGACGCGATCGAACTGATTCAGGTCACGCCCGCGATTGCTGAAGAATTGCTGGCGCTGCCTCCAACGTTGGGGCGCGATCCGGCTGATCGCATCATCGCTGCAACCGCGCGGGCTCTGCACGTTCCAGTGCTGACGATGGATCGACAATTATTACGCTCCGGCGCAATTCGAGCTTGGTCGGTGTAATGCACTTTCCAGCGCTGATTGAAAGAAGCGCGACGGGCAGGTGTTGTCCGGCCCGGAAATCAAGTGGCTGATCGAGGCATTTACGCGCGGCGAGGTTCCCGATTACCAGATGGGCGCGTGGGCGATGGGTGTTTTCTTCGGCGGAATGTCCGCAGCCCAAACGCAGCATCCCACCGACGCTATGATGCGCAGCGGTCGCGTGCTTATTGTTCGCCGGGCAAATATCTTCCGTCCGCCCGATCATGAACACATCACCGTCAACCTCCCGGACGCGAAAGGCCGTGAACGTTCAACATCCAATGTCCGAGGAATTGACGTTGCCGAGAAAACCAGCGGACGTAATGGTATCATCAATGATTGTGCAGGCGAAGGAGGCGTTTCAGTTCGATACGATCGACGATGTCGTGAGCGATATCGCGCGCGGCCGCATTGTCATCGTGACGGACGACGCCGATCGCGAAAACGAAGGCGATCTCGTGATGGCGGCGGAGAAGGCGACGCCGGAGGCGGTCAATTTCATGGCCAAGCACGGGCGCGGTCTGATTTGCGTGCCGATCTCAAACGAGCGCGCGGAACAACTCGGCTTGCAGCGCATGGTGGCGCAGAACCGCGAAATGCATCGCACCGATTTCACGGTCTCGGTGGATGCGGCGCGCGGCGTGACCACTGGAATCAGCGCGCACGATCGGGCCGCGACGATTTTGGCAATCGCGAATCCAAAATCGTCGCCGAGCGATCTCGTGCAACCAGGTCACGTTTTTCCGCTGCGCGCCAAAGATGGCGGCGTGTTGCGCCGCACCGGTCACACGGAGGCGGCGGTCGATCTTGCGCGCATGGCCGGGCTGCAACCGGCCGGAGTGCTTTGCGAAATTCTGCACGACGACGGAACGATGGCGCGCTTGCCGGAGCTGATGGAGTTTCGCAAAAAACACGGATTGCGCATGTGTACGATCCAAAGCTTGATCGCACATCGGCGCGTCAGCGAAAAGCTAGTAGAACTGGAGCAGGTGATAAAATTGCCAACCGAGTACGGCGATTTCGATTTGCATTTGTATCGGTCGAAGCTCGACGGCGCGCATCATCTCGCTCTCGTCAAGGGCAAGATCGACAAGGCGCGTCCGACTCTGGTGCGCGTGCACAGCGAATGTCTCACCGGCGATGTCTTCGGCTCGCGCCGGTGCGATTGCGGAAATCAATTACACGCGGCGCTGCGACAGATCCAAGAGGAGGGAAACGGCGTGCTCGTTTATATGCGGCAGGAAGGGCGCGGCATCGGGTTGGCGGCGAAAATTCACGCCTACAAATTGCAAGAGGAAGGACTCGACACCGTGGAGGCAAATGCCCGGCTCGGTTACCCGAGCGATTTGCGCGATTACGGACTCGGCGCGCAAATCCTTTTCGATCTCGGCGTTCGGCAGTTCCGTTTTCTGACCAACAATCCGAAGAAAGTTGTCGGTCTCGAGGGTTACGGCATCCAAATGATCGAGCAAGTGCCGATTCGCAGCGAAGCCAATCCGTATAACGCCAGGTACCTCGAAACCAAAAAAGTAAAGATGGGGCACCTGCTCTGAGGCGGAGCTTGCTTAACGAGCATTGTCGACCTTTCACCCCATGGCAGTGTCGAACCTGATTCAGCCCCGCTCCCGTGTCTTCGCCGGGAAACGCACATTCACGATTGTCGCGAGTCAGTTCAACGCGCCCTACGTCCAGGGGTTGGTCAATCACCTGACCGAGGAATTACGCAGACTCGCTCCCCACGGCGCCATCACGCTGCATCAAGTGCCCGGCGCGTTCGAAATTCCCGTGGTCGTGCGTGAGCTGGCCACGAAAAAAAAGGCGGACGCGATCATCGCCATGGCCGTCATATTGAAAGGACGCACCAACCACGCCGAACATCTCGGGCGCTCCGTGACCGACGCGTTGCAACGAATCGCGGTCGATCACGGCGTGCCGGTCATCAACACCGTGCTCTGCCTCGACAATGAAACCCAGGCGCGCGAGCGTTGCCTGCAAGATAAAATCAACCGCGGGACCGAGGCCGCGCGGGCCGCGGTGGAAATCGCCAGCGTCATGTCGGAGCTTCGCAGGAAATAAATCTTATGGGGAAACGTCGAGTCGCGCGGCAGGCGGCCATCCAATATCATTTCTGGCGCGACCTCCAGCACGGTGAGGCACCTGAGCGAATGGAGGATTTCTGGGAATTTTGCCCGGCCAAGCCTCGCGTGCGCGAATTCGCCCAGCCGCTCATCGAAGGAATGGTCGCGCATCTGCCAGAGATCGACGAACGGATTCGGCGCTACTGTGAGAATTACGAATTCCACCGCATCTCCGCGGTCGATCGCAATGTGTTGCGGCTTGCCATCTACGAAATGCTTTATCGCGACGACATCCCGCCGGTTGTTTCGATCAACGAAGCGATCGAGCTCGCGAAAACGTTTGGCGGCGCGGAATCGGGTCGCTTCGTCAACGGCATTCTCGATCGGGTGAAAGACGATTTGACGCGACCGTTGCGTGAAGCCGCACCGGCAGCAAAGGGGCAAGAGAATCGTTAAATCGTGAATCGTTAAATCGTTTCCACGATTCACGACTCACGCATTACGATTCACGATGAAATTTCTACGCTCCGTTGTTGACAGTTTCGCCAACAAACCGATCGATTGGGACGAGCTCGAGGAAGCGCTGATCCGCGCTGATCTCGGCGTGCCGATGATGTCGCGGATCATCAAGAACCTGCAAGAACGCGAGGCTTGGTCTTTGCTGGGCATCAATGACGTCGTCAAAGTCGCCCGCGAGGAAATCTTGCGCGTCCTGCCAACCACTTCGGAACCAATCCGGCCGCTGCCCGACAAACCGAAAGTGATTCTCATCGTGGGCGTAAACGGCACCGGTAAGACAACATCAACCGCCAAGCTCGCGCATTATTTCCAAAAAAATCGACATCGTGTCTTGCTCGCGGCCGCGGACACCTTTCGCGCGGCGGCGATCGAGCAGCTTGGGATTTGGGCCGAGCGACTGGGGGTGGAAATGATTCGCGGTCAATACAACGCCGATCCAGCTGCGCTTTGTTACGAGGCCTATCAAGCGGCCGAGAAACGCAAGATTGAATTCTTGCTTTGCGATACCGCCGGACGATTGCACACGAAAACGAATTTGATGGCTGAATTGCAGAAAGTGAAGCGCAGCCTGGCCAAGCGCGATACGGACGCACCGCATGAAACATTGCTGGTGACCGATGCTACCACCGGCAGCAACGCACTCAGCCAGGCGCGCGAGTTTCACAACGCCATGGGACTGACCGGCTTGATCGTGACCAAACTCGACGGCAGCGGGAAGGGCGGCATCGTCGTCGCAATTCAAGATGAGCTTGGAATTCCTACGCGCTTCGTTGGCACCGGCGAAAAGATCGACGACTTTGCGCTATTCGACGGGCGCGAATTTGTCGCGAAAATGCTGTAGCTGAAGTCAAAACCGTGGGAGAACCAATCAGAGAGACGTTCGTGCCGGAGGACAGCGTCGCTCCAGTCGAAGCAACAGGTTTTCTCGGTTTTCTCGCGAAATTCACCGTCCTCAAGGGAGCTCAGCGCGAGTTGTGGCTCACCTTTGCGATAAAGCTCCTAATCATCTCAGCCTACTCGATCACGAATAAGACGCTGATTTTATGGCTTTCGTCAGATCTCGGGTTCAACGATCAGCACGCGGGAGCTTTAGTAGGTTGGGTCTGGGCGCCGGCGATGACCGTCTTCACGCTGTTAGCTGGCTCAGTCACGGACGCGGTCGGCCTTCGCCGAACTTTTTTCCTTGGCGTCTTTGTTTGCCTGGTTGCCCGCGCGGTCATGGTCTTTACGACGATAAAATGGCTGGCGCTTGCCGGCGGCTTGTTTCCTTTGGTCATCGGGGAGGCACTCGGCACGCCGGTGCTGATCGCCGCCGCGCGCCGATATTCGACCACCCGGCAACGCTCGATCTCTTTCTCGATCATCTACATGGTTATGAACGTTGGCTATCTGATTGCGGCACGCATCTTCGACTACGTCCGGCAGACATTAGGCGAACATGGTCATTTAAGTCTCTTTGGATTACAGATAACTACTTACCGGACGCTGTTCCTGGTAAGCCTCGGCTTCGAGCTTCTGCTTCTTCCGACGATTTATTTTTTGCGCAGAGGAGCTGAAGCGACAGATGAAGGCGTTAGGTTCACCGCTGAGCCGGTGAGATATGCCACAGGTGCGTTCTGGGAGCGTATCTGGTTAACGGTCCACGACAGTGCCCTCGATACCGTCCGGCTATTTAGGCGGCTGCTCAGTCAGTCGGGTTTTTACCGCCTGCTTGCCTTTCTTCTTTTGATCGGATTTCTGAAGCTCATCTTCCTGCAAATGGACTACGTGTTTCCCAAATTCGGTATTCGCGAGCTAGGGGACGGAGCGCCGATAGGTCAGCTGTCAGCCATCAATTACCTTCTCATCATTTTGCTTGTGCCAATCATCGGCGCGCTTACCCAACAGTTCTCCGCCTATCGAATGGTCGTAGTCGGTGGAGTCATCTGTGCGGCTTCGGTCTTCTTGATGGCTTTGCCCACGGCGTGGTTCCAAGGTTCCGCCAACGGCCCGATCGGGCAATGGCTCGGCCACACCTATCTCGGATTGAAAGGTGGTATTCATCCGTACTACATCATGACTGCGATCTATATTGCCATCTTCTCGGTCGGCGAAGCATTCTATTCACCGCGAGTGTACGAGTACGCTGCCGCGATCGCCCCGAGAGGTCAGGAAGCATCCTATGGCGCACTCTCCTATATTCCGTTTCTTCTCGGCAAATTGCTCGTGGGAAGCGGGGGATGGCTATTAGCTGCGTTTTGTCCAGAACACGGTCCGCGACATTCCGGGACGATGTGGCTTATCTTTGCTCTGGCGGCATCGGTTGCGCCGATTGGATTGCTTGTGCTGCGTCGCTACATTCGTGTTCCCGAAGCCGGGCGACAGGATGTCGACTAGCGAAATTCGCACCCGAGCGGTTCGTGCATCCAGCAATGCCCCGAACGCCTAGCCCTTCAAGTCGTCCAATTACTTACGACGAAGCCGAAGTCTTCCACCTGATCTAATCAGAACAACTGCTTCGGTGGCGATCGATGTCGGTCCGTTGCACGGCCGGGTTCCTAAATCAGCGCCGCTGCCCGATTGACAGCAGTTGCTCATCGCGGACAAACCGACGCGCCGCAACTAAAGCGCCGGTGGCAAATTCCGCTGTCGCGACAAAATAAATTGCGTATTTTTTGCCGTGATCCAGTTTCCAAAACGGCTGAAGCAATCGCCGCGTGGAATGTTGATCTTCTGCGCGTTTGTCTTTGTCGGGTTGCTTGGTCTTTTGTTGTTTCTGAATCGGGCCGGCGCTCAGAAGCGAGACGATCCGGCGACACAACCGCCAGCTATGACAACTCCATCAACCAACAGCGACAAGAGCGCGAAACCCGTAGACGCGGAACTGCGCAAAAAACTCACGCCCGAGCAATATCACGTCACGCAAATGTGCGGGACAGAGCCGCCGTTTCAGAATGCATATTGGAACGAGCATCGCGACGGAATTTATGTCGATATTGTGAGCGGGGAACCGCTGTTTAGCTCGCTTGACAAATTCGACAGCGGCACCGGCTGGCCGAGTTTCACCAAGCCGATCGACAAAGCGCGCGTGGCGGAGAAATCGGATCGCACGCTTGGCATGGAACGGACCGAAGTCCGTTCGAGCAAAAGCGATTCGCACCTCGGCCATGTTTTCCCAGACGGTCCGGCGCCGATCGGTCAGCGATATTGCATCAATTCGGCCGCGCTGCGATTCGTTCCAGTGGGAAAATTGAGGGAAGAAGGCTACGGCGACTATCTCGCGCTTTTCGAGAAGAAGAAATAACGGTTTCGTCCGGGGAGTTTTGGGGAGATGAATGCGCACAACCACCGCGGCTGGTCGGTGCGATATATTAAAAGAGGTCCGCTCCAGTACCCCTGCGCATTCACGAGACGAAGTGGTGGCTAATGAATGAACTGTCGGTAAAAGAAATTTCCGAAACGCCGGTGCACAGAATCCATCACCCTTCGAAACACTCGGCCCACTTAACGCTATGGCTTGGCTTGCTTGGCGCCGCCGCCGTCGCCGCGGGCTTCTTTTACTTCAGCCACGCGGAAGAGCAGAAAAAGGAAACGGGACAATTTAATCCCATAAAACCGGTCCCGAGCGACTCCGTCCTCCGCTCCCAGCTCAAGGAAGAACAATACCACGTCATGCGCGAAAACGGCACCGAGACCGCTTTTCGGAATGAATACTGGGACAATCAGAAGCCCGGCATTTACGTGGACGTCATCACGGGCGAGGCGCTTTTCAGTTCGACCGACAAATTTGATGCCAGCACCGGCCGGCCGACTTTTACGAAACCGATTTCACCGGACCGCGTTGTCGAAAAACCCGACTCCTCCTTCGGCATGCAACGCACCGAGGTCCGCGCAACCGGGAGCAGCTCCCATCTCGGCCACGTTTTCAACGACGGACCGCCGCCGACTGGCCGGCGCTACGCCATTAGCTCGGCCGCGTTGCATTTCATTCCCGTCGAAAAAATGAAGGCCGAAGGCTACGCCGAATATCTCTCCCTGTTTCCGAAGGAAGAGACGACAGAGCAAAAAGCAAAAGACAAGTAGGACAAAACTACGTTCAGAGCTCTTATCTGACGGATTTCTCGAATTGATTTCCGGAACGCAGATGCAGGCCGCGGAGCGGTTGTCGCTCCAATCAATCAGCGGCGGAATCTGCGCCTGGCATTAGCGACGCGACGGCGCGCTTGCAAAAACTTTATCCGGTTCCAGACCGATTCGTTCCAGGATTGCAGTGAATCGCCTATCGCCGCGGATTTGGGCGAACTCCGGCGCGATGCCGACGAAATGCAACGATGAAGATCGCTCCTGGCATGCGCGTTCAAGTTCGCGAATGGCTTCGTCATGCTCTCCGAGGGACACGTGCACATGCGCGATTGCGTCACCTGGCGTGTAGCGCCGATTTGCCGTGGCTGCATTGAGAGCTCGCACCGCTTCATCACGCCGGTTCATGCGCGCGTAGGTGATAGCCAAACCAAACGCTGGTCTGCCACTGAGATTCTGAGCCCTNATCGCCCCATCTCGCGATACAGCGCCGCTAGCAGCGGCTCGCCATAGATAAACGCCGGGTCCAGTTGCAACGCGCGTTCGCCGGCAGCGATCGCTTCATCGTAGAGACCGAAGTAACGGTAGAGTTCGCACGCGGAATTGTTCACCCACAGCGACGCCGGATCGATTTTGGAAGTGCGCTGCAAATAAGTGAGCGCTTCATCGCGTTCGCCGCGCGCGGCCCAAAACGCAGCCGAAAAATAATTTGACGGCGTCGATTTTGGATCGAGCTCGACAGCGCGACAAAATTCCCGTGCCGCGCCGTCCATGTCCCAATCGAGAATGCGTTTCACTTCGCCCAAATAGACGTGCGCTTCAGCGTCGCCCTTGTCGATGTTGAGCGCATTGGTCGCCGCCTCACGCACTTTCGGATACGCTTCGAGCGGTGGCACGTAGGCGTCCGCGAGCCAAAGCCACGATTTCGCAATGCCGGTCCACGCGCGACTGAATTGCGGATCCCTTTCCAACGCGCGCTCGAAAAATTCCAAGCTGCGCTGCAACGCTTCTTCCGTACTCTTATCGGAATAAAAAAGACCCTGTAGATAAAAGTCGTAAGCGTCGGTGCTGCGCGACGTCGGTGGCGCGGAGATATCGAGTTTTAATTTCAGCGCATCGACAATCGCGCGCGTGATCTCGTCCTGGACGGCGAAGATTCCCTGCATTTCGCGATCGAATGTTTCTGACCAAAGTGTGAAGCCGTCGCTTGCGTCGATGAGCTCGGCCGTGATGCGAACGCGATTGCCGTCGCGCCGGACACTGCCCTCCAGCACATTTCCAACATTCAGTCGCTGCGCGATTTCGCTGAGTTGTGCCTCTTTTCCTTTGAACCAAAACGACGATCGCCGCGCCGCAACGCGCAAACCCTCGATCTTCGCCAGTGCCGCGAGAATCTCCTCCGCAATCCCGTCGCTAAAATAATCGTGATCCTTCGCCGGGCTTAGATCGGCGAAAGGCAAAACCGCGATTGATTTCTCGTTCGAGCTGATCGGTTGAACGAGGTCGATCTCAATTTCGGGTCGATCCGGCGTCCGCACGATCCCGTATCGAGTGAGATCGAAAAACCACGAGAGAATTAATGCGACCGGAAAGCCGAGCACGATGAGGAGCACGATGAGACGCACGACCCAATTCGGAATATCGAATACTGGCAACACCTGCGCGATGCCTTGAGCGAGGGCCCAGCCGGCGACTGCGTACGTGACCGCGACGCTGTAAACTTTTCGCCGCTTGAGTTCGGCGAAGAAATTCCGCATTCCAAAGCTTACTTAACAGATTTAATCAGGAAAACAGGAAAGCAGAAAATTAAGTTCTATTCGGTCTTCGGGCATTTC